>NZ_KI911783.1:3308342-3622907 GCF_000515415.1 Bradyrhizobium sp. WSM1417
TTCTTCGTGGCGATGCCGTTCGTGATCGGACTGATGAATCTCATCGTGCCGCTCCAGCTTGGCGTACGCGATGTCGCTTTCCCGACGCTCAATTCGGTCGGCTTTTGGCTGACCGCGACCGGTGCGCTGCTGGTCAATCTCTCGCTCGTGATCGGCGAGTTCGCCCGCACCGGCTGGCTCGCCTTTCCGCCGCTGTCGGAGCTGTCCTACTCGCCGGGCGTCGGTGTCGATTATTACGCGTGGTCGCTGCAGATCTCCGGCGTCGGCACGTTGGTTGCCGGCATCAATCTCGTGACGACGGTGCTGAAGCTGCGCACCAAAGGCATGAACTATCTGCGCATGCCGATGTTCTGCTGGACCACACTGGCCTCGAACCTCCTGATCGTCGCGGCTTTCCCGATTTTGACCGCCACCCTCGCGATGCTGCTGCTCGACCGCTATCTCGGCTTCCACTTCTTCACCAATGAGGCCGGCGGCAATGTCATGATGTTCATGAACCTGATCTGGGCCTGGGGGCATCCCGAGGTCTACATCCTGGTGCTGCCGGCCTTCGGCATCTTCTCCGAGGTGGTCTCGACCTTCTCCGGCAAGGCGCTGTTTGGCTATCGCTCGATGGTGCTGGCGACCATGGCGATCTGCATCATCTCCTTCATGGTCTGGCTGCATCATTTCTTCACGATGGGCGCAGGCCCCGACGTCAACGCCATCTTCGGCATCGCCAGCATGATCATCGCGATCCCGACCGGGGTGAAGATCTACAACTGGCTGTTCACGATGTATGGCGGCCGCATCCGCTTCGAGACGCCGATGCTGTGGTCGATAGGTTTCATGGTCACCTTCATCATCGGCGGATTGACCGGCGTGCTGGTCGCAGTGCCGCCGGCCGATTTCGTCCTCCACAACAGCATGTTTCTGGTCGCGCACTTCCACAACGTCATCATTGGCGGCGTGCTGTTCGGCGCCTTTGCTGGCTTCGAATACTGGTTCCCGAAGGCGTTCGGCTTTCGCCTCGACGACCGCTGGGGCAAGGCTGCGTTCTGGTTCACTTTCCTCGGCTTCTACGTCACCTTCATCCCGCTCTACGTCGCCGGCATGCTGGGCATGACGCGGCGCATGCAGCACTATGACGTCGCGGCGTGGCGGCCTTGGATGCTGGTTGCAGCCGTCGGAATGGCCGTGCTGACGGTTGGCGTGATCTGCCAGATCGTGCAGATTGTGGTCAGCATCCGCAACCGCGAGGCCCTGCGCGACCGCACCGGTGATCCCTGGGACGGCCGCTCGCTGGAATGGGCGACGTCGTCGCCGCCACCCGTTTTCAACTTCGCTTTCAATCCCGATGTGCGCGGTGAAGATGCCTATTGGGATCTGAAGGCCCATGCCAAGCAGCAATCCCTCGATCATGATGCGCCCGAGTATCATGACATCGAGATGCCCAGGAACTCGCCGACCGGCTTCGTCTGCGCGTTCTTCGCCACGGTGATGGGCTTTGCGCTGATCTGGCACATCTGGTGGATGGTGATTTTGGGCGGCATCGGAGCGTTCGCGACATTCGTCGTGTTCGCCTGGCGCGACCATGACGAATACGTCATTCCGGCCGACGAAGTCGCTGCAATAGACCGCGTCAACCTCGAGGAGCGGCGCAATCTTGTCAGCATGGCGGGGACAATCTGATGTCAATGACCGCGACCGCCGGCCGTGCGCACGCCGATCCCCATCACATCGGCCTCGTCATCGAGCATCCCGGCCCAGCGCCGAAGCGCATCGTGACCGCCTATGGCTTCTGGATCTTCCTGCTCTCCGACATCGTGATGTTCTCCTGCTTCTTTGCGGCCTATGCGGTGCTGGCCGACCAGACCGCCGGCGGCCCGAAGGGTTCGGAGATCTTCGATCAGCGGAACGTCGCGATCGAGACGGTCTGCCTGCTGCTGTCGAGTTTCACGTGCGGCATGGCGAGCATCGCAGCCGATGTGCGCAACCGGTTCTGGTTCTATCTCGGGATGGCGGTGACGTGTTTGCTCGGCCTCATCTTTCTCGTCATTGAGTTTCGCGAATTCGCTGACCTCGTTGCCCGCGGCTATGGCCCATCGCGCAGCGCTTTCCTGACCTCGTTCTTCTCGCTGGTCGGCTGCCACGGTCTCCATGTCTCGGCCGGCATATTGTGGCTTCTCACCATGATGGCCCAGGTCTTCGCAAAGGGTTTTCGTGCCGACGTGCTGCGCCGGATGATGTGCTTTGCGTTGTTCTGGCATGCGCTCGACATCGTTTGGGTCGGAGTCTTCTCCGTGGTCTATTTGCTTGGGAGTGGCGTATGAGCGATCAGACGCATATGCCGGCCGGCCATGACCTCGCGCCGGGCGACGAGGAGCAACACAGTGTCGGGACGCGTATCCTCGGCTACGTGGTCGGTCTTGTTCTGGCGCTGCTGCTGACGGCGACCTCGTTCTTCATCGCCGGCACGGATCTGGTCTGGCAGCCCTCGATTCCCGTCGCGCTGATCGTGCTGGCGATCGCGCAGATGGGCGTGCACCTCGTGTTCTTCCTGCACATCACCACCGGCCCCGACAACACCAACAACGTGCTGGCGCTGGCCTTCGGACTGCTGGTCGTGTTCCTGGTGGTCGGTGGCACCGTCTGGATCATGGCGCATCTGAATGCGAACATGCCGGCCATGGATCAGATCATGCCGATGCACCGCTAAGGGCGCACAAAAAAGAAGAGCCGCTTGTTGTGACAAGCGGCCCAAGTCTAGGGAGGAAACGCCCGAGCAAAGCAATCGGGCCGGAGCCGGATTGCCGCCAAGGAAACGCTCGCGCAAAGCGCTTGCGTACGCTTACAAATGCAGCAACTCTCGATAGAGTTCAATTCCGGATGAATACTGTCTCCGGTTGCCGCTCACGGGTGCGTGATGGGCTTCGTTATTTCGGCCGCCGGCAGTTGTAGGCCTTGCGGAAGCCCGCAGCCTGGGCGTCGTCCTCCGAGCAGAACCAGCGGTCCGGTTTGGTGGTCGCGGGGTAGCTCGGGCAGCCCCGTAAATGGTAGATGCCGATATTGCCGGTCACGCGCGCGCGGACCGCAAGCTTGCCCTTGATGCCACAGCTCGGCGGCATCGTCAGATCCTCGGGAAACAACACTGCGCGAATCTCTTTGTCGCGGTCGGTGCGGCAGGCGGCGCCCAGGAGCGCGCCGTCCTTCTTGCCGGTGCGGAATTCCTGCGGTGCAACAAAGCAGCCCTTCCAGATTCCGGCCGAGGTTGATTTGGCGTCGGCCGCGGCCGACTTGATGTTCGCCTTGACCGGCTCGCGGGCGATGGCATAGCCGAGCTTGACCAGCTGTTCGTTCAAGCTGGTCTTGTCGCCCTCGGCCGTGCAGATCGCGCGGTGCCGCTTGCCAAAACTCTTTTCCGGTCCGACATCGTCGCAACGCACCGATCGCTTGCCAATCAGCTTGGCGAGCTGGTCGCGGGCCTCGATGCCGCAGGTCCAGGGATCGGCGTGATCGTCGATGCAGACCTGGTCCAGCTCGGGTGCGTCGACGCCGTCGAGGCGGTAGGTGACGTCGCCGAGCTGGATGGCGTTGCCGTCGCGGACCGTCGCGGCGGCGGTCAGCGCCGAGGCGGGGCCGGAGGTGCCCAGAAATCCGGACAGGGCGAGAAGGAAAACGAGCGCAAAAGCGCGGGCGCTGGCAAAGGATTTTCGGAAGGACATAAGGTCTCGCTATCGATGGCTCGTGCGGCTTGTTCCTAGCATCCGGATGTGGCGATACCAATGGTCTGCGCCCCGCGAAGTGCGACATTCCGGCCTCGCGGCTTTACTCGGCCGTAGCTCTGATCCTATCGTTCGCCGGCCTTGCGGAGCGGAGGCCGAATCGCCCGGGAAGCGGCGAAGGGAGGAAAATTTCGCGATGAAAGACCCCGTGGACGTCCTGATCATCGGCGCCGGCGCTTCGGGCGCGGCGGTGGCGTGGTCGCTGGCCGAGACCAAGATGCATATTCTCTGCCTGGAGCAGGGCGGCTGGATGAACCCGCCGGAATATCCCAGCACGGGCCGGGACTGGGAGGCCAAGTTCTACGGCGAGTGGTCGTCGAGCCCCAACGTCCGCGGACGGCCTGAGGACTATCCGATCAACGACGACGATTCGCCGATCAAGGTCGTCAACTACAATGCGGTCGGTGGCTCGACGGTGATGTACACCGCGCACTGGCCGCGGCTGCACCCCTCTGATTTCAAGGTGAAGACGCTCGACGGCGTCGCTGACGACTGGCCGATCGACTACGACGCGCTGACCCCGTTCTTCGAAGAGAACGACCGGATGATGGGCACGTCCGGCCTCTCGGGCGACCCGCTCTCACCGCTGACGCATCCGCCGATGCCGCAACAGCCGATGGGGTTGTCCGGTGCGATCATCGGCAAGGCCATGAACAAGCTCGGCTGGCACTGGTGGCCGTCGGATACGACGGTCGCGACCATGGACTACGAGGGCCGCGCGCGTTGCATCAATCTCGGCCATTGCACGCCAGCCTGCGCGCAAGGCGCGAAGTCCTCGACCGACATCACCTATTGGCCGCACGCGGTCCGCGCCGGAGTCGAGCTGCGCACGCACTGTCGGGTGCGCGAGATCACCACCGACGAGAACGGCATGGCCACCGGCGTGGTCTATTACGACAAGGACGGCCTCGAGCAGTTCCAGCCGGCGCATGTCGTCATCATCGCCTGCAACGGCGTCGGCACGCCGCGGCTGCTGCTGAATTCGGCATCGAACCGCTTTCCGAACGGGCTTGCCAATTCGTCTGGCCTCGTCGGCAAGAACCTGATGTTCCATCCTTATGCGCAGATCTACGGCTACGTAAAAGAGCCGACCGATAGCAACCGCGCGCCGCCGACCTGCCTGTGGAGCAAGGAATGGTATGACACGGACCTCTCGCGCGGCTTCGTGCGGGGCTATGGCGTTCAGTTCGTGCGCGGCGCGGGGCCGGTGTTCGAGGCTGTCGTCAGCGAGCAGAAGGGGATATTGCCGTGGGGCGCCGATCACCACCGCGTCTTCCGCAAGCTCAACGGCCACCGGCTCGGCTTTTCCGCGATCTGCGAGGACCTGCCGGAGGAGCATAACCAGATTACGCTCGATCCGGTCTTGAAGGACGGCCACGGCATTCCCGCGCCGAAGATCAATTACACGATCAGCGAGAACAGCCGGAAGATGATGGAGCATGCGCTGGCGCGCGGCCGGGAGATTCTCGAAACCGCGGGAGCGAGCGACATCTGCGTCAACTCGCCGATCCCGTGGGGCGGCTGGCATCTGCTCGGCACGGCACGCATGGGCACCGACCCCGAACGCTCCGTCGTCAATGAATGGGGCCGCTCGCACGACGTCAAGAATCTCTTCATCGTCGACGGCAGCATCTTCGTCACCTCGGGCGGGGTGAACCCGACGTCCACCATTCAGGCCCTTGCGCTCTACATCGCCGACCAGATGAAGCAGCGCCTCGCCAATTTGTTCGATTGAGGCCGACATGTCCGCAGACAATCAACTGACACGCCGCCAATGCGACGACCTCCGCGCTATCGCCGCGATGATCGTGCCCGCCAGCGACGAGTACAAGGTGCCCGGCGCCGACGACCCCGCGATCCAGGCTGACATGCTGGCAACGCTGGGGCGTGACGCCAAATTGGTGGCGCTGGCGCTCGACCATCTGGCGCGGCTCGCGGGCCAACCCTTCGCCGAGCTCGATGCTGCCAGGCGCGATGCGGTGGCGCAGGAGTTTCGCAGTTCCGGCGGCGCGGCGGCCGCGACGCTCGTCCGCGTGGTGCTGCAATGCTACTACCGCGACGACCGTGTGCTGCGCTCGCTCGGCCTCGAGGCACGCGCGCCGTTCCCCCTGGGTTACGTGCTGCCGGATGGCGACTGGTCGCTGCTGGACCCGGTCAAGGCAAGGGCGGGCACGCTGCGACGGGCACCCTAGCCACCTGGGCAGTCCAGCCTTGCGCCCCGGGCGGGTCCCTTGCGCCTAAAGGAGCAGGCCACCATCTGTGTGAGCCTCAAGGACTCCTACCATGTTGGATTTTACTTCAGACATCGTCGATGACGCCGCGTCATCGCGGGCGACAGCGGCTGTCCCGGACAACGACAGGGCCCTGCTGGACGCCTATTCCAATGCCGTGATCGACGTGACCGACCGTGTCGGTCCGGCCGTCGTGCGCGTCGAGACCGGACCGAAGGTGCCGAACGGCCGCGAGCGCGGCGGGCTTGGCTCGGGCATCGTGATCTCGCCGGACGGGCTCGTTCTCACCAATAGCCACGTGGTCGGCTCGTCGAAGGAGATCCGGCTGCGTGACGTCGAGGGTCATGTCGGCGACGCCCGGGTGCTCGGCGTCGATCCCGACACTGATCTTGCGCTGCTTCGCGCCAATGGCGTGCGGGACTTGCCCTATGCGGCGCTCGGCAATTCCAAGACCTTGCGGCGCGGCCAGCTCGTCATCGCGATCGGCAACCCGCTCGGCTTTGAATCGACCGTCACTGCCGGCGTGGTCTCGGCGCTCGGGCGCTCGATCCGCTCGGTCAGTGGCCGTACCATCGAGGACGTGATCCAGACCGATGCTGCGCTCAACCCCGGCAACTCGGGCGGGCCGCTGGTGTCGTCGAATGCCGAGGTGATCGGCATCAACACGGCCATCATCAACGGCGCGCAAGGCATCTGCTTTGCGGTCGCCAGCAACACCGCGCAATTCGTGCTGTCGGAGATCATCCGCCACGGCTATGTCCGTCGCGCCTATATCGGCGTGGCCGGCCAGACCGCGCCGATCCCGCGGCGGCACGCGGTGCTGGCCGGCGTCGAGAACAAGATGGGCGCGCTGCTGGCTCAGATCGAGCCGGACGGGCCGGCGGCGAAGGCGGGCCTGTTGTCCGGCGATGTCGTGATCGGCCTCGACGGCGTCGAGATCAACGGCGTCGACGATCTGATCCGTGTCCTCGACCGCGACCGGATCGGCCGGCGGCTGGCGATGGACGTGCTCCGGCTCGGCCGCCTGCGGGCATTCGACATCGACCCGGTCGAGCGCAAGCCGGCGCGCTAGCGTGTGGGCGCCGAAGCGAGGTATGACGGTGTCATGTCTCGCTTCGGGAACCCCGCCGCATGATGCCGGCGCATGAGACCTACGATATCATCGTCGTCGGCGCCGGCGCGGGTGGCATGACGGCAGCGGCGGTGGCCGCCGCCGAGGGCCTGCGCGTGCTGGTGATCGAGAAGACCGCTTTCGTCGGCGGCACCACCGCATGGTCCGACGGCATGATCTGGATTCCAGCCAATGCCAAAATGAAACAGGCGGGGCTCTCCGATAGCGTCACGGACGCCGTGCAATATTTGTCGAACACGGTGCCCGAGCCCGCCAATGCGGGCCTCCGCGCCGCCTTCCTCGCGCGCGGACCGGAGGCGGTCGCCTATCTCGAAGCCAACACGCAAGTGCGCCTCCAGCCGGTGAAAGCCTGTCCGGACTATTATCCGGAGCGGCTGGGCGCGACGCCGGGCGGGCGCGTGCTCGAGCCGGTCGTCTTCGACGGCACGCGGCTGGGCGCGCATTTCGCGCGGCTGCGCGCGCCGCTGCCGGAGTTCACGTTATTTGGTGGGATGATGGTTAGCCGCCCCGACATTCCCCATCTGCGCCGGGCCGGAAAATCGCTGCGCTCGGCTCTTCGCGCGGCGCGGCTGGTTTCGGAGTATGCGTGGCAGCGGCTGCGCAGCCCGCGCGGCACGACGCTGCATCTCGGCAATGCGCTCGCCGCGCGGCTGTATGCCTCGCTGCTGGCGCGGCAGGTCGAGATCCTCTTCAGTGCGGACGTGGAGGATTTGTCGATGCAGGGCGAGCGCGTCGGCGGTGTCATTATCCGTCATGGGGCGCGCGATCGCCTGATCGCCGCGCGACGCGGTGTGGTGCTGGCGACCGGCGGCTTCTCGTACGACGCGACCTTGCGCAAACGCTTCTTCCCGCCCGCGGCCGGATTCATCTCGGCGACCCACACGTCCGCTACGGGCGACGGGATCCGCCTCGCGACCGCAACCGGCGCAGCGCTCAATACGGATGCGACGAGCCCCGCCTATTGGGTGCCGGCCTCGCTGTTCCGGCGCGCCGATGGAAGCCGTGGTGTTTTCCCGCACATGGTGACCGACCGCGCCAAGCCCGGCGTGATCGCCGTCAATGCGGCCGGCCGGCGCTTCGCCAACGAGGCACTGTCGTACCACGAGTTCGTTCTCGCCATGCTGCGTGACGGCGAACCGGATCGGCCGTTCCACCTGATCTGCGACCGCCAGTTTCTGTGGCGCTATGGCCTCGGCCGCATCAGGCCGTTCACGCGCAATATCCGGCGCTATGCGGCGAGCGGCGAGTTGGCCGAGGCCGCTGATATCGCGCAGCTCGCAGCGAAGATCGGCATCAAGCCGTCGACACTCGCGGCGACCATCGCCAACTACAATTCCGATGCGAAGGAGGGCCGTGACCTGGAATTCGGCCGCGGCAGCACGATCTATCAACGCCATTTCGGAGACGCCGCCCACAAGCCCAACCCGTGCGTCGCGCCCATCCTATGTGCGCCGTTCTTTGCGATGCGGATTTATCCGGCCGATCTCGGCACGGCGATCGGCATGAAGGTGGATGCCCAGGCGCGCGTGTTGCGCGAGGACGGCACGCCGGTTGCCGGGCTCTATGCGTGCGGCAACGACATGGGCTCGGTCATGAACGGCAATTGTCCCGGGCCGGGGATTGCACTGGGGCCGGCGCTGACGTTCGGGTACATCGCGGGAAGGCATCTGGCGGAGGGGAGTGTGGTTGGGGCGAGTGCGGCCACAGCGTTGGTCTAGCCGCCACCACCGCTGTCATGCCCCGCGAAGGCGGGGCATCCAGTACGCCGCGGCTTCTCGACTTAGTCACCAGCTTCTCGGAGTACTGGATCGCCCGGTCAAGCCGGGCGATGACACCGAGTATGTGGCGCCGGCTTGTCCTTACTCCGCCGCCGCCGCAAAGCGGCTGTTCTCCAGTTCCGCTTCCAACCGCGCCTTCTCCGCCGCCGCCAGCTTGATGTTGGCTTCCTTGATATGCCCGAAGCCGCGGATCGTCTCCGGCAGCCGCGCGAGCCTCGCCAGCAGCGGGATCTGCTCTGCTTTCAGCCCGGCGATCCGCCGATCGATCATGTCGAGATAATCCGCGACCAGCTTCCGCTCGGTCCGGCGCTCCTCGGTGCGGCCGAACGGATCGAACGCGCCGCCGCGCAGGAATTTTAGTTTGGCCAGCACGCGGAAGGCGTGGATCATCCAGCCGCCGAATTCCTTCTTCTGGAGATGTCCGGTGGTCTTGTCGCGCTGTGCGAAGATCGGCGGGGCCAGATAGAACTTCAGCTTGAAGTCGCCGTCGAATTTCTCCGAGACCTTCTTGGAGAAGCTGCCGTCGGTGTAGAGCCGCGCGACCTCGTACTCGTCCTTGTAGGACATCAGCTTGAACAGGTTTTTCGCGACAGCCTCGGTCAGCTCCGTGGACGCGGGCGAGGCAGCTGCTTCCGCCTTGCGCACCTTGGCGACGGCCGCGGAGTAACGGTCGGCGTAGGTCTTGTCCTGATAGGCCGTCAAAAACTCGGCGCGCGTCGCGATGATGTCGTCGAGCGACTTCGTCGGCGCGGAAGCCCGGCTCCTGAATTGCAGCACGCTGCGCAGCCGCGACATGTCGTGGGCGGCGAGGCGACCCCAGGTGAAGGCGAGCTTGTTCATCTCGATCGCGGCGCCGTTGATCTCGATGGCGCGGAGCAGCGCGTCCAGCGACAGCGGGATCGCGCCTTTCTGGAAGGCGAAGCCGAGCATGAACGGGTTAGTCGCGATCGAATCGCCCATCAGCGCGGAGGCAATGCCTGTCGCGTCGATGATATCGAGGTTCTTGTCGCCGACAGCGTCGCGCAGCACCGTCTGCATCGTGCCCATCTCGAAATCGAGATCAGGGTTTTGCACGAAGCTCGCGGTCGGCTGCAGGTCGGCGTTGATATACGCTTTCGTCGTTCCGCGTTCGGCGCGGCTGAGCGCAGAGGGACCTGCCGAGACGATCATGTCGCAGCCGAGGATGACGTCGGCACCGCCCGTGGTGATCCGGACCGCGGAGATGTCTTCCGGCTTCGCGGCGATGCGCACATGGCTCATCACGGCGCCGTTCTTCTGCGACAGGCCGGTGAAGTCGAGCGCGGAGCAGCCGCGGCCGTCGACATGGGCGGCCATGCCGAGCAGCGCGCCGATGGTGATGACACCGGTGCCGCCGATGCCGGTGACGAGGATGTTGTAGGGGGCGTCCAGCTCACGAGCGGGCGGCAGCGGCAGGTCGGCAAACAACTGGCCTGAATCCACCGCCGAGGTTTTGATCCGCTTGAGCGTGCCGCCATGCACGGTGACGAAACTCGGGCAAAAACCCTCGACGCAGGAGAAGTCCTTGTTGCAGTTCGACTGGTCGATCTGGCGCTTGCGGCCGAACTCGGTCTCCAGCGGCTGCACCGAAACGCAGTTCGAGGCTTGCGAGCAGTCGCCGCAGCCTTCGCAAACGAGCTCGTTGATGAAGGCGCGCTTGGCGGGATCCGGATACAGCCCGCGCTTGCGGCGACGGCGCTTTTCCGCGGCGCAGGTCTGATCGTAGACAATGACCGTAAGGCCCTTGATGTCGCGCAGCTCGCGCTGCACGGCGTCGAGCTCGCGGCGATGATGGACGGTCGCGCCTTGCGGGAAGTAGTTGGCGTCGGGGTATTTGGTCGGATCGTCCGAGACGATCGCGAGGCGCTTGACGGCCTCGGCCCAGACCTGATGCGCGATCTGGGCGACGTTGAAGCCGCCCTCGGCCGGTTGGCCGCCGGTCATCGCGACGGCATCGTTGTAGAGGATCTTGTAGGTGATGCTGATGCCGGCGGCCGATGCCGCGCGAAGGGCAAGCAGCCCGGAATGGGTGTAGGTGCCGTCCCCGAGGTTCTGGAAGATGTGCTGCTCGGTGGTGAAGGGCGCTTGCCCGATCCAGTTCACGCCCTCGGCGCCCATATGCGAGATCAAATCGGTGCGGCGGGTCGGCATGCTCAAGGCCATGCCGTGGCAACCGATGCCGGCCATGGCGCGGCTGCCCTCGGGCACGCGCGTCGAGGTGTTGTGCGGGCATCCCGAACAGAAGAACGGCGTGCGCGCGAGCTTGATTTGCGCGGAGGCCGGAACAGGAGTGTCGAAGGCCTCGAGCCGGGCGAGGCGCTGCTCAAGCACCGGGCTATGGTGGCCTAGCTTGCGCAGCCGCGCCACCAGTGCGGATGCAACGAGGGTTGGCGTCAGCTCGCCTTCGCTCGGCAATAGCGGCGCGCCGCGCTCGTCGCGTTTTCCCGTCACGGTCGGGCGCCTGGACGCATCGATGTTGTAGAGGATGCGCATCAGCTGGTCTTCGATGAAGCCGCGCTTCTCCTCGACGACCAGCACGTCCTGAAGTCCTTCGGCGAAGCGCTTGGCCCCGCTCTCCTCCAGCGGCCAAGTCAGTGCGACCTTGTAGATGCGCAAGCCCAAATCCTGCGCGTCCTTGTCGGTAATGCCCAGATCGGCCAGCGCCTGTCGCAGATCGAGATAAGCCTTGCCGGTCGCGACGATGCCGAGCCGTGCCGGCCTCGAGTCGAGCACGATGCGGTCGAGCTGGTTGGCACGCACAAAGGCCTGTACCGCCGCCATCTTCGGGCCGAACAGGCGCCTCTCCGCGTCCAGCGGCGGATCCGGCCAGCGGATGTTGAGGCCGCCGGGCGGCATCTCGAAATCGTCGGGGAGCTTGATCTGGATGCGTTCGGGGTCGCTATAGATCGAGGCCGAACTCTCCACCGTCTCGCTGATCGCCTTGAAGCCGACCCAGCAGCCGGAGAAGCGCGACAGCGCAAAGCCGTAGAGGCCGAGATCGAGGTAATCCTGCAGCGTCGCCGGATTGATCACGGGGATCAGCGCCGCCGCGAAGACCTGCTCGCTCTGATGCGCCAGTGTCGAGGATTGGCAGCCGTGGTCGTCACCGGCAAGCGCGAGCACGCCGCCATGGAGCGAGGTACCGGCCGCATTGGCATGCTTGAGTGCGTCGACCGAGCGATCAACGCCAGGCCCCTTGCCGTACCAGATGCCGAACACGCCGTCGACCTTGGCACCGGGAAACAGACCGACCTGCTGGCTGCCCCAGACGGCGGTCGCCGCGAGGTCCTCGTTCAAGCCGGGGACGAAGGCGATGTCGTGCTGCTGGAGATGTTCCTTCGCGCGCCACAGCGCGTGGTCGTACATGCCGAGCGGGGAGCCGCGATAGCCCGAGATGAAGCCGCCGGTGTTGAGGCCCTGCAGCCGGTCGCGTTCGCGCTGCAACATGGGCAGCCGGACCAGCGCCTGAGTACCGGACAGGAAGATCCGCTTCGATTCGAGCCGGTATTTGTCATCCAGCTCGACCTGCATCAGCGTCATTTCGGAAGTCCTCGTCTCTTGTTTCGGCTCTTATTCGACTTGGGGTTTGCGCTGCGGGAGGGAGGAGCGGCTGCGCGACGCGAATTGTCACAGTCAAAGGCATGCGCAGACGAAGTCAATATCGCTGGCCGCATCCGTGGCGCTCCTGCTAGTCATGGCTTGCTTGCGGAGGACACCATGACGGCACAAGCGTTCGATACCGAGATCACGGAGACCGACGGAGCCCTGATCGGGCCGTGGCGTCAGCCGCGTCAAATGCTGCAAGCTCAAACCTATGACGCGCACGCCTCGATCCACGACGACGCCACCGCGCAGAAGCTCGGCTTCAAGGGCGGCACCATCGAGGGTCCGACCCATTTCAGCCAGTTCGCACCGCTGGGTGCGCGTTTGTGGAGACAGGCCTGGTTCGAGAGCGGATGCCTCTCCGCGCATTATCGCAGCGTCTGTTACGAAGGCGAGGAGGTGCAGGCGACCCTGTCGAAACCGTTGCCCGGCACCAGCCAGTGCCAGATCCAGATGGTGAAGCGCGATGGCACGGAGGTGCTGCGCGGCACGGCCTCGGTCGGAGAGCCGCACGCCGCAACCGCGCTGGAGGCGCGCCTTGGCGAACTCAAGCCGCTCACTGATCCCGTGATCCTGCGCGACGTGAAGGTGGCGCAGACGAGCCGGCGGCTCGTGGTGCGGATGGCGTTCGACCAGATCATGGGCGAGCTCTATCCGTTCTCGCTGCGGCAGAAGCTCGCTGCCATCACCGAGACCTCGCCGTATTATTCAGGCGCCGGCAATCCTTCTGCGAATCCCTGGGGCAGGGCGATCATCCCGATGGAGATGCTGAGCGTGCTGTTCCAATACCGCTCCAAGGACGATCCTCTCCCGGCCAAGGGACCGGCCGTCGGACTATTCGCCGACCAGGAGATCAGGCTGGTGAAGGGCCCGCTGTTTGTTGACGAGGAGTACGAAGTCGAGCGCGAGGTTATCGCGCTCTCCGGCAGCCGCCGCACCGAGAGCGCCTGGGTGAAGACGCGCGTGTTCGACAAGACAAACATTGTGGTCGCGACCATGCTGCTGAACATGGCCACGCTGAAGGATTCCTACGCGCCGTATGAGGAAGAATATCGACGGCTGTACGGAGATACTGCCCGCTAAAAGCGAGCTTCGTTGTCGCTCATCCTCTAGGCAAATGCACGTCGCAAAGTCGTCGCACAGCGAATAAGCAGACGCGAGGCAGCCTGATAAGCTTCTGACAGTGCAGCAAATTTTCCCGCGCTGTCCGCCCGATCGTCATTGTACACAATGGCACGGCGCTTGCAGAACTCCTGGCACAGAGAGTTCTCGCGAGGGGCGGGCGTCATGTTGAACTCAACCAAGCCGACACTGGGTGTCATCAGCGCCGAACCGGAGCCGGTCAAGCTCGACTGGCCTGCCACTGCGCTTCTCATCATCGACATGCAGCGCGACTTCATGGAGCCCGGCGGCTTCGGCGAGACGCTGGGCAATGACGTCAGTCAGCTCGCGCGCGCGGTGAAGCCGATCGGTGCCGTGCTGAAGGCCGCGCGGGATACCGGCATGCTGGTGATCCACACGCGGGAGGGCCATCTGCCCGATCTCTCCGACGCGCCGCCGGCGAAAATCGAGCGCGGCGCGCCATCCTTGCGCATCGGCGACCCCGGTCCCATGGGACGCATTCTCATTCGCGGCGAGGCGGGCCACGACATCATCCCGGAGCTCTATCCGCTCGACAGCGAGATCGTGATCGACAAGCCCGGCAAGGGCGCGTTCTACGCCACCGAGCTCACCGAGGTGCTGGAGAAAAACGGTATCGAAAATCTGCTCGTGTGCGGCGTCACCACCGAAGTGTGCGTCAACACTACCGTGCGCGAGGCCAATGATCGCGGCTATCGCTGCGTCGTCATCTCGGACGGCTGCGCGTCCTACTTCCCCGAATTTCACGAGATGGGCCTGAAGATGATCAAGGCCCAGGGCGGCATCTTCGGCTGGGTCGCAAGCTCAGCCGCGGTACTGGAGGCGATGAAGATTTCCACATCAGCGTAGGGGCATCACGATGAGCACAGGCACGACAGGGACGGCCGGCACCTCCGAGTTCAAGCCGGCACTATGGACACCGGGCGACTGGAACGCGTTTTTCGGCTTCGGCACCAACATCCTCGTCAACATGCTGGTGCTCACGGGCCTGTTGCGCTTCGTGTTGAAGATGCCCGACAGTCTCGTGTTCGGCCGCATCCTGCCCGCGCTCGGGTTGATGATGTGTCTCTCCACCTTCTACTACGCGTTCCTCGCTTATCGTCTGGCGCAGAAGACCGGCCGCAACGATGTCTGCGCGTTGCCCTCGGGCGTCAGCGTGCCGCATATGTTCATCGTCACCTTCGTGATTATGCTTCCGATCACGATCAAGACCGGTGATCCGCTCAAGGGCTGGTCGGCGGGCCTGGTCTGGGTGTTCTTCCAGAGTTTTATTCTCATGATCGGCGGCTTTATCGCGCCTTTCATCCGAAGGATCACGCCGCGCGCGGCGCTGCTCGGCACGCTTGCGGGTGTCTCCGTCACCTTCATCTCGATGCGGCCGGCCCTCGAAATGTACATGACGCCGCAGATCGGCCTGGTCTGCTTCGCCATCATCCTGGTGAGCTGGTTCGGTGGCGTGAAATATTGGCGCGGCATTCCCGCCGGTCTCGTTGCGATCGCGGTGGGCATGGTCATCGCCTGGGGCTCGAACCTGTTCGGCCTCGGTCTCGGTGGACTGAGTGTCAAGGGCGTCGGTGATGCCTTCGCCAATTTCGGCTTCTCGGTGCCGATCCCGGCGGTGGGCTACGTCTTCTCCGGTTTCGAATTCCTCGGAATCATCCTGGTCACCGCCATTCCGTTCGGCATCTATGATCTCGTCGAAGCCATGGACAATGTCGAGAGCGCGGAAGCCGCCGGCGACGAATATCCGACCACGCGCGTGCTCACCGCCGACGGAATCGTCAGCCTGATCGGCTGCCTGATGGGCAATCCCTTCATCAACGCCGTCTATATCGGCCATCCCGGCTGGAAAGCGATGGGCGGCCGCATCGGCTATTCGGCTGCGACCGGCATCATGGTGGTGGTGCTGGCCTGGTTCGGCATCATCTCGGTGCTGCTGGCGCTAGTGCCGGTCGTCGCGATCTCGCCGATCCTGCTCTATATCGGGATGCTGATCGGCGCGCAGGCGTTCCAGACCACGCCGGTCAAGCACGCGCCCGCGATCGTGCTGGCGCTGACGCCGCATCTCGCAGCGTGGGCCAAGCTCCAGATCGACACGATGTTGGGCTCGACCATGAACGCGGCTGCGACCGTGGGCGGAATGGCCGCCGACAAGGCCGACGCGGTCAAGGCTGCGGCGATCGCCGCCTTGCCGCAGCAGGGCGTGTTCTATCACGGGTTAGAAGTGATGGGCGGCGGCTCCATCCTCGGCGGCCTGATTCTGGGTGCGATCGGCGTCTTCATCATCGAGCGCGACTTCGAGAAGGCCTCGGCATTTGCGCTGGTTGGTGCAGTCCTGACCTACTTTGGTTTCATGCACGGCGAAGCCGTCGGCATCGGTGGCGGCTTTGGCGTCACGCCCGCGGTCGCGTTCGCCTATGCCGTGATGGCCGCCGGTCTGTTCGCGGCCAGCAGGCTCGGCGCGAGCGAGCCCTACATGCCGCATGCGGACATGCACGCGGCACCGGCGGAGTAGCTAGCCGCCCTTGACGGCACCAGCGGTGAGCCCGGCGACGATCTGTCGCTGGGCGAACACCGTCAGCAGCAGCACCGGGAGGGTGACGATCAGCGCGGCGGCCGCGAGCGGCCCCCAGCTCAACTGGTCGAACGAAATCATGTTGTAGACGGCAACCGGCAGGGTGCGGGTCTCGCGTCCGGCCAGCACGATGCCGAACACAAAATTATTCCAGGAGAAGATCACGGCCAGGATGAAGGCGACCGCGATGCCGGGCTTGGCGATCGGCAGCGCGACATGGTGGAAGACCTGCCAGCGCGTGGCGCCGTCGATCAGGGCTGCTTCTTCCAGTTCCATCGGCGTCGTCTCGAAATAGCCGATCATGATCCAGATCACGATCGGCACCGTGACCACGAGGTGGATGATGATCTGCGGCACCAGCGTGCCGAGCAGTCCCAGCCACTGGAACATGAGAAACAGCGGGATCAGATAGGACAGGCCCGGCGTGATACGGGCGATCAGGATCACGATCGCGGATTTGTGCGCGGCCATCCGCGCAATCCCGTAGCCGGCGGGAACGCCGACGAGCAGCGCAAGCAACGTCGCGCTGCCGGTCACGATCAGGCTGTTGATGAAATAGGTCAGGAAGCGGTTGGAGGCGAGCACGTCGGCATAGTTCTTCCAGGCGATATGCTCGGGGAAGAACACCGGCGGGTAGGCGGCGTTGTCGATCTCGAATTTGAGCGACAGCGACAGCATCCAGAGAAAGAACAGGATCGCCGGCGACACCATGAGGAACACCGAGAACCACAGGCCGATTTTGCCGATGATTTGCCTTGGACTCATGTGCCGCTCGCGATCTCGGTCCACAGCATGCGTTGGCGCGCATAAAGCATCACCGCCGCAAGCAGAACGATCAGCAGGAAGAACACGACCGCGATCGCCGAGCCGTAGCCGAGATCGTAATAGGAGAAGGCGACGCTGTAGAGATAGATGTTGATGGTCTCCGACGCCGATCCCGGCCCGCCCTGCGTGATCGCGAAAATGATGTCGAAGCTCTTCACGGCGTCGATCATGCGGATCATGCCGGCGATGAACAGGAACGGCATGATCAGCGGCAGGGTGATGAAGCGGAACACCTGCCAGATGCTGGCGCCGTCGATCTGTGCACTTTCATAAGGCTCGGTCGGGATCGCGGCCAGGCCGCCGAGCACGATCAGCATGACCAGCGGCGTCCATTGCCAGGTCTCGACCAGCACCAGCGAGGGAATGACGGTCGCGGGATGGAATACCCAGAGCTGCGCAGGGATTCCGACCAGTGACAGCAGATAGTTCAATACGCCGAGCTGCGGGTGGAACATCATGGTCCAGACCAGCGCGATCGCCACCGGCGTCGCCATCATCGGCATGATGAAGACGCCGCGCAGAAAGCCGCGGCCGGGGAATTTCTGGTGAAACACCACGGCCGCAAACGTGCCGAGCACGAGCGGCAGCAGCACGGAGAGTATGGTGTAGACCAGTGTATGTCCGACGGCCTCAATGAAGCGGGGATCGCTCGTCAGCCGCAGATAATTGGACAAGCCAACGAAGGTGGTCGACGAGCCGACCTTCCATTCGTTCAGGCTCATCCAGATCGTGAAGACCCACGGAAAGATGATGATCGCGATCACGACGACCAGCGCCGGCACCACGAACGGCCAGTAGGATGGCGGCCGCAACTCCTTCTCCGGCGCGGCATCAGACTGTGCCGCGCCCGGAGTCGATTGTGTCAACGCACTCACGCCTTCTCGCTACGCTCCAGGATCGGCCGGTACTGATCGTTGGCCTTCTTCAGCTCGGCGGCAGGATCGGCGCCGGACAAGGTCGCAGTGACGGCGGCGCCCACGATGTCGCGGAATTCGGCGACCGGAATCACGACGGGCAGGCCCAGCTTGCTGATCTTGCCGGAATCGATCACCGATTGCAGCCACTCCTTGGTCTTGACGCCCTTCTGGACCTCGGGATCGCCGAGGATCGAATTGCGGAACGGTACGCCGCCGCCGGCCTGCAGCAGCCGCGCGCCCTGGGTTTTCGAGACCACCCATTGGCAGAGCAGATAGGCGGCTTCCTTGTTCTTGCTCGCAGCGGCAACGCCGATGCCGTCGCCGTAGGTCGAGGAATATTGCCCCTTGGGGCCGGCGGGCACGACGGTGTAGCCGACCTTGCCGACAACGCGCGAGGCGGCCGGATCTTCCAGCGGCGGCGCCCAGCCGACGCCGTCGATCCACATCGCGGATCGGCCTTGCGTGAACGAGGCCATCGACTCCATCCAGTTGAAGCCGGCGACGCCGGGCGGTGCCGATTTCGTCAGGAGCGTCTGATACAGCTTGGTCGCGGCAATGGCTTCCGGACCGTCGGTCAGGATATTGCCCTTGGCGTCGAGGAATTCCCCGCCATAATTGAGGAAGAAGTTGCTCCACATCGCCATGTTGGCGTTGCGCAGGCCGCGCCCGACAAAGCCGTAGATGCCTTCCTTGGTGTCGGTGAGCTTCTCGGCCGCCGCAGCCATCTCGTCGAGGGTCTTGGGAACGGCGACGCCCTTCTTCTCGAACAGCTCCTTGTTGTAATAGAGGATGAAATAATCGACCGACCACGGCAGCGACAGCATCTGGCCCTTGTCGTTCCTGGCGTATTGCAGGCCCGCCGCCGAGAAGTCGCTCTCGACGAGATCGGGCGCGGTCAGCGCCGGGTCCTTCATGAAGGGAGTCAAGTCGGCGAGCCAGCCGGCCTTCTCGAACTGCCGCTTCTGCACGTGATAGCTGAGATGGACGACGTCGAAGCTTGGACGGCCCGAGGTGAACTCGATCACCACCTTCTGGCGCTGCTGCTGCTCGGGAATCTGCTCCGCTTCGACCTGGATGCCGGTGAGCTCGGTGAACTCCTTGACGTATTTTTGCAGGTTGTCGCCGCGGGGCCCCTTGGCGAGGATCACCTCGAGCTTGGTCCCTGCGTATTTTTTCCAGTTCACCTCGGCGCGCGCCGGCAATCCCGTCAGGCTGAGCGCGCCAGCTGCGGCAGTGCCCGTCAAGAGCGTACGACGCGAGATTTTGTGGTTGACCACTTTAGGTCCCTCCCTGTGACTCAATTTGGGCGGATACTAGCGGCCGTTCCGCGTCTGCCTAGTCCTAATCTGTGGAATTCAGGGCCGCACGGCCGGCGTTTCCATCGGCAAGCCATGCGCTCGCGACATCAGATAGAGTTCGAGTGCGACCAGCTCGGGCGTGCCGAAATCATAGGCCTGGGCGCGGACACCCGTCATGCAACTGCGTAGCCGCCGCTCCAGCGATCCCAGCGTCTGCCATTCCAGGCGATAAAGCGGATAGCCGGTCGGCTGTCCCTGCGTGATCGGCGCGCCGGCAAGCCGCTTGTTGAAATTGTCGTCGTGGCAATTGGTGCAGGCAAGGTTGAGCTGGCCCTGGCGCTGCATGAAGAGGTCGCGGCCCTGTTCGACGAATGGCTTCAGTTGCGGATCGTCGCCGGCCGTGATCGCGACCCCGCGCGATTGGTGCGCGACGAAGGCGGACAGGGCCAGCAGGTCGCGGCTCTCGTAGGGGAGCGCCGTTGCCTGCTGATGATTGCTGCGGCACAGATTGATGCGCTGGTCGAGCGTGACCGGGCGCGCCAGCGCCTTGTCGAAGGCCGGATAGCGCGCCGCGACGCCTTTCATGCTGCCGCGTGCATCGCCATGGCAATCCGCGCAGGCCTTGTCGGCACCGCCGGTCCTCTTCGTCCACAACGCCTCACCGTCGAGCACGAACAGCATGCCGGGATTTGAGCTGTCGTCATCCTGCATCGCGCGCGTGTCGGGCCCCATGAATGAATAGCCGGAGCGGCGCGCGTCCGGCGGAATCTCGCCGGCGAGCAGGGCAGGGGCCGTGGCGAGGAGCGCCGCGGCCGATATCGCGCGCCAAAAACTCATTCGACCGTGATCGACGCCGAGGCGCTGGACGAATAGCCGTTGTCGCCGATCCATTCGAACTCGAACTTGCCGCTCTCCTTCGCGAGCGTGAAGAACGACAGATAGGGATTGGCTGCTATCGCCGGAAAGAGATCGGCGCGAAAAATTTCGGTGCCGTTGTAGCGGCACGTGAAGCTCGTGATGATGTCGCGCGGTACCAGCGCGCCGTCCGCGGTGTGGCGGAAGCCGGTCTCCATGATGTGCGAGGTCAACGTGCGGATCTCGATGATTTCGCCGCGTCTGGCTTTCGCCGGGACGTTGATGAGTGCGGCCATCAATTCATCTCCTCGGTGCAGGCGGCCAGCGTCACGACGATTTCGGTCGTGACCTGCCAGAACGTGTCGTCGGAAAGGCGCGCGATCGCCACCACCTTCTGGGTGTCGGCGAGCCGGATCCGCGTCGAGACCTGGGCGCGGCCGGAGGAGGGGCCGAGATGGAAGTTGCCGATGTTCGGCTGCGGGTTCTTCTCGTTGAAGACGTGGATGCTCTTGACGTAGTCGTTCGCCGTCATCGGGCTCGCGACGCTCACGGTCAACGGCACCGTGTTGCCGTTCTCGACCAGCGGCGGAATGTCGAGCTTCACCTTGCCAGTGCGTACAGGTGCTTCGCCGACGACGTTACGGATCGCGGCGGTGAGCGTCGCCGGTGTCGCCTCGAGCGGCCGCAGCGTGACGATCGGGATCGTCCCGGCGACCGTCACGCTTCCGGCAAGGTTCAGGAATTGTCGTCGCGTGGTCGGCATGAACAGTCCTAGTCCCGAAGTGTTGCGAGAAAAGCCACGATGTCCTCGATCTCGGCGGCGGACAAGATCGGTTTGCCGACGAAATTTCGCCCGACCCGCACGAGGTGATCGGTCCGATAATAGGACGGCATGATGGTCTCCGGGTTGAAGCGCGCCGCATCGACCAGTCGAAGCCGCAACTGGCTCACCGTCCAGCGGTTCCCCGCACCCGAGAGGTCAGGCGCGAGGTTGCCCTGGAATCGGGTCTCCGGGAAGGGGCCGGAATGGCAGAGAATGCAGGTCGTCGTGCGCGCGAGCACGAGCGCGCGCCCGCGCGCGGCATCGCCGGGCGCGCCGGTGAGCGACTCCGCAATGCCGTCGCCGGCGATGTTGTAGGGCCGGAGTTGCTCGGCTCCCGCATGGCAGGCGAAGGCGACAATGGCGGCGATCAGCGCTGCGATATGGACCGATGTTCTAGCCAAAGGTATCTGCCGTGATGGTTTGAAACCAGCGCTCGGCTTCAGTCGCCTCGCGGGCGCGCAATTCGCGCGGCGCATCGACGGGGCTGGTCGCTCCGCCCTCGACCTCGGCGAAGATGTCGCCCCTGGGCTGGTAATTGCCCGCGAGTGAAAAGCCGTAGCCGGGTGCGACAATGTTGTAGCAGACGCCTGTCAATCGCGGCGTTTCTGGCGCGCGGCCACCAAGGAGGTTCACGATGGCGGCGGCGCAGGCCTTGCCCTGTGCGCTTGCCGCGGATGCCGATTTGGGAATGCCTCCGCCGAGGCAGGCATCGCCGATAACGTGGATGTTCTGGACAAGTTTCGATTCGAAGGTGACGGGATTGATCGGGCACCAGCCGGTCGCATCCGCAGCGCCCGCGATCTGGGCAATGCGCGCGGCGCGTTGCGGCGGAATGACGTTGGCGACGTCAGGCGTGTAGTTGCCAAATTCGGTGACGATGGTTCTTGTCGCGGGATCGACCCAGGTCACGCGGCCCCCTTGCGACAGAGCGATGCGTTCGATCATGTCGCCGTAAAGCTCCTTCCACGCCCTCTCGAACAGTCGCTGCTGGGAGAAATTGTCCTTGGCGTCGAGGATCAGGACCTTTGAGCGCGGCTTCTTCGTTTTCAGGTAATGCGCGATCAGGCTTGCGCGCTCGTAAGGCGCCGGCGGACAGCGCGAGGGATTGGCGGGGATCGCAATGGCGACAGTGCCGCCGTCCGGCATGGCCTCCAGCTGCCGACGCAGCAGCAGCGTCTGTGCGCCCGCCTTCCAGGCGTGCGGCATTTTTTCTGATGCCGCGTCGTCGTAGCCGGGCAGAGCCTCGAAATGGAAGTCGATGCCGGGAGAGAGGACGAGACGATCATAGGGCAGCGCAACGCCATCGGCCGTCACGACGCTGCGCAGCTGCGGCTCGATTGTGGTTGCGGCCTGGTTGATCACCGTGACGCCCTCGGCGGCGACCTTGTCATAGCCAAACTGCTGCGTGTCGATCTCGCGCAGACCTGCGATCACCTCGTTGCTGAACGGACAGGAGGTGAAGACGGTACTGGGTTCAATCAGGATGACTTGCAAGTTTGCCTGCGCGCGCTTCAGCGCGCGGGCGCACGCCGCACCGCCAAAACCGCCGCCGACCACGACGACGCGGCCCGCCGATTGCGCGCGCAGGATCGAAGGAACGGCGAATGATGTAGCCGCGGCGGCGATGCCGAGGACGGCATCCCGCCGTGTCACCGACGCATTCATGAGTCTTGTCCGGAAAGTGTACCGCGGCGAGCGTTACGACCGCCGCGGCGTTTCTCAGGCGAAGGTGATGTTCTGATCGCGTAGCGGCACCGAGCGGATGCGTTTGCCCGTCGCCGCGAAGTACGCATTGAGCACCGCCGGCGCCGCAACGCCGATGGTCGGCTCGCCGACACCGCCCCAGAACCCGCCGCTCGGCACCATCACCGATTCGACCTTCGGCATCTCGTTGATGCGCATCGAATTGTAGGTGTCGAAGTTGGTCTGCTCGATCTTGCCGTCCTTGACGGTGCAGCCGCCGTAGAACAGCGCGGAGAGGCCATAGACGAAGGAGCCCGCGATCTGCCGCTCCACCTGTGCCGGATTGACGACGTAGCCGGGATCGGTGGAGGCGACGATGCGGTGCACCTTGATCTTGTTGCCATCGGTCACCGAGATTTCGGCGGCGCCGGCGACATAGCTGCCATAGCCCATCACCTGCGCGATGCCGCGATAGATGCCCTGCGGCGCCGGGGTGCTCCAGCCGATCTTCTCGGCCACGGCATTGAGCACCGCCAGATGCTTGGGGTGATTGCCCATCAGCTTGCGGCGGAATTCGAGCGGGTCCTGGCCTGCGGCCTGGGCCAGCTCGTCCATGAAGCATTCCATGTAGATCGCGTTGTGATTGACGTTGACGCCGCGCCAGAAGCCGGGCGGAACGTGCGGGTTGCGCATCGCATGCTCGACCAGGAGGTTCGGCACGGAGTAACCGAACGCGGCTTCGCCGGACTGGGCGACGCCCTGGAATGCGGCCGGATCCATGCCGTTCTGCAGCGCTTCGGGACGCAGCGAGAACAGGATCGATTGCCCGGACAGGCGGTAGTGCAGCGCGACCAGATTGTTGTCCGCATCGAACGCGCCGGTCATCTTGCACTGGGTGATCGGATGATATCGGCCGTGCGCCATGTCCTCTTCGCGCGACCACAACAGCTTGATCGGCGTGCCAGGCATCTCCTTGGCGATCAAGACGGCCTGTCGGACATAGTCGGTCTGGCCGCGCCGGCCGAAGCCGCCGCCGGGCATCACCTTGTGCACGTCGCACTTCTCCGCCGGCAGGCCCGACGCTTCCAACGTGGCCGCGAAGGCCGCCTCGCCGTTCTGCGTGCCGCACCAGACCTCGCACTTGTCCGCCGTGTAGAGCGCCGTGGCGTTCATCGGCTCCATGGTGGCGTGGTTCTGGTAGGGATAGCTGTAGACCGCCTCGATCTTCTTGGCGGCGCCGGCAATCGCCGCCTTCGCGTCGCCGTTCTTGTTGCCGACATAGGCCGGCTGCGCGTTGTCGAGGCCCTCCGTCAACCATTTCGCGATCGACTCGCTGGAGACCTTGGTGTTGTCGCCCTCGTCCCAGACGATCGGCAGCGCCTCCAGCGCGGTCTTGGCGTGCCACCAAGTGTCGGCAACGACCGCGACCGCGGTATCGCCGACCTTGACGACCTTCTTGACGCCCTTCATGCCGGTGATCTTGGCTTCGTCATAGCTCTTCAGCTTGCCGCCGAACACCGGGCAGTCCTTGATCGCGGCGTTCAGCATGCCAGGCAGCTTGACGTCGATGCCGTAGATCATGGTGCCGGTGGTCTTATCGGCGGTGTCCAGCCGCTTCACGCCCTTGCCGATCAGCTTCCAGTCCTTGGGGTCCTTCAGCTTGACGTCGGCCGGTGGCGTCAGCTTGGCCGCAGCCTCGGCGACCTTGCCATAGGTCGTGGTCTTGCCGGACGGCGTGTGGGTGATGACGCTGTTGGCGGCCGCGCATTCGGACGCCGGCACTTTCCACGCCTCGGCGGCGGCCTGGATCAGCATCACGCGTGCGGTGGCACCGCCCTTGCGGACATAGTCTTGCGAAGACCGGATGCCGCGGCTGCCGCCGGTCGAGAAATCGCCCCAGACGCGCTTGCGGGCGACGCTCTGGCCCGGTGTCGGATATTCGGTCGAGACCTTCGACCAGTCGCATTCGAGTTCCTCGGCGACGAGCTGGGCGAGGCCGGTGAGCGAGCCCTGGCCCATTTCGGAGCGGGCGATGCGGATGACGACCGTGTCGTCGGGCCTGACCACGACCCAGGCGCCGATCTCGGGGGAGCCGTCGGCCGCGCGGACCATTGCGGGGCCGCCGAAGGGGATATCGAGGCCGATGGCGAGACCTGCGCCGACCGCGGCGGTGCCGATGACGAAGGCACGGCGGTTCATCTTGGGAGAGACATGCTTGTTCATGGGGCGGCTCCTTACGCGCTTGCGATCGTGTGGATCGCTTCGCGCACCTGCTGGAAGGTGCCGCAGCGGCAGATATTGGTGATGGCCTCGTCGATGTCGGCGTCGGTCGGCTTCGGCTTCTCGCTCAGCAGCGCCGCCACCGCCATGATCATGCCGCTCTGGCAATAGCCGCATTGCGGCACGTCCTGAGCGATCCAGGCTTCCTGCACCTTGTGCAGTGCATTGCCGGAGGCGAGCCCTTCGATGGTCGTGATCTTCTTGCCTGCGGCCTCGCCGACTGAAACGCCGCAGGAGCGGGTGGCGACGCCGTCGATGTGAACGGTGCAGGCGCCGCATTGTGCAATGCCGCAGCCATATTTCGTACCGGTCAGGCCGGCATTCTCGCGGATCGCCCACAGCAGGGGCGTATCCGGCTCGACGTCGAGCGTGAAGGTTTTTCCGTTGATTGTTAGGTTTGCCATCGCAGTCCCCTGATTGGCCCAATCCACCGATTGGACTCAGCGGCGCAATGTGTCCGGCAAATTGGAAACGTTCAAATCAATAGTCCGAGGGGTAGCCGCCGGTGAGACCCTTCCTGGCGCTCGGCGGCACGGCTTGGGGCGACGTCTACCGGCTTCCGCGCCGATGGCCCTGGAACCGAGAGCGACAGTTTGTCCCTTTTGCCGGGGTGCAAGTCGACAATGCTCTGCTACAGTGGAATCAGCCAAAAAGAGGTTCCATGAACGTACCGCAGCCTTGCAAAGTCCTGATGCTCTATCCGCTGTTCTCGGCAGAGTCCTTCTGGAGCTTTGGCGAATCCTGCAAAGTGTTGGGCGTGAAGCGCCCCGCGGCCCCTTTGGGGCTGATCACGGTTGCCGCGATGTTGCCCGAGAGCTGGACGGTCCGGCTGATCGATTGCAACACGGATTCCTTCAGCGACGAGGATCTTTCCTGGGCCGATGTCGTCTTCACCGGCGGAATGATGCCGCAGCAGGCCGACACGCTGCGCCTGATCGAAATTTGCCGCGCCGCGGGCAAGCCAGTGGTCGTCGGCGGTCCCGATCCCACCTCGAGCCCCCATATCTATGGGAGGGCCGACTTCCAGGTGCTCGGCGAGGCCGAAAGCGTTCTCCACGAATTCGTCGCGGCCTGGGACCGCGGCGCACGCTCCGGCGTCTTCATCGCGCCGAAATTCCAGGCCGACGTCACCAAGACGCCGGTGCCGCGTTTCGACCTGCTGAAGTTCGAGGACTACCTTTATCTCGGCGTGCAGTATTCCCGCGGCTGCCCGTTCACCTGCGAGTTCTGCGACATCATCGAGCTCTATGGCCGGGTGCCGCGAACCAAGACGAATGAGCAAATGCTGGTCGAGCTCGACAGGCTCTACGCCATGGGTTACCGCGGCCATCTCGACTTCGTCGACGACAATTTCATCGGCAACAAGAAGTCGCTGCGGCTGTTCCTGCCCCAGCTCGCCGAATGGCAGCGCGCCCACGGCTATCCCTTCGAATTGTCGACCGAAGCCTCGGTCAATCTGGCCGATGATCCCGAGCTATTGGAGCTGATGGGAGCGGCGAATTTCTTCGCCATCTTCGTCGGCATCGAAAGTCCGGATCCGGCGACGCTGGTCGCGATGCGGAAGAAGCAGAACACGCGGCGCAACATCGCCGAGAGCATCCACAAGATCTACGCCGCGGGCATGCTCGTCACCGCGGGTTTCATCGTCGGCTTCGACAATGAGAAGCTCTCGATGGCGGATGCCATGATCGACTTCATCGAAGAGGCGGCGATCCCGGTCAGCATGGTCGGCCTGCTCTATGCCTTGCCAAACACGCAGCTGACGCGCCGCCTGGAGCGCGAAGGCCGGCTGCATCCGGGCCACGATTTGGCGCCGACCATCGGCGCCGATCAGTGCACCGCCGGGATCAACTTCGATCCGGTGCGCCCGTTGCGCGACATCCTGACGGACTACAAGCGCGTGCTGGAGCACATCTACAGCCCGGCCGCCTATGCAAGGCGTATCGACCGCCTGATGACGCTGCTCGACCGCTCTCGCCAGCGCCAGGAGCTCGCGGAAGGCGATATCCGCGCCCGGATCGGCGCGATGGAAACGGTGCACAAGGTGGTCACAGCCCTTCCCGAGGCGCGCGGGCCGCTGTGGCAGACTTTCATGAACTGCGCCAAGCGCGACACTACATCGGCGCGGATCGCCGTGCAGATGATCGCGGCCTATGCGCATCTCGGCCCGTTCTCGCGCAAGGTCATCGCTGCCATCGATGCGCGCCTCGCAGCACTCGACGAGAAGACGGTCATTCCGGTCGCGACTGTCGAGGTGACGGCAGCCCAACATCTGGCTTGACGGTCTACTTCACCGCCAGTCGCAAAAAGCTCATCACGCTGCCGAGCGCGGCAAAGCCGGCGCCAAGTGCCAATGCCACGACTGCGCCGTCGTGACCGGCCAGCGAGAAGCAGAGCGCGGCGAGCGCCGCCCCTGTCGTCTGCCCCGTCAGGCGTGCGGTGGCAACGATGCCGGAGGCGCTGCCGCTGCGATGTGGCGGTGCGCTCGACATCACCGCCTTCATGTTCGGCGCCTGGAAGAAGCCGAATCCCATGCCGCAGATCACCATCCGCCAGATGATGTCGGGGATCGCAGGATTGGCCGGCAGCATCGCGAGCAGCGCCATGCCGAGACCGAGCAGCACGAGGCCGATGCCGCCGAGCAATCCGGCCGCATGCCGGTCGGAGAGGCGTCCGGCGATCGGCGCCATGATGCCGACCACCAGCGGCCACGGGGTCATGAAGAAGCCGGTCTCGACCTGCGAACGCCCCAGCACGTCCTCGAAATAGAACGGCAGCGAGACGAAGGCCAAGCCCTGCACGGCAAAGGAGCACACGGCCGTCGCCGCCGACAGCGCGAACATCGGCCGGCTGAACAGGTCGATCGGCAGCATCGGCGCCGGATGGTCGGCATGGCGGCGCGTCAGGATGAAGCCGAGCGCGAGAGCCGTGACCAGCTCGATGCCCACGACCACCGGTGAGAGATTGTGCGCGGCACTGCCGATGCCCGTGATGAACAACCCGAGACAGGCCGACGCGAGGGCCGCGCCGAGAAAGTCAAAGCCGTGATCGGCGCGCGGCGTCTTCGGCAGCATCGCAAATCCGATGCTGATCGCGACGAGGCCGAACGGAATGTTGACGGCGAACAGCCATGGCCACGGCCCGAGCGCAAGGATTGCCGAGGCGATCGAGGGACCGAAGGTGAAGGCGGTCGCGACCACCAGCGCGTTATGACCGAAGCCGCGGCCGAGCATCCGGCCCGGATAGACGAAGCGCACCAGCGCTGTGTTGACGCTCATGATGCCGCTCGCACCCAGCCCTTGCAGCGTGCGCGCAACGAGCAGGCTCTCCAGCGACCAGGCCACCGCGCAGAACAGCGAGGCGATGGTGAACAGGATCAGGCCGCCGAGATAGATACGCTGGTGCCCGACGATCTCGCCGAGTGCTCCGAGCGGCAGCAGCGTCGCCACCAGCGCGATCTGATAGACATTGACCACCCAGACCGACTGCTCCGGGCTGACATGCAAGTCGCCGGCTATTGCGGGCAGCGCGATGTTGGCGATCGCGGTGTCGAGCGAGGCCATCGCCAGCGCGGTGAAGATCGCGGCGATGGCCCAGCGCCGCTGTGCGGCCGGAAGTCCGTCGGACAGGGTGTGGTCGGGCTTGCGCGCGCCGGCAGGTAACGTGATTGTCATTGCGTTAGCGCGTTGCTCCGACGGCCGGCTCCAGGGGGACTTGGCATGTACTACGGCGCGGCCGCCTTCCACAGGCATATGCTTGCATGCAGTGTATGCGCGAAGGCTGGGCGATGATTCCGGGCGCCGGCGTATGATCGCACGAACTGCTGCAATGTCAGGGGAGCGCCATGCACATCGTCGTTTTGCCCGGTGACGGCATCGGGCCCGAGATCACGACCGCGACATCAGGCGTGCTGCGCGCGGCCTCCGAGCGCTTCCAGCTCAATCTGCGCCTGGAGGAGCACGCAGTTGGCCATGCGAGTCTCAAGCAGTTCGGCACGACGGTGCGCCCCGCACTGCTCGGTATCGTCCGCGCCGCCGACGGCCTCATCCTCGGGCCGACCGCGACTTTCGACTTCAAGGACGAGGCCCATGGCGAGATCAACCCCTCGCGGCATTTTCGCAAGAACCTCGACCTCTACGCCAATGTCAGGCCCGCACGCACCTATGCGGGGCTGTCCGGCCGGGTCGGCGATTTCGACCTCGTCGTGGTGCGCGAGAACACGGAAGGGTTTTACGCCGACCGCAACATGGAGCAAGGCAATGGCGAGATGCTGGTCACATCGGATGTCGTGATCTCGCTGCGCCGGATCACGCGCCTTTGCTGCGAGCGCATCGCGCATGCGGCGTGCCGGCTGGCGATGAAGCGGCGCAAGCATCTCACCATCGTGCACAAAGCCAATGTGCTCAAGCTCGGCGACGGCATGTTCCTCGACATCTGCCGCGAGGTGGCGAAGGCCTATCCCGGCCTTGGGATCGATGACATCCTCGTCGACGCCATGATGGCGCATGTGGTGCGCAACCCCGACCGCTTCGACGTCATCGTCGCCACCAACATGTTCGGCGACATCCTGTCCGATCTCACCGCGGAGCTCTCCGGCAGCCTCGGTCTCGGCGGCTCGCTCAATGTCGGCGACAGCTTCACCATGGCGCAGGCCGCGCACGGCTCGGCGCCTGACATCGCTGGACAGGACGTCGCCAATCCGGTCTCGCTGATCCTGTCGACGGCCCTGCTGCTCGGATGGCACGGCGAGAACAGCGGCGCGCTGCGCTACGAGGAAGCCGCACGTGCGATCGAGGCTGCGGTAGCGAAGGCGATCGGCAAGGGCCGAGCGACGCGCGATGTCGGCGGTAAGCTCGGCACGATCGCGGCGGGGGCGGCGATTGCGGAGATCTTGCAGGCCGGGTGAGTGGTCGTGTGCATGTTTTTTTTAGGGGCTCAAAACAAAAAACGCGAAAACAACCCCATGCACAGTAGAAGGCCCCTTGATAAATAAGGGATTTCCGAAACGCGCAGCGACGACATCCGCCGCGGCCATGACGTTGACGCGTCGGGCAAAACACTGGCAGGATGCCAGGATTGCACCGGTCGGCAAAAGACCATGTGTGCTTCCCGTGAGTCAGCGATGTCCGCTTCCTGTGGTGAAGCAGATCTAGGCGTGCAGCTCCGGCATTCCGCTTTCGAAGTGCTAAGTTTCTTTTTCTTTTTCGCTGATTTTGCTCGATACATTTGCAGAGGTTTATTGCCATGAAAATGTCTGTGCCGATTTTGTGGGCAGCCGTGATCTTCACCGCGACCGCCGCCTTGGCGCAGAATGGGCTTCCGGCCTGGGCGTTCTTGTGGGACCCGACCGTCAAGGTGCCCCCGGCTGACGACAAGCCCAATCAACTCGCCGGTAGCAACGCCGCGTTCAGCTGGAAGCAGGCGCGCGATCTTTTCTTTGCGCCTGATTGGCATCCGGACGACCACCCGGCCATGCCGGAAATCGTTGCCAACGGACGAAAGCCGGATGTCCGCGCTTGCGGATCGTGCCATCGCGTCGAGGGCACCGGCGGTCCTGAAAATGCGAGTCTCGCGGGCTTGCCGGCGAGCTATCTCGTTCAGCAGCTGGCTGATTTCAAAAGCGGCGCGCGAAAGATGTCGGGGCCGGAGAGGCCCTCCACACAATTGATGATGGCGTCAGTCAAAGCCATGACCGACGCCGAGGTGCGCGCTGCGGCAGATTATTTCTCTGCGCAGAAGCCCAAGCAGATCATCAAGGTCGTCGAAACCGAAAGCATTCCAAAGACGGGGCCGTCCCGCTTGTTCTACGTCAAAAGCCCGGAGGGCGGCTCCGAAACCCTCGGCCCGCGCATCGTCGAGGTACCGGACGATGTAGATCAGTTCGAGCTTCGAGACTCCCGGGCGACCTTCACAGCCTATGTTCCGGTTGGAAGTCTGGCGAAGGGAGAAACACTCGCCAAGACGGGCGGATCGGGAATAACCGTTGCCTGCGGGAGCTGCCACGGTCCGGAGTTGAAAGGCGTCGGTGATATTCCGCCAATTGCCGGGCGCTCGCCGACCTACATCGTGCGCCAGCTTCATGAGTTTCAAAGCGGGGGCCGTGTGGCAAGCGCAAGCTCGCTGATGCAACAGACTGTCGAAAAGCTGTCGCAGAACGACATGGTCGCGCTGGCTGCCTACGTGGCGTCGCTCTCGCCATGATCCAAGCCGCTGCTGCGGCGAATGACGTCGCTCCCTGGCGTGGAGCGTCGGTTTGCGTGGGCATCGGCAGGTCCGGAGTCTGAGTAGAGCAGAAGTCATCGCTCCGGTGCAGACTGCCGCCTTTGCCTCGACCCGGTTATTGGTTCGCTTGGACCAACGTAGAACAAGCCTGTTCTGGGCCGGGCTGTATGAGATTGGATTGGTAATGAAACGACGAAAATTCCTGACTCTGGTTGGCGGTGCGTCTGCGTTGCCGCTGGCAGCGCGAGCACAGCAAGCGAAGCGAATGCCGCGAATTGGCCTTCTCCTCCCCCCACCGCGGAATTTGGAAGTCGACGCGTTCCTCAAGGGGCTCAGCGATCTCGGTTGGGTTGACGGCGTGAACGTTCATGTCGAATACCGCGACGCCGGTGGCGACGACGCCAGGCTGCCGGCGCTTGCGAATGAACTTGTCGCTCTTGATGTTGACGTTCTCGTCACAGCCACATTTCCCGGGATTCTTGCCGCTCACAACGCGACAACAAAAATTCCGATCGTGATGATCGTGGGCCCCGATCTGGTGACCATAGGGCTTGCAGCCAGCATGGCTCATCCTGGCGGCAACATCACGGGGCAAACCTTTTTCCTGACAGAACTGGCTGCAAAGCGCTTGGAGATTCTCGCAGGCTTGGCTCCCTCGACGAGACGCGTAGGGGTGCTCATGCAGCGAGGAAATCCACTGAACAACGCCACAATGAGCACCATGAGGAACGCAGCGCAGGGATTGAAGATGGAGCTACTAGCCATCGAGGTCGACGTCCCCGGCGATCTCGAAAGCGCGCTGTCACTTGTCGGCTCTAACCCGATGGACGGCCTCGTGATCACGGACGCAAACGCGTTTGTCACCAATACGTCCATGGTCGCCGCGATTGTGGACAAGTGCCGGGTGCCATCGGTTGCCGCACCCATTGTCGCCTCCCGCGGCGCGGCCCTGATGGGTTACGGGGTGGACTTCACCGCAATGTTCCGCCACGCGGCTGTTTTCGTCGACAAGATATTGAAGGGTGCCAACCCCGCCGAGATTCCCATCGAGCAGCCGACGCAGTTCAAGACCGTCATCAACCACAAGACCGCAAAGGCGCTCGGCGTGGAGATACCTCCGTCGTTGCTGGTGCGCGCAGACGACGTGATCGAATAACAGCGGCGATCTCTTCGGCAAGCGGGCGAGCCAATTCGCCCCTAAAACTGATACCTCCTCAGCCCCCCATCCACCGGGATCACCGTGCCCGTGATGTATCTTGCCACGGGCGACGCCAGAAACACCGCGAGCGCGGCGAGGTCTTCCGGCTCGCCCCAATAGCCGACGGGAATCTCTTCCTCCGCGAAGCGCTCGCGATAATCAGGCGCGTAGTTGCGGCGGATCTGTTCGCTCATGATGCGGCCGGGCGGGATGCAGTTGATGGTGATGCCGTGCTCGCCAATCTCGCGGGACAGGCCCTTGGCCCAGGCGTGCACGGCGGCTTTGGCGGCGAACGCGGCGTTGAGGCCTTCCGGCTCGGACTTGCCGGTGATGTTGACGATGCGGCCCCATTTGCGTTCGATCATCTGCGGCAGCAGCGCATGCGCGATGCGGCGGTAGCTCGTGAAATTCAGCGCGATCGCCTCGTCCCATTGGCTGTCGGGCGCATCGACGGGGAGGGGACGGCTGCCGCCGGCATTGTTGATGAGGATGTCGACATGGCCGAGTTCTTTGAGCGCGAACGCCGAAATCTTCTCGGCCGCGTCCTTGGCCATCACGTCCTGCTCGAATGGCGTGATCAGACCGGAGCCGACTTCGCTCACCAGCTCGGCGAGCAGGTCGGTTCGCCGTGCCACGCCGACGACGCGCACGCCTTCGGCAGCCAAGCCCTTGGCGATGGCACGGCCGATGCCGACGCTCGCTCCGGTGACGACGGCGGTTTTCGATGTGAGCCCGAGATCCATGGTGACACGCCCTCTTGTTTGCTTTTCTGCTTGTCGCTGTTCGCTTGGCTGTTCGTTTTTCTGTTCGTTTCCTGCCCTGGCCCCGTCGGCCTGATTTGCCCGACCGGGACGAGCAGTGGTAACCAAGAGCCGCGTTGAAGGAAACACGAAAAAGAAAAGGCGCCGAGCGATGGTCTGGGATCCGCAGCAATATCTGAAATTCTCCGGCCACCGGCTCCGGCCCGCCGTCGATCTCTTGATGCGGATTCCGGATGCTGGTCCGGGTGCGGTTGCCGATCTTGGCGCCGGTGCCGGCAACGTCACCAAGCTGATCAAGGAGCGTTGGCCGGACGCGACGGTGACCGGTGTCGAGGGTTCGGCCGAGATGGTCGCCGCCGGCCGCAAGGCGGCGCCGGACGTGGAATGGTCACACGAGGACCTCGGCCACTGGCGCCCGACGAAGCAATATGACGTCGTCTACTCCAATGCCGCGCTGCACTGGCTGCCCAATCATGGGGCCCTGTTTCCGTCGCTCATGGAGAAGGTGACGCCCGGCGGAATGCTCGCGGTGCAGATGCCGCGCAACTTTCTGGCGCCCTCGCATGTGCTGATCGGCGAGACCGCGTTGAACGGTCCCTGGCGGTCCAAGGTCGAGCATCTCGTCACGCCGCCGCCGGTCGAAGCGCCGGCCTATTATCACGGGCTTCTTGCTCCGATGTCGGCCAATATAGACATCTGGGAGACCGAATATCTGCAGGTGCTGGAAGGCGAGAATCCCGTGAAGGAATGGACCAAGGGGACCTGGCTGACGCGATATCTCGACATCTTGCAGGGCGACGAGAAGGCCGCGTTCGAAGCCGCTTACGGGATGCGGGTCGCGAAAGCCTATCCGAAGAACGCCGCGGGACAGACGCTGTTTCCGTTCCGGCGTCTGTTCATGGTCGCCCAGCGCAACGGCTGACCGCACTGCCGCAATGCGACATAAGCGCTCGCTTCCGGGAACGGCAGCAGGAGCCGGGTTGCGCAAGATAGCTTGGCTGCGGCAAATTGGGCTTAGGTCTAGTTGTTCGGGTGGCGGATTGCTGTCAGTACTGAAATCGGAAAACAAAAAAGACCCGGTTTTAGAGGTCGTTGGGAGGTTCGTTCATGCGCAAGCTGCTTCTTGCGGTCGCCGCCGCAGCTGTTCTCGTGGGTCCCGCCGTTGTCGAGGCCCAGAGCCCGATCGTCATCAAATTCAGCCACGTCGTTGCCAACGACACTCCCAAGGGCAAGGGCGCCCTGAAGTTCAAGGAATTTGCGGAGAAGTACACCGACGGCAAGGTCAAGGTCGAAATCTACCCGAACTCCACGCTGTACAAGGACAAGGAGGAGATCGAGGCGCTGCAGCTCGGCTCCGTGCAGATGCTAGCGCCCTCGACCGCGAAGTTCGCACCGCTCGGTATCAAGGAGTTCGAGGCGCTCGACCTGCCCTGGCTGTTCAAGGACGACCAGACCTATTCCAACGCGATGAAGGGCACGCTCGGCAAGTGGCTGTTCGAGAGGCTCGAGACCAAGGGCATCACCGGGCTCGCTTATTGGGACAACGGCTTCCACATGCTCTCCGCCAACCGTCCCCTGATGAAGCCGGCCGATTTCCAGGGGCTCAAATTCCGCATCTCCGGATCGAAGGTCGCGGACCAATATCTCCGGATCATGGGCTCGATTCCCCAGATCATGGCGTTTTCCGAAGTCTACCAGGCTTTGCAGACGGGCGTGGTCGACGGCTGCGAGAACACCGCGTCCAACTACCTGACGCAGAAGTTCTACGAGGTGCAGAAGGACATCACGGTGTCCTATCACGCGCACCTGCAGTATGCCGTCATCGTCAATTCGAAATTCTGGTCGGGCCTGCCGCCCGACATCCGCGCCCAGCTCGAGAAGGCAATGAACGAGGCGACCGACTACACCAACTCGATCGCTCGCCAGGAAAACGAGGATGCGCTGGCCGAGATCAAGAAGACGGGCAAGACCACGCTGCATTATCTGACTGACGCGGATCGCAAGGCGTGGCAAGAAGCGATGCAGCCGACCTACAAATGGGCGAAGGGGCGGGTCGGGCAGGAGGTGCTCGATCTCGTCGCCAAGGAGCTCGACGTCAAGATGAACTGACGCCGGCGCGCTTTGAGAACAACCATGAACGGTCGGGGGTGATCGCACTCCCGGCCGTTGCTCTTGAATGATGAGCCAAGCTGAGGGGACCAAGTTGCTGCGTGCATTGAATCGTGTGCTCAATCATCTCGAGGAATGGCTGATCGCGACGATGATCGCGGCCGCGACATCGCTCATCTTCGTTGCCGTGCTGCACCGGTATGGCGCCGGGCTGTCGATCGACATCGCCAAATGGGCGGAGGCGCGCAACCTGGCCTTCCTGGCCGTCCCCATGCGAGCCGCGTTCGTCTGGCTTGCCGCTCTCGACCTGTCCTGGGCGCAGGAACTCTGCATCTACATGTTCATCTGGATGGCGAAGTTCGGTGCGGCCTACGGGGTGCGCACCGGCATCCATGTCGGCGTCGACGTCCTGGTCAATATTCTTCCCGGCGGATCGCGCCGCCGCGTCATCACGTTCGGCCTGATGTGCGGCGCCCTTTTTACTGCCATCGTGTGCTATTTCGGGGCCGCGTTCGTCGGCCAGATGTGGCAGACCGGCCAGCAATCCAACGATTTGGAAGCGCCGATGTGGCTGGTGTATCTCACCATCCCGCTCGGCTCCGGGCTGATGTGCTTCCGCTTCCTGCAGGTCGCCTGGTCGTTCTATCACACCGGCGAGCTGCCGCATCATGACGTGGCCGGCGTCGAAGGCGTCGAAATAGACCCGGTCCATCCGGCCCCGGTCACGCGCAGTCAGGTCGTCCGCGACGAACGCAGTCCGCTCGGCTGGGTCCTGATGCTGTTGCCGGTCCTGATCGTCGCCGTGTGCTTCGCCCATTCCGCGCATGTGATCACGCTGCCGCAGGGCCTGCGTGTCGCCGTGGTTTTCGGCCTTCTGCTGTCGTTGATGCTCACGGGCATGCCGATCTCGATCGCGCTCGGCCTGACCGTGCTCAGCTTCATGTTCACGCTGACCGACGTGCGAACGGAATCGGTGGCGCTGAAGCTGTTTACCGGCATCGAGAGCTTCGAGATCATGGCGATCCCGTTCTTCATCCTTGCCGGCAACTTCCTGACCCATGGCGGCGTGGCGCGCCGGATGATCACGTTCGCGACGTCGCTGGTCGGCCATTGGTACGGCGGCCTTGCGCTCTCGGGCGTGGTCGCCTGCGCGCTGTTCGCCGCGATTTCCGGCTCCTCGCCGGCCACCGTGGTGGCGATCGGATCGGTGATCCTGCCCGCGATGGTCGCGCAGGGATTCCCGAAGAGGTTCGGGGCGGGCGTGATCACGACCTCGGGCTCGCTGGGAATTCTCATTCCACCCTCGATTCCCATGGTGCTTTTTGCCGTCTCCACCAACACCTCCGTCGGCAAGCTGTTCATCGCCGGCATCGTGCCGGGAATGGTGCTCGCCATGCTGCTCGGCGCCACGACATTCTATCGGGCCTGGCGTAACGACTATCCGAGGATGCCGAAAGCAACCCTCTACGAGCGCTTCGATGCGTTCCGAAAGTCGATCTGGGGTATCCTGCTGATCGTGATCGTGATCGGCGGCATCTACAGCGGCCTGTTCACGCCGACCGAAGCTGCGGCCGTCAGCGCGGTGTACGCCTTCATCGTCGCCGTGTTCATCTACAAGGATCTGAAGCTGCGAGACGTGCCGCGCGTGCTGCTGTCGTCGGCAAATCTTTCGGCGATGCTGCTCTACATCATCACCAACGCCGTCTTGTTCTCGTTCCTGATGACTTACGAGAACGTGCCGCAAGCGCTGGCGCAGTGGATGATTGACCAGGGCCTCGGCTGGATCGGCTTCCTCCTGGTCGTCAATCTCCTGCTGCTATTGGCCGGCAACGTGATGGAGCCGTCCTCGATCATCCTGATCATGGCGCCGATCCTGTTTCCGGTGGCGATCAAGCTCGGCATCGATCCGATCCATTTCGGCATCCTGATGACGGTCAACATGGAGGTCGGGCTGTGCCATCCGCCGGTCGGCCTCAATCTCTACGTGGCCTCAGGCATCGCCAAGATGGGTATCACCGAGCTCACAGTCGCGGTGTGGCCATGGCTGCTGACGATGCTGGCGTTCCTGGTGGTCGTGACCTACTGGCCGGGCCTGTCGCTGTGGTTGCCGAGATTGCTGGGCATGTAGCTGCGAACACGCTGCTTCTCTCCACCTGTGGGCGCGGGGCTACGCATTGCTGCGTCCTCCCGCCATGGCAATCGGCCGCGAGATGCGGTTAGATGCCGCGCAACAGGCGGGGAGGAGATCAAGATGACGGACACGTCCAGCAACGAGCCGAAGGGCGCAACGCCGTCCGTCATCGCGCAGCAAACGGCGATGCTGAATGCGTTGCCGTTCTCCGACACCCGGGATTTCGACGATTCCGCGCGCGGCTTTCTCGGCACGATCGAGAATGCGGCGATCACCAATCCGCAAGGGCGGACGGTCTGGAGCCTCGAGCCTTACGGCTTCCTGTCGACTGAAGAGGCGCCGGCCACGGTCAATCCGAGCCTGTGGCGGCAGTCGCGGCTCAACATGCAGCACGGACTGTTCGAGGTCGTGCCCGGAATCTACCAGGTGCGTGGGCTCGACATCGCCAACATGACGCTGATCGAAGGCGACAGCGGCGTCATCGTCGTCGACACCCTGACCTCGATCGAGGGCGCACGCGCCGCGCTTGATCTCTACTACAGGCATCGCGGCCAGCGACCGGTCGCGGCCGTGATTTTCACCCACACCCACACCGACCATTGGGGCGGCGCGCGCGGCGTGCTGGAGGAGGATGCGCTCGCGAGCGGCCGCGTACCGATCATCGCGCCGAACTTGTTCATGGAGCATGCCGTCTCCGAGAACATCATCGCGGGACCTGCGATGCTGCGCCGGGCGCAGTACCAGTTCGGGCCTCTCCTCGCCAAGGGCGCGCGCGGGCAGGTCGATTGCGGCCTCGGCAAGTCGATGGCAGCAGGTTCGGTGGCGCTGCTGCGGCCGACCGATCTAGTCATGGCGACCGGCGACCGGCGCGTGATCGACGGCGTCGAGTTCGAATTCCAGATGGCGCCGAACAGCGAAGCGCCGGCGGAAATGCATTTCTTCATCCCGCGCTACAAGCTGTTGAACCTCGCCGAGAACTGCACCCACAATTTCCACAATCTGCTGCCGTTCCGCGGAGCCGACGTGCGCGACGCGCTGGCCTGGTCGAAATATCTGGGCGAGGCCTTGCAGCTCTGGGATGGCAAGGCGGAGGCGATGTGCGGCCAGCATCACTGGCCGGTGTGGGGACACGAACGCATCGGCACGATGATCCGGCAGCAGCGCGACCTCTATAAGTTCGCGCATGACCAGACCATCCGCCTGATGAACCACGGCCTCACCGCGGCCGAGATTGCCGAAACGATCCAGCTGCCCAAGAGCCTCGAGGGCGCCTGGCACGGCCGCGGCTATTACGGCCACATCCGGCACAATGTGAAGGCGATCTATCAAAAGTACCTGGGCTGGTACGACGCCAATCCGGTCAATCTCGATCCGCTGCCGCCGGTGGAGTCGGGCAAGAAATATGTGGAGTACATGGGCGGCGCCGGCGCCATCCTCGCGCGGGCGCGTGTTGATTTCGACAAGGGCGAATTCCGCTTCGTGGCGCAGGCGCTCGGCCATCTCGTCTTTGCCGAGCCGGACAATCAGGCTGCGCGTGCGTTGCTGGCGGATACGCTGGAGCAGCTCGGCTACGCCGCGGAAAGCGCGACCTGGCGTAATGCCTATCTGTTCGGCGCGCAGGAATTGCGCCAGGGCATGCCGAAAGTGCCGGCACGCCCGCCGATGCCGCGCGAGACATTGGCGGCGCTGCGCACCTCACAGCTCTGGGACGTGCTCGGCATCCGCCTCAACGGACCGAAGGCGGAAGGAAAGCACATCGTGCTGAACTGGAGCTTTTCCGACACCGGCGAGACCTTCGTGCTCAATCTGGAGAACTGCGCGCTCACCTACACAGAGGGCATGCAGGCGGAAAGCGCCGATGCCAGCTTCACGCTCGCGCGGTCGACGCTCGACGAGGTGATCGCGAAACTGACCAGCTTCCCGGAGGCCGTGGCCGCCGGCAAGGTCAAATTCGCCGGCAACCCGATGCGCCTCGCCGAGCTGATGGGCCTGATGGACGAATTCCCGCGCATGTTCGAGATCGTCGAGCCGAAGCGGGCGGTGGTAAGGTAGGGCAGCCGTCACCGCGTTCCCACTGTCATCGTCCGGCTTGACCGGACATCCAGTACTCCGCGGCGGGAGTTGCGTGAACAAACTGCTGCCGCGGCGTACTGGATGCCCCGCCTGCGCGGGGCATGGCAGTCGCTACTCCGCGCTGCTCACCAGCTTGATCCGCGGCGCCTGTTCCTCGCCAAGGCTGCGATAGGCCGCGAGATAATCCAGCGCCATGCGCCGCGCCGTGAAGCGCGTCTCGAACTGCTTGCGGATGACGGAGCGGTCGAGTTGCGGCAGGCGACCGACGACGCCGGCTGCGCTGAGGACGTCCTCGACGACGAAGCCGGTGAGGCCCTCGTCGATGATCTCCGGCACCGAGCCGCGGTTGAAGGCGATGACCGGCGTTCCGCAGGCCATCGCTTCGATCATCACGAGGCCAAACGGCTCCGGCCAGTCGATTGGCAGCAACAAGCCCAGCGCGCCGCTCAAGAAGTCCGACTTCTCGTGATCGCTGATCTCGCCGATGAATTCCACCAGCGGATTGTTCTCGATCATGGGCCGGATCAGCTCGTCATAGTAATCCTGGTCGGCACGATCGACCTTGGCGGCGATCTTGAGCGGAATGCCGCAATGCGTCGCGATCTTGATGGCGCGATCGACGCCCTTTTCCGGCGCGATGCGGCCGAGCACGGCGAGGTATTCCTGTTTCGCCGGCTTCGGGGTCAGCAAATTCTCCGGCAGGCCGTGGTGGATCGTCCTCACCCAGTTCGCCTGCGGTACCGGCCGGCGCTGCGCATTCGAGATCGAGATGACGGGGACCTTCGAGAAGGTGTTGAAGACCGGTTGATGCTCCGGCAGGTCGAGCCGGCCGTGCAGCGTGGTCAGGAACGGCGTCGGCTGCCGGTAGAACAGCGACCAGGGATAATAATCGAGATGGAAGTGGAGGAAGTCGAACTCCTCGTCGTCGCATTTCTGCCGCACCCGCTCCAGCATCACCATGTGCAGCGCATTGGGATCGCGCACGGAACCGTCGAGGCGGAGCGCCCGCGGCCATAACGCGTCCAGCTTTGCCGAGGTTTGCGAGTCGCCGCTCGCGAACAGCGTCACATCGTGCCCAAGGGCCACCAGCTCTTCCGTCAACCAATGCACCACCCGCTCGGTGCCGCCATACAGCTTGGGTGGAACAGCCTCCGTCAACGGAGCTACCTGCGCGATGCGCATCTCACCATCTCCTCTGTGCGATCATGATTGTAGAAAGCCCCCGCCTGTTCAGCACCGGCACGCCAGACAAGGGAACGTTCCCGCACTTGCGAAGTTCCTCCTTCCGAACGTTACTTATTCGACACGTCGAATGCCCGTCGCGATGCTGCCATCACATCATCGCAGAACGCCCGCATCCGCATGTCGTGATGAGTGTGCCCGGGAACCGAGGCGAAGTGGTCGATGTTCAGTCGACTAACAGAAAAATTGAAAACATCACGACGGGGTCGATAGTCACATGGATCATCTTTCTGGGTATGCGCACCGGCCGTTTGCCTTTGTTTTGCGCTATCTCCGGCGTCGGCTCGCGTCGCATCTCGTGATTCTAACCGCAGTCGTCGCGGCCGTTGCCTGCTCCGTAGGCACTCAGTATGGCGTCAAATCCCTCGTCGACAGCTTGTCGGCCGGCGCTTCGCATGGTGGAAGCGTATGGCTGGCATTCATTTTCCTCATGACGCTAATCGCCGCCGACAATTTCCTTTGGCGGATCGCGAGCTGGACGGCCAGCTTCACCTTCGTCCGTGTCACGGGTGATTTACGCCGTGACATATTTCGTCATCTGACCGGCCACGCGCCGAGCTACTTCTCCGATCGCATGCCCGGCATGCTGACCAGCCGCATCACGGCGACGTCGAATGCGGTGTTCACGGTCGAGAACATGTTCGTCTGGAATGTGCTGCCGCCGTGCATCGCAACGGTTGCGGCAATCGCGCTGATTGGAACCGTCAGTCCCTGTATGGCACTGGGCCTGATGGTGATCGCCGGCGGCATGGTGCTTGCGATGTTCCGCCTCGCGGCCGCGGGAAAACCGCTGCATGACGACTTCGCCGACAAGGCCGCCGTCGTCGACGGCGAGATGATCGACGTCATCAGCAACATGCCGCTGGTGCGCGCCTTCTGCGGCATCGGACACGAACATGAGCGGTTCGATGCGACCGTGAACCGGGAGCTCACCGCACGCGGCCGCAGCCTGCGCTATCTGGAGAAGCTGCGGCTTATCCATGCCGGCGTCACTGTCGTGCTCACGATCGCCCTGATGGCCTGGGCGATCATGCTCTGGCAGGATGGCCGGGCGACCACGGGCGACGTTGTGCTGGTCTGCACCCTCGGTCTCTCCATTCTGAACGCGACGCGCGATCTCGCGGTGGCGTTGGTCGACGTCACCCAGCACGTTGCGCGGTTGACCGAGGCAATCGCCACGCTGCTGGTGCCGCATGAATTGCGCGACCACCCCGAGGCCGAGCCGCTGGTGAAGAGCGGCGCCGCGATCGCGTTCAACAATGTCACCTTCGGCTATCCCGGGGCTGAAAAGATCTTCGAGCGCTTCAGCCTGCGCCTGCAACCCGGCCAGCGCGTCGGCCTGGTCGGCCAGTCCGGTGGCGGCAAGTCGACGCTGTTCACGCTGTTGCAGCGCTTCTACGATACCGACGAGGGCAGTATCACCATCGACGGCCAGGACATTTCCAAGGTGACGCAGCAGAGCCTGCGCGAGGCGATCTCCGTCGTGCCGCAGGACATCTCGCTGTTCCACCGCTCGATTCGCGAGAACATCCGCTATGGTCGCCCGAACGCGACCGACGACGAGGTGCTGCGTGCCGCGATTGCGGCGCGCTGCGATTTCGTCGAAAGCCTGCCTGGTGGTCTCGACACCATGGTCGGCGACCGCGGCGTCAAGATGTCCGGCGGCCAGCGCCAGCGCATCGCGATTGCGCGCGCCTTCCTGAAGGACGCGCCGATCCTGCTGCTGGACGAGGCGACCGCCGCGCTCGACAGCGAATCCGAGGAGGCGATCCGCGAGGCGTTGTCGCGGCTGATGCGCGGCCGCACGGTCATCGCGATCGCGCATCGCCTCGCGACCCTGCGCAATTTCGATCGCGTGGTCGTGTTGAGGGGTGGTAAGATCATCGAGGACGGGTCGCCCGAGCGTCTGATGCAGGGCCACGGGCCCTATCGTGAGCTGGTCACGCAGGAAATGAGCCGGCTCGCCCAGGCCGCCGCGTAAACCAACAGTCGCGTTCGAGTCGGTTGCGTGTCGAAACAAGCGCAGGGGAGCTGCTGATGTCGGCTGAAGCCGTTACCCAATTCGTCTCCGTGACGCGGACCGTGGACCAGGTCGCGGAGCAGCCTTTCTATATCCCGATGACGGGACCGTCGGCGCGGCCGCGGCGTTCGCTCAAGCACGACGACACCTTTATCGTGCTCGACAGCCATGGCGACATCGGCGCTTCGGCCGGCGGGCCCGACGGCCTGTTCCATCACGACACGCGCTACCTCGCGAGGCTCGAGCTCGTGCTCGACGATCTCCAGCCATTGCTGCTGGGCTCGAACCTGCGCGACGACAATTCAGCCCTGACCGTTGATCTCACCAATCCGGACATCTACCGGCAGGGCAGCCTCGTGCTGCAAAAGGACCTGCTGCACATCGTGCGCACGATTTTCCTGTGGCGCGGCACCGCCTATCAGCGCATCGGCGTGCAGAACCACGGCGACCGCCCGGCCGGCTTCGCGCTGACGCTGTTGTTCGACAACGATTTCGCCGATCTGTTCGAGGTCCGCGGCGAGCGGCGCCCGCGCCGCGGCATCGGCTCGAGCCGGCTGTTGGGACCGACCGACGTGTTGTTCGACTACCGCGGTCTCGATGACGCCGAGCGCACCACGGGCCTGCATTTCGATCCGCGCCCGACGAAGCTGTCGGTGAATGCCGCGACCTGGCAGCTCGAACTCGACCCGCATGAGTCGAAATCCCTGTTCGTGGCCGTGTCCTGCAATCGGCCGATCGCGGAGAAGCCGGCGCGCTTTTTCCAGAGTTTGCTCGCCCATCGCCGCGAGATGCGGCAATCGACGATGGGGGCCGCCAGCATCGAGACCTCCAACAACATCTTCAACGAGGTGCTGTGCCAGGCCATGGCCGACCTCAACATGTTGATGACGGAGACGCCGCAGGGCCGCTATCCCTATGCGGGGATTCCCTGGTACTCGACGACGTTCGGCCGCGACGGGCTGATCACCGCGTTGCAGATGCTGTGGGTCGATCCGCGGATCGCCAAGGGCGTGCTGCGGCGGCTCGCCCATTTCCAGGCCAAGGCGGTCGATCCGCTCGCCGACGCCGCGCCGGGAAAGATCCTGCATGAGATGCGCGGCGGCGAGATGGCGGCGCTGGGGGAGGTGCCGTTCGCGCAATATTACGGCAGCGTCGATTCCACGGCCTTGTTCGTCCTGCTGGCGGGAAGCTATTTCGAGCGCACCGGCGACGAGAAGACGTTGACCGAGCTGTGGCCGGCCATCGAGGCGGGGTTGGCCTGGATCGACGGCCCCGGTGATCCCGACAAGGACGGCTTCGTCGAATATCAGCGCGCCACGGAAAAGGGCCTCGCCAACCAGGGCTGGAAGGATTCCTACGACGCGATCTTCCATGCCGATGGCCAGCTTGCGGAAGGCAATCTCGCGCTGGCCGAGGTGCAGGGTTACGTCTTTGCCGCCAAGCGGCTCGCCGCGCGCTGCGCGCTCCGGCTCGGCAAGCCTGATCTCGCCAGGAAGCTCGAGGCCGAGGCCAAGACGCTGGCCGAGCGTTTCGAGGCCGCGTTCTGGTGCGAGGAGCTCGGCACCTATGCGCTTGCGCTCGATGGCAAGAAGCGGCCCTGCAAGGTGCGGACCTCGAACGCCGGCCAGGTCCTGTTCAGCGGCATGATCCGCGAGGATCGCGCTCGCCTCGTCGCCGCCGATTTGATGCGGCCGCACTTCTTCTCGGGCTGGGGCATCCGCACCGTCGCTGTCGGCGAAGTGCGTTATAATCCGATGTCCTATCATGACGGGTCGATCTGGCCGCACGACAATGCGCTGATCGCGCTCGGGCTCGCGCGCTACGGGCTCAAGCATTCGGTCGCGCATGTGTTCAAGGGACTGTTCGAGGCCGCGACCTACATGGACCTGCGCCGGTTGCCCGAATTGTTCTGCGGATTCCGGCGCGAAAAGCGGCGCGGCCCGACGCTCTATCCGGTCGCCTGCGCGCCGCAGGCCTGGGCCAGCGCCACGGCGTTCACGCTATTGGAGGCGGCGCTGGGCATCGAGTTCGACGTGGCGCGCGGCGAGATCCGGCTGCGCAATCCGCATCTGCCGGCGTTCCTGCACGAGGTGATCTTGCGCGATCTGCGTCTGGGCGAGTCCAGCGTGGACCTGCGCGTCAGCCGCCATGGCGACGACGTGGCGCTGGAGGTGTTGCGCACGCGTGGCCAGATCCAGGTCTCGATCGTGCTGGCGCGCTAGCGGCGCGCCGGAAGGAGGGTGCATGCGTACCGCCGGATGGTTGGCCTTGGGCGTCGTGATCGTCTGCGGAATGACGCTCGCCGTGTCACGCGCCGCGGAGGAGGCGCCCGCACCCTCGACCGAAGCCAATGCACCGCCGACGGTGCAGCCGCCGGCGTCATCGGTCCCCGTCACGCCAAAGAATGCCGCGCCACCGCCGTCGGTCACGATCATCGGCGCGAGCGATGCGCACGGTGTGCTTGGCCGTGACGTGCTCAGCGCGGCGAACGAGGACATGGGCCGCATCGTCGACATCATCGTCGACCGGAGCGGGCACGTGCGCGCCGCCGTGATCGATTTCGGCGGCTTCCTCGGCGTCGGCAGCCGCAAGATCGTAGTGGACTGGAACGCGCTTCGATTCGGCAAGATCACCAACAAGAAGGACAGCATCACGCTGGAATTGACCAAGGCACAGGTCGCAGCTGCGCCGGAGTACAAGGAGGACACGCCGATGGTGGTGCTCGGCGCGTCTGGCAGCCTGCAGCCGCTGCAAGCTGTTCAGTGAGGCGCGGGGAGGGATGGCCGCCGGTGCTGTTGTCGAGGAAGCCGAATCGTGCGGATCGCGAGGACCCCGTTGAGCAGGACAAATTTGCGGCGCCGTCGCCTGCCGGCATTCCGGCGCCGTCGCGCCAGAGCCTGCGCGGCCTCGACTGGTTCATCTTCTTCCTCGCCGACGTGCAGACTGGATTCGGGCCGTTCATCGCGGTCTATCTGACGACCCAGAAATGGACCCAGGTCGAGATCGGCCTCGTGCTGTCGATCGGCGGCATCGTTGCCCTGATCGGCCAGATGCCGGGCGGCGCCATCATCGATGCCGCGAAATCCGAGCGGCTGGTCGCCGGCCTCGCGATCGCCACCATCGGCTGCTGCGCGCTCGCCTATGCGGCGATGCCGATCTTCCCCGTGGTGGTGGCTGCGGCCACCTTGCACGCGGCGGCGAGCTGCGTACTGGGACCGGCGATCGCGGCGATCAGCCTCGGTCTGGTCGGCCCGTTCGCGATCGGCGAGCGTCTCGGTCGCAACGCGCGCTTTGCCTCGCTCGGCAACGGCGTTGCGGCCGCCGTGATGGGTACTGCCGGCTATCTGCTGTCGAGCCGCTCGGTGTTTCTGGTCACCTTCCTGCTCGCAATTCCCACTTTGATCGCACTCTCTCGCATCCGCGAGCACGAGGTCGACATCGCGCGCTGTCACGGCGAGATGCCGCGCGAGGCGGAGGATCGGGGCGACACCAATATCTGGCATTTGATCCGGCAGCGCCCGCTCATCGTCTTTGCGCTCAGCGTGCTCTTGTTGCAGCTCGCGAACGCCTCGATGATGCCGCTGATGGCAAGCGCGGTGACGGCGCGATCGAGCGAGTGGGCGACGGTGCTCGTCGCCTTTTGCATCGTCGTGCCGCAGGCGATCGTGGCGTTGCTGTCGCCGGGCGTCGGGCGCAAGGCGCAAGCGTGGGGCCGCCGGCCACTGCTGCTGATCGGATTCGCGGCGCTGACGATTCGCGGTCTGCTGTTCGCGACCGTGCGCGATCCGTATCTGCTGGTGCTGGTGCAGGTGTTCGACGGCCTGACCGCGGCGGTGTTCGCGGTGATGATCCCGCTGATCGTGGCCGACGTCGCCTTCGGCAGCGGCCATTTCAACCTCGCGCAGGGCATCGTCGGCACGGCAATGGGCATCGGCGCGTCACTGAGCACCGCGCTCGGCGGCTATGTCAGCGATAAATTCGGCAATGCCATGGCGTTCACCGGACTGTCCGGCGTCGCGGCGACGGGACTTCTGCTGATTCTGCTTGTGATGCCGGAGACGCGGCGCAAGGGCATGATCGCAGCAAAAGAAATGGCCGGCTGAACCAATTCAGCCGGCCATAAGTGGGTGGGGAGAGGGGAGATCAGGCGTCGAGATTGTGCAGGCGTGCCCGGTTGCGCAGCACGATCTGGCGGGCGCCCGAGAAGCCGAGAATGCCCTGGGCGTGAAGCTGCGACAGCGCGCGCGAGACGGTCTCGAGCGTGAGACCGAGGTAGTCGCCGATGTCGCGGCGGCACATCGGCAGCGCCATCATGCCGGCAACCGCGAGGCGGCGGTCCATTTCGAGCAGAAAAGTTGCGACGCGCTCCATCGCGGTCTTGCGGCCCAGCAGCAGCATGTGGTCTTCGGCGTGGCGAAGCTCACCGGCGGTCATGGCCCAGAGCTTGCGAGCGACCTGCACGTCGGTGGCTGCGGCCTTCTCGAGGCTCGCGCGCTTCACGAGGCGCACCGTGGTGTCGATGATGGCTTCGGCAGCGAGGCGGTGGGTGGTGCCGGATTCGAGGCCGAATACGTCGCCGGCAAGGTGGAAGGAGCCGATCTGGCGGCGGCCGTCGGAGAGAAGCTTGTAGCTGCGCACGGCACCGGTGACGACCTGATAGACATACTCGGCCGGCTCGTCCTCACCATAGATCTCCTCTTCCTTGCGGTAGGAGAATTCGGTGGCAACAAGGCCGACATGGCCGGCAATCGCGCCGAACTGGTCCGAGACAGGATGGGCGGGTGCGATCTTGCCACCGATCGGGGTGTTGATCGCCGGGGTGTTGAAGGTCTGGGTCAGCATCTGCGCCATCTCCGTTGTGATGACGCTTTGGTACGCGGTATCGGGTGCCTCGAAAATTTCGCGAGATATCTTAAGGGGGGGGCCTTACGTAGAATCCCGTAGGTCAGCTATGGACCCGGTTCTGGATGGCGTGGCGGATGCGTTTGACCAGGTTTTCGTCCAGAAGCGGCTTCAGAATCACTTCATTCACGCCTGCGGCCGCCGCCCGGGCCGCGATATTCGTGTCGGGATAGCCGGTGATCAGGATTACCGGGGTATCGCCCCGGGACTGGCGCAGTCGCCCGGCCAGCTCGATGCCGTTGATGTCGGGCATTTTGTAGTCGATCACGTAACAGTCTGCACCGGACGGGCTCGCCGCATTGAGCAGCGCCGTGGCGTTCCTGAAGGTCCGCACGGCAAAACCGTCGGTTTCCAGCAAAAACTTCAGCGAGCCGAGCACAGCGGCGTCGTCGTCGACCACATAGACGGTTGGCTTTGCAGGTGACGACATCGGGAGCCGCTCAGGATGGGAGCTGATCGCAATCATTCCGATCTGGTAGCACAGGGCGAGCGACCGGTTTTGACTTGCCTCAATCCTGGTGACTTCAATCGTTGAGCATTCCAGCCCGCATGGCCAGCCGCACCAGTTCCGACAGGCTGTTGGCCTGCATCTTGGTCATCACATTGGCCCGGTAGACCTCGATGGTGCGTGGGCTGATGTCGTACTCGCGGGCGATCAGCTTGTTGGAGAGGCCCGCGATCAGCCCCTCCATGACCTGGCGTTCCCTGGGGCTCAGGGAAGCGACGCGAGCGGCGACGTCCTGCGCGATGGCGTCGTTCTTGGCCGCCGGCTCGCCCTCGCGGATCGCGGATTCGATCATGGCGACGAGGCGGTCATCTTCGAACGGCTTTTCCAGGAAATCCATGGCACCGAGCTTCATCGCCTCGACCGCGAGCGGCACGTCGCCATGGCCGGTCATGATCAGGATTGGAAACCGGCTGCGCTGCGCCTTCAGGCGCTTGAGAAGCTCGATGCCGTCGATGCCGGGCATCCGCACGTCGGAGACGACGCAGCCGAAGGCGAGGCCGGGTAGGGCGTCGAGAAAACTCTGCGCGTTGTCGAACAGTGTGACGCCGAAGCCAGCCGAATCCAGCAGGAAATTCAGCGAGTCCCGCATCGCCTCGTCGTCGTCAATGACGTAGATGATTCCCTTGGTCGTCATGGATCAGTTCTCGTCGGCTGCCGGCAACGTGAAGCGGAATGTCGCTCCACCCGATGCGTTGCTCTCGGCCCACATCCGGCCGCCGTGAGCCTCGATGATCGAGCGGCTGATGGATAGTCCCACGCCCATGCCGGTGTCCTTGGTGGTGAAAAAAGTCTGAAACAGGTTTGGCATGACGTCGTCCTGGAAGCCGGAGCCGGTATCGGAGACCTCGATCTCGATCATGTCGTCGGCGACGCGGGTGTTGGTGACGACGAGCTCGCGCCGAGGTGACTGCGCCATCGCTTCCAGCGCGTTGCGGAACAGATTGACCAGCACCTGCTGGATTTGCACCCGGTCGGCGAGCACGAGATCGGCATTGGGATTGAGGCTGAAGCGAAGCTGCACGTCCTGCTCGCGCGCGCCTGCCAGCCCGAGGGCGCCGGCCTCTTCGATCAGCTTGGACAGGCTCTCGATCCTTTTCTCCGACTCGCCGCGGGAGACGAAGTCGCGCAAGCGGCGGATGATCTGGCCGGCGCGCAGCGCCTGCTCGGCGGCGCGGTCCAGCGCGCTCTCGATCTTCGGCGTATTCGGATCCTGGCTTCCGGCGAGCAGCCGCCGCGACCCCTTCATGTAATTGCTGATCGCTGCCAGCGGCTGGTTGAGCTCGTGAGCGAGGGCGGACGCCATTTCGCCCATCGCGCTCAGCCGCGAGACGTGGACAAGTTCAGACTGTAGTTCCTGGAGCCGCGCCTGGGTTTTCTGATGCTCGGTCAGATCGCGCACGAAACCGGTATAATAGGGCTCGCCGCCCGACTGCATCTCGCCGATCGACAGGTGCATCGGGAAGGTGGTGCCGTCGCGGCGCTTGCCGGTCACGATCCGGCCGATGCCGATGATGTGCGGGTCGCCGGTGGTGCGGTAGCGCGCGATGTAGCCGTCGTGACGTGAGCTGTCGGGCTCCGGCATCAGGATGCGGACGTTCTGGCCGATCGCCTCCGACTCGACCCAGCCGAACAGGCGCTCGGCCGCCGCGCTGAAGAGCTGGATGATGCCATGGCCGTCGATGACGATCATGGCATCGGGAATCGTCTGGAGAATCGAGCGGAGGTGACTCTCGCGGGTGCGCAGGGTCTGCTCGACCTGCTTCTCCTCGTCGACGTCAAGAAAGATGCCGCTGAGATGTCGAGCGGCGCCGGCGTCGTCCCGAATCAGCCCCGCGCGGGCGCGGATCCACTGCGCTCTGCCCGACGCCCCCGTGACCCTGAAGGACACGTCGAAGCTGCCGCCCCGTTCGGAGACGCGCCGGATCGCGATCTCGACCCGCTCGCGGTCGTTCGGCTCCAGCCGGGACAGGAACAGCGCGTAACTCACCGATTGGCCGGATTCGATTCCGAACAGGATTCTGGCCGTCTCCGACCACTCCAATTCCAGTGTCTTGAGATCGAGATCCCAGGTCCCGACGCCAAATCCCTCGATTCGAACCCGGAAATGTTCGCCCCGGCCGTCATCTTGCGGATGAATCACACGGGTCGGCGCCACACGATCACTCCCATTCTGATGCGGGGAACCGCACAGCGTTACCATCGGCAATGTACCCAAGGAGGGGCCAGAGGCAAGTTCCGATGTCTTATACCATTGGCAGATTTCGGGCCCGCGCGGTGATCCCAGGTTTTGATCTATCTCATCCTGCCAGGCGGCGGCGGGCTTACGATCGGATCAAAGCTCATTGCCCCGGAGACTCCGATGACATACGCGACCGTGATGGTCAGCCTGGCGCTCGATCAGCCCAATGAGGCGCGGCTTCAGGTGGCGGGCGAGCTTGCCGAACGATTTGAGGCGTCGATCATCGGCGTTGCTGCGGCGCAGTTCGCCCCGCCGCTCTACTTCAGCGACGGCGCCGCAGCGCAGGGACTGATCGATGAGGGAGAAGCCTCGGTCAAGCGACGCCTGGGCGAACTCGAGGCGCAATTCCGCGCCGCGATCAGGAATCGCGGCGGACATGTGGAATGGCGCAGCGCCATGGATTTCCCGGCGCGCTTTATGTTCACCCAGGCGCGTTGCGCCGACATCATCGTCACCGGCGGGCAGAGCCCGGCCTTCTCCGACGCCTTCGCGCTCGCGAGCCCCAAGGATTTGGTGATGCAGGCCGGCCGTCCGATCCTGGTCGTGCCCGACGCCGTCAACTGGCTCGACCTGCGCAGCGTCCTGGTGGCGTGGAAGGATACGCCGGAAGCGCGGCGGGCGCTCGCCGATGCGCTGCCGATCCTACGCAAGGCCAGGGATGTCACCGTCCTCGCAATTCCCGAAGGCGACGACGACCGGCCCGCCGCGGTCGCTGGCGTGACCGACGTAACGGCGTGGCTTGCCCGCCACGGCGTGACCGCGATCGCGCGCGTTTCCGAAGCGGCCCGGAACGAAACCGTCGCCGGGCAACTGGAGAAAATTGCCGGCGATGTCGGCGCCAGCCTGATCGTCGCCGGTGCCTACGGTCATTCGCGCTTCCGCGAGCTGATCCTCGGCGGCGTCACCCAATATCTGGTCACTCAATCTGCCCGCTGCGTGCTGCTGTCGCACTGACGCGGGAGCGATGCAAGACGAATCAAAGAGGACGCGCCGTGTACAGATTTCTTGAACAGACCGTCGACGGCCACATGACGCACGACGTCAGGACGGTAAGGCGCGACCTCGACCTGCTCGCGCTGAGCGAGATGTTCGAACGCGACGATTTCAATTCCTATCCCGTCGAGGACGACGGACAGGTCGTCGGCATCGTCACCAAATTCGACATCCTGAAGTGTTTCGCCTTCACGCCGAGCCAGATGCTGCCGCGCTATCGCGACCTGATGAGCCGCAAAATCGGCGACGTCATGACGCCCGACTTTATCTATGTCAGCCCGGACACGCGGCTGACGCGCGTGCTCCAGATCATGGTCGAGCACCGCATCAGGAGCATCATCGTGCTCAACGGCGCGCAGAAGCTGGTCGGAATCGTCGCCCGCGAGGACGTCATCGCAGCGCTCAAGGCGACGGCGCGGGAGTGATTGCTTTCCCTTCTCCCCTTGCGGGAGAAGGTGGCGCAAAGCGCCGGATGAGGGGTATGTCTCGGCATATCCAACTGCGAGAGTTGTGGTTGCGGAGAGATACCCCTCACCCAAAAGAGATTGCCGTACCGCCCTCGCTGCCCTCTCCCACAAGGGGAGAGGGCACTGCAACTGGCGCCGCATCACCCACATTAACAGAAATCCACCTAGCTTGATTTCAATCAATTCGCCGCGAGGGTGAATGTGGTTTCTGGCCCTGTGTTCTTTCAGAGAGAATCCGCATGAGCCAGCCCTCCATCTCCAAGTCCATGACATCAGGTGAAAGCGGCCTGGCTGTCGTGTTCGCGGTCACCGCCTTCCTCTGCGTGATTGCCTCGGCCAAGGCGCTCGATGCGCCCTTCGCCTTCCATGCCGCGCTGAGCGCGGCGGCTAGCCTCGCGGCGGTCTTCTGCATCATCAACCGTTACCTCGACCGGCCGGCGGCGCTGCCGCCTGCGGAGATCAACGGCCGGCCCAATTACAACATGGGCCCCATCAAGTTCTCCTCCGTCATGGCGATGTTCTGGGGCATTGCCGGCTTTCTCGTCGGCCTCATCATCGCCTCGCAACTGGCGTGGCCGGCGCTGAACTTCGATCTGCCCTGGACCAGCTTCGGCCGCCTGCGTCCGCTGCACACGTCCGCGGTGATCTTCGCTTTCGGCGGCAACGTCCTGATCGCGACCTCCTTCTACGTCGTCCAGAAGAGCTGCCGCGTTCGCCTCGCAGGCGATCTCGCGCCATGGTTCGTCGTCGTCGGCTACAATTTCTTCATCCTGATCGCCGGCACCGGCTATCTGCTCGGCGTCACCCAGTCGAAGGAATATGCCGAGCCGGAATGGTACGCCGATCTGTGGCTGACCATCGTCTGGGTCACCTATCTGCTGGTCTTTCTTGCCACGATCATCAAGCGCAAGGAACCGCACATCTTCGTCGCGAACTGGTTCTATCTCGCTTTCATCGTGACGATTGCGGTCCTGCATCTCGGCAACAACCCGGCGCTGCCGGTCTCGGTGTTCGGCTCGAAATCCTACATCGCCTGGGGCGGCATCCAGGACGCCATGTTCCAGTGGTGGTACGGCCACAACGCGGTCGGCTTCTTCCTGACCGCCGGCTTCCTCGCCATCATGTACTACTTCATCCCCAAGCGCGCCGAGCGGCCGATCTATTCCTACCGTCTCTCGATCATCCACTTCTGGGCGCTGATTTTCCTCTACATCTGGGCCGGCCCGCACCATCTGCACTACACGGCGCTGCCGGACTGGACCCAGACGCTCGGCATGACCTTCTCCATCATGCTGTGGATGCCGTCCTGGGGCGGCATGATCAACGGCCTGATGACGCTGTCGGGCGCCTGGGACAAGCTGCGCACCGATCCCGTGCTGCGCATGCTCGTGGTCTCCGTCGCCTTCTACGGCATGTCGACCTTCGAAGGCCCGATGATGTCGATCAAGGTGGTCAACTCGCTCAGCCACTACACCGACTGGACCATCGGCCACGTGCACTCCGGCGCGCTCGGCTGGGTCGGCTTCGTTTCCTTTGGCGCGCTCTACTGCCTGGTGCCCTGGATCTGGAATCGCAAGGGTCTCTACAGCCTCAAGCTCGTCAACTGGCACTTCTGGATCGCGACGCTTGGCATCGTCCTCTACATCTCGGCAATGTGGGTGTCCGGCATCCTCCAGGGCCTGATGTGGCGCGCTTACACCTCGCTCGGCTTCCTCGAATATTCCTTCATCGAGACCGTCGAGGCGATGCATCCCTTCTACATCATCCGCGCAGCCGGCGGCGGGCTGTTCCTGATCGGCGCGTTGATCATGGCCTATAATCTCTGGATGACGATTCGCGTCGGCGAGCAGGAAGTCCAGATGCCCGTCGCTCTTCAGCCGGCGGAATGAGGAGTTTTCCATGTCGTTCTGGACACGCCACCAAATCTTCGAAAAGAACTCGATCATTCTGATCGTTGGCATCCTGCTGGTGATCGCGATCGGCGGCCTCGTCGAGATCACTCCGCTGTTCTACCTCAAGAGCACGATCGAGGCGGTCGACGGGATCAGGCCGTATACGCCGTTGGAGCTCGCCGGGCGCAACGTCTACATCCGCGAGGGCTGCTATCTCTGCCATTCGCAGATGATCCGCCCCTTGCGCGACGAGGTCGAGCGCTACGGCCATTTCTCGCTGGCCGCCGAGAGCATGTACGACCATCCGTTCCAGTGGGGCTCGAAGCGCACCGGTCCCGATCTTGCCCGCGTCGGCGCCAAATATTCCGACGACTGGCACGTCACCCATCTGACCAACCCGCGCGCAATCGTGCCGCAGTCGGTCATGCCTGGCTATCCGTTCCTCAGCAAGACCGAGGTCGATCCGGACACGATCGCCGACCACATGCGCACGCTGCGGACCGTCGGTACGCCCTACACCGACGACCAGATCGCCAATGCGAGCGCCGACATGAAGGCCCAGGCCGATCCGGACAATGCCGGCTCCGACGCTTTCACCAAGCGCTACGCCAAGGCCGTGGTGCGCAACTTCGACGGCAAGGCCGGCACGCCGACCGAGATGGACGCGCTGATCGCCTATCTCCAGATGCTCGGCACGCTGGTCGACTTCAAGATCTACAACGAGAAAGCCAATCTTCGCTGAGAAGGCACCAACGATGAAAGCCATCCTGACCCTCGACAATCTCGCGTCCGGTCTCGTGACCACGATCTGGACGCCGGTGTTCGTCGCGATCTTTCTCGCGATCATCGCCTACGCATTATGGCCCCGTAACAAGGCAGCTTTCGACGAAGCGGCACACCTGCCGTTGCGGGAGGAGTAAGAGATCATGACCGATCATCATAGCGACATCGATCCCGTCTCCGGCAGGTCCACGACCGGACATGAGTGGGACGGCATCAAGGAGCTCAACACGCCGCTGCCGCGCTGGTGGGTAATCACCTTCTACCTCACCATCGTCTGGGCGATCGGCTACTGGATCGTGTATCCGGCATGGCCGCTGATCTCCAGCAATACCACGGGCCTGTTCGGCTACTCGACGCGCGCCGACGTCGCGGTCGAGCTCGCCAACCTCGAGAAGATCCGCGGGGCCAAGATGGTTGCGCTGGGCGCGGCCTCGCTTGCCGACATCGAGAAGGATCCGGCGCTGCTCGCGCTCGCGCGCGCCAAGGGCAAAACCGTGTTCGGCGACAATTGCGCACCATGCCACGGTTCAGGCGGCGCGGGTGCCAAGGGCTATCCGAACCTGAACGACGACGACTGGCTGTGGGGCGGATCGCTCGACCAGATCATGCAGACCATCCAGTTCGGCGCACGTTCCGGCCACGCTAAGGCGCACGAAGGCCAGATGCTCGCCTTCGGCAAGGACGGCGTGCTGAAACCGGACGAAATCGTCACGGCCGCCAACTATGTCCGGGCACTGTCGGGCCTTCCGACCCGCAAGGGCTATGACGCGGCCAAGGGCGAGAAGATCTTCGCGGAGAATTGCGTCGCCTGCCATGGCGACGGCGGCAAGGGCAATCCGGAGATGGGCGCTCCCAATTTGACCGACAAGATCTGGCTCTATGGTTCGGACGAGGCGTCGCTGATCGAGACCATCAGCCAGGGCCGCGCGGGTGTGATGCCGGCCTGGGAAGGGCGGCTCGATCCCGCCACGATCAAGGCGATGGCAGTTTACGTCCACTCGCTCGGCGGCGGAAAATAGCCAATTCGGAACAAGCGGGGGCGAACAAAAAACGCCCCCGCTTGCGCTGGATCAACTGACGCGGCGGCGTCGGGTCTAGGTTTTATCGCACCTCTCGAAAGCTGCAGGCGATGAACAGGCCCGTGAACCCAAAAGACCTCCCAATAGACGATGACAACGGGCCGCTCTATGTGGCCCAGAAGAAAGTCTATCCCCAAAGCATCTCCGGCACCTTCCGCCGGATCAAATGGGGCCTGATGGCGTTCTGCCTCGGCGTCTATTACTTCCTGCCGTTCGTGCGCTGGAACCGCGGCCTCGGTGCTCCGAGCCAGGCGGTGCTGATCGATCTTCCCAACAGCCGCTTCTATTTCTTCTTCATCGAGCTGTGGCCGCAGGAGGTCTACTACTTCACCGGCCTGCTGATCGTTGCCGCGGTGGCGCTATTCCTGATGAACTCGGTCGGCGGCCGCATCTGGTGCGGCTATCTCTGTCCGCAGACGGTGTGGACGGACCTGTTCTATGCCGTCGAGCGTCTGGTCGAGGGCGACCGGCGCGAGCGGATGAAGAAGGACAAATCGTCCGACCCGATGAAGCTGGAGCGCATCTCCGAGATCGTGCTCAAGCATTCGATCTGGCTCTTGATCGGGTGGTGGACCGGCGGCGCCTGGGTGCTCTATTTCAACGACGCACCGACGCTGGTCAGGGAACTCGTCACCTTCCAGGCGCCGATGATCGCCTATATCTGGATCGGCATCCTGACGGCTACGACCTACGTGCTCGCCGGCTTCATGCGCGAGCAGGTCTGCACCTATATGTGCCCGTGGCCGCGGATCCAGGCCGCGCTCACCGACGAATGGGCGCTCAACGTGACCTATCGTTACGATCGCGGCGAGAAGCGTACGTCGGTGAAGAAGGCGGCCGAGCTGCGCGCGCTCGGCGAGCAAGTCGGCGACTGCGTCGACTGCTATCAATGCGTTGCCGTGTGCCCGACCGGCATCGACATCCGCAACGGACCGCAGCTCGAATGCATCCAGTGCGGGCTCTGCATCGATGCCTGCGACAACGTGATGGCGAAAATCGGCCGGCCGAAGCGGCTGATCGGCTATGACAACGACGTCAACATCCAGCGCCGCCAGGAAGGCAAGGCGCCGATCTACCGCATCGTCCGGGCTCGCACCGTCGCCTACAGCGCGATCATCGCGGCGGTCGGCGGCATCATGATCTATACGCTGGCGACCCGCAGCCTGCTCGACGTCAACGTGCTGCACGACCGCAACCCGGTCGCGGTCAGGCTTAGCGATGGCTCGATCCGCAACGCTTATACGGTGCGGTTGCTCAACAAGAGCGGCTACGACCGGGTCATCGCGATCGACGCGAACGGTCCGGTCAATGCGACGATCCATGTCATCGGGGTCGATTCCGTGACGCCGGACCGGCCGATGATCGTGGTTCCGCGCGACTCCACCAGCGAGCTGCGGCTACTCGTGACCGCGCCGGCGGAGGGCAATCCGGAAAAGTCGATCCCGGTTCGCTTTCACGTCACCGATATCGGCCTCGGCGAAGTCGCCAGCGCCACCGACAATTTCGTCGCGCCGTAGGATCAGGAGCCCGCCATGGCAACCAAGCCGCTGACTGGAACCAAGGTGTTTCTGATGCTGGTCGCCTTCTTCGGCGTCGTGATCGGCGTCAACGTGACCATGATGAAGCTCGCGATCGCGACCCTGCCGGGCACGGACGTCGACAGTCCCTATGCCGCGGGGCTCGCCTATGACCGCGAGATCTCGGCGGCCCAGGACCAGACCGCGCGCAAATGGAAGGTCAACGCCCATGTCGAGCGCCGCGCCGATGGCGGCGCCGTGCTTCAGGTCGAGGCGCGCGACGCGAGCGGCCAGCCGATCACCGGACTGAAATTCGGCGGCCGCCTGGAGCGGCCGACCGACAAGCGCGCCGATCTCGCAATCGAGCTCTCCGAGGCCGGTATCGGCCTCTATCGCGGCAATGCTGCATCGGTCGCGCCGGGGCAGTGGGACCTGGTGATCGAGGGTGAGGCGCGGGGGACGCGCGTGTTCATGTCGCGCAACCGCGTGATCCTGAACTGAAGGATTTTGCCATGCACGTCTCGCGGGATTTTTCGCATTACGTTCGGACTGCGGGCGAGGGCGTCCAGCACATCGATCTCGCGGTCGAGGGCGTTCACTGCGCCGGCTGCATGGCCAAGATCGAGCGCGGGCTGTCCGCGATTCCCGACGTCACGCTGGCGCGCGTGAACCTCACCGACCGGCGCGTTGCGCTGGAATGGAAGGCGGGCACGCTCGATCCGACCCGCTTCATCGATCGCCTCGAGGAGCTCGGCTACAAGGCCTATCCTTACGAGACCGAGAGCGCGGAGGCGAGTGAGGTCGCCGAATCACGCTTCCTGCTGCGCTGCCTCGGCGTCGCCGCGTTCGCCACCATGAACGTGATGATGCTGTCGATCCCGGTGTGGTCCGGCAACGTCTCGGACATGCTGCCGGAGCAGCGCGACTTCTTCCATTGGCTGTCGGCGCTGATCGCATTGCCGGCGGCGGCCTATGCCGGCCAGCCGTTCTTCCGCTCGGCCTGGCGCGCGCTGTCGGCCAGGACCACCAACATGGATGTGCCGATCTCGATCGGCGTGACGCTGGCGCTCGGCATGTCCGTGGTCGAGACCATCAACCACGCCGAGCACGCCTATTTCGACGCGGCGATCATGCTGCTCACTTTCCTCCTGGTCGGCCGCTTCCTCGACCAGAACATGCGGCGGCGCACCCGCGCGGTCGCGGGCAATCTCGCCGCACTCAAAGCGGAGACCGCGGCCAAGTTTGTCGGGCCTGACGAGATATCCCAAGTGCCGGTGGCCGCGATCTATCCCGGCGACATCGTGCTGCTGCGACCCGGCGAGCGCTGTGCGGTCGACGGCACCGTGATCGAGGGCCGTTCCGAAATCGACCAGAGCCTGATCACCGGCGAGACGCTCTATGTCACCGCCGAACAGGGCACGCCGGTCTATGCGGGATCGATGAACATCTCAGGGACCTTGCGGGTGCGGGTCTCGGCGGCCTCCGAGGCGACGCTGCTCGCCGAGATCACGCGGCTGCTCGACAATGCGCTGCAGGCGCGCTCGCGATACATGCGGCTCGCCGACCGCGCCTCGCGTCTCTACGCGCCCGTGGTGCATGCCACCGCGCTCGTCACCATCCTCGGCTGGGTCATCGCCGGCGCCGGCTGGCATGATGCGATCGTGACCGGCGTCGCGGTGCTGATCATCACCTGTCCCTGCGCCCTCGGGCTCGCTATTCCGACGGTGCAGACGGTGGCTTCGGGCGCGATGTTCAAGGCGGGTGTCCTGCTGAATTCCGGCGATGCCATCGAGCGTCTCGCGGAAGCCGATCACGTCATCTTCGACAAGACCGGCACGCTGACGCTGCCCGATCTCGAAGTGATGAATGCGGCCGATATCCCCGCTGATATCTTCGAGCTTGCCGGGCGGCTTGCGCTGTCGAGCCATCATCCGGTCGCCGCTGCCGTCGCGCAGGCCTCCGACGCCAGATCGCCGATCGTCGGCGCGGTGGAGGAGGCCGGACAGGGCGTGCGCGCCGTGGTCGATGGCATCGAGATTCGCCTCGGCCGTCCGTCCTTCTGCGGCGCCGAGACGCTGGTCTCCGACGTGACAAATCTCGATCCTGAAGCCTCCGTCGTGGCTTTCAGCAAGGGCAGCGAAAAATTCCTGCTCTCTGTGCGCCAGGGCCTCCGCCCTGATGCGCAAGCTGTGATCGCAGCGCTGAAGGCGCGCAATATCGGCATCGAGATTCTCTCCGGCGACCGTGAACCGGCGGTGATCGCGGCGGCCCATGCGCTGGGCATCTCCGAATGGTGGGCTGGGGTGACCCCGGCCGACAAGATCGCGCGGATCGAGGTCTTGAAGCAGCGGGGCATGAAGGTCCTGATGGTCGGCGACGGCATGAACGATGCGCCTTCGCTGGCGGCCGCCCACGTCTCGATGTCGCCGATCTCGGCCGCGCATTTGAGCCAGGCGACCGCCGATCTCGTCTTCCTCGGCCGGCCGCTGGCCCCGGTCGTCGCTGCCATCGACGCGTCGCGCAAGGCGCTGCATTTGATGCGGCAAAATCTCTGGCTTGCGATCGGCTACAATGTCCTCGCGGTGCCGGTCGCGATCAGCGGCGTCGTGACACCCCTGATCGCGGCTGCCGCCATGAGCGGATCATCGATCCTGGTGATGCTGAATTCGGTGCGTGCGCGCAGCGCCTCGCGGGAGATCAAGTGATGGAAATCCTGGTCATCCTGGTGCCGCTGGCGCTGATGCTCGGTCTCGCCGGTCTCGTCGCCTTCCTCTGGTCGCTCCGCAGCGGCCAGTATGACGATCTCGACGGCGCCGCCTGGCGCGCCATCGCCGACGACGAGCCGCCGCAGGAGGCACCGGCCAAGCGCTAGCGCTTCAAGGCGAGCGTCAGCAGGGCCGCGATCGCGAGCGCCAGGCCCACTCCGGCCACGCAGGCATGCCAGCCATACGCGTCGAACAGCCGGCCGAGGACGGCGGTGCCGATGAGGCCGCCGCAGAAATAGCAGGCGAGATAGGTGCCGCTGGCGATGCCGCGGTTTTCAGCCGCAGCCTGTCCGACGAATCCTGTCGCAGCCGCTTGCGCGGAAAAGGTGCCGATTCCGACCAGAACCATCCCGGCGAGGACCGCGCCCAGGTATGGAGCCAGCATCAGCGGTAGGCCGATCCCTGCGATGGCGAGCGAGCCCCAGATCGTCGGACGCGTTCCGAGGCGCGACGCCACTTTGCCGGCCAGCAACGTCGTGACCACCGACGGCAGGAAGACGAAGTAAACGAAGCCGAGGTCCATCATGCCCAGCGACAGCGGCGAGCGAACCAGAACGAAATTGACGAATGTGAAGGTGCCGATGAATGCGAACAGGATGCAGAAGCCGATGACGTAGGCGGCACGCAGCCGTGAATCCCGCCACTGCGCGATCGTCGCGGCAAGCGCCGATGCCGCAGGCGCCGTTGCGCGCGTCGGCTGTACACGCGCAATGGTGAAATAGACCAGGGCGGCGCCGGCGAGATTGAGGGCCGCGAAGAAATAGAAATTCCATGCCAGGCCAAGGCTATCGGCGATCGCGGCCGAGACCAGCCGGCCGACGAGATTGCTGGCGACGTTGCCCGTGATGTAAGCGGCAAACGCGCCGCCAGATTCGATTGCGCTGCATTGCTCGCCGAGATGAGCCAATGTCAACGCGAAGGCGGATGCCATGCAGAGGCCCTGCGCGACCCGCAGGCCGGTGAAGACGGCAAGATTGGGCGCAGTCGCCAGCAGGCTCGTCGGAATCGCGAGAAGGGTCAGGCTAAGCAGGATGCCGGTCCGCCTGTCGATGTGCGGGCTGAGAAAGCCGACGACGAGGCCTGCGACGGCCATGCCGAACGTGCTGGCGTTGACCGCCAAGCTCATCGCCGCCGGCGTGACGCCGTAGTGACGTGTCAGCGAGGGCAGGATTGCCTGTGTCGCGAACAGGTCGACGACGGTGAGGAAGGCAGTGAGGCCGATGACGAGAGAGCGAAGCGCGAGACCTGGTGAATGCGCGTCCATCGTCATCGCGGTCGGCTTGATCGGCGCGGAAAGATCGGTCATGGCAGGCCTCCCTTGTGATGAATGTGGCGCCCGCATGCGGGGCAGCATGGGGATCGCGGGCGCCACATTCCGTCACGCGTGCGCTGGGGTCGCGCGCCCGTTACATGTTGTGGTCGTGCGGGTCCTTGCGGACGTCGCCGACATAGAGAATGACCGTTTCCTTGCCGAGGTTCTTCCACCAGTGCGAGGTGCCGGACACCTCCGGACGGATGTCGCCGGCCTTGTGCACGATCGGATCGACGCAGTTGGAGGCGTGTTCGACGATCTCGCCCTGCTGCACGAAGATCAGGGCAGGGCGGTCGTCATGGCTGTGCCAGGGCACGATACCGCCGGGCTCAATGGTCAGCTTGCGGAAGCGCAACTCGCGGCCCTCGATGTGTGCTGGCTGCTTGCTGAGGTCGATGGCGCCGAGCGTGACGTCGGTGACGCCGACCGGCTTGTAGTCGACCATCTGCTGCGCGTTCGGCTTGATCTTGTCGGCCGGACATTCGCCGGCGGAGACTGGCTGCACCGAGAGCGTCAATACGCCGAGGATGGCGAGGCCGGGCCAGACCGCGCGCGACAATGTGTGATGCTTGAACATCGGGACGTCTCCTGTGTTGGCCGCAACCGCAATGGTCGCCGGCTATGTCGGGACTTTCGTCGAGAGAGCGCTCGTTCTGAAATGCTCTTTCGCTCTCGCTGCGATAGACCGGCGCTATCGGCCCCGATACGCGCTCGCTATCGAACCGATTGGGGATCGGCATTTCCGCTTCCCGAGCGTGTGGTGTTCGATGGCAGGGCGCCCGATTGGCGGGCGTTCACGTCGATCCGGAGGAGCATCTCATGACGAAATTGTCCAAGACCTTGATTGCCACGGCTGCGTTCGCGGTCATCGCCACATCGGCCTTCTCGGAGGCCACATGGGACTTCAAAGCCGGCATGGCCTACATGTATGGCGGACCCGGCAAGATGTCGGCGATGGCCATGGCCCCGGCGGAGAAGAACCACGAGGCCATGATGAAGAGCGCCAAGAAGGTCCCCGACAAAACCGTCTTCTTCATGAACAACGGATCGCTGTATTCCACCTCGGGGCGGCTGGATCCGACCGGCAATTTCTACGTCAACTGATCGCGCGCGCATGACGGCCGCCCCTTGCGGGCGGCCGGATCGGGCACCTAATATTCGTCCCCTGAACGCTGGAGCGCAAGATGACCTCTCTCTCGTCGGCCGATGCCGAGCGGCTCAAACTCGCCTTCCAGCGCTGCCGTGACATGGATGGCACGCTGAACGAGCAGCTCCGCGCTTATGCCGCCGCCAGCCGCGAGGTGTTCCCGGCCTATGGCGACGCCGTCGACCATCTGGTGACCAGGTTGAATGGAAACGGCGGCGGCGAGACCGCGCCGCGTCCGGGCGACGCAATGCCGCCGTTCATGTTGCCCGACGAGAACGGGCGTCTCGTCGCGCTGTCCTCACTGCTGGAGAGCGGCCCGGTCGCCGTGATGTTTTTCCGCGGCCATTGGTGCCCCTATTGCCGGCTCAATGTCCGCGCGGTGGTCCAGGCGCTGGATCGCATCGAGTCCTTGGGTGCGCGCATCGTCGCGGTCATGCCGGAGACGCAGGAATACACCCGGCATCTCAAGGCGGAATCTGGTGCGCCATTTCCGATTCTGACCGACCTCGACAACGGCTATGCGCTGTCGCTCAATCTCGCGATCTGGCTCGGTGCCGAGATCCAGAGCCTGTTGTCCTATCAGGACATGGCGAAATTCCACGGCAATGATGGCTGGATGCTGCCGATCCCGGCCGTGTTCGTCGTCGGTCGCGACGGTCTCGTGAAAGCCCGCTTCGTCGATCCGGATTTTCGCAAGCGAATGGAGATCGATGATCTGCTCGAGGCGTTGGAAGGCGCGAGCAGGGAGGCCAAAAAGGGTTAGCAGCGGCGTCGCTGCTAGCCCGCAATCTCCCGCCAATCCGCACCGCGCAGCATGCGCATCACGGCATTGGCCACCGCCGTGCGCTGCCGGCCGGCCACCCCGTACAGACTGACGGTGCGACGGGCGTCCAGCCCAGCGACCGCAGCGCGCGTCAGTGTCTCCGGAACGGGCGAGGTGTGCGGCACCATGGCGACGCCGATGTCGGCCTCGACCAGCTCGATCAGGTCGCGCTCGTTCGAGATTTCGTGCCCCTGTTCGACCGCGATGCCGTGCTCGCGCAGGCTCGCCGAGATACGGGCGGAATGCTCGCAAAACGTCCGGCTCAGCAGTTGCTCCGCGCGCAAATCGTCCAATTCGATGCTACTGCGGCCGGCCAGGCGGTGTCCGTCGCTGACCACGAGCTCGAAGCTCTCGGTGAACAGCGGCCAGACATCGAGCCGCTCCCAGGCCTCGTCGATGTCGGCGGCAATCCCGAGCTCGGCCTCGCCCTTCTTCAGGAAATCGGCCACTTCACGACTCGAGCCGCGCAGGAAGCGGAATTCGAGCCGGTTGAACTGTCGTTTGATCTGGTTGAGATGTGGGATGAGGAGCGACAGGTCGATCGAATGCGTCAGCGCGACGCGGAGCGCGCCGATCTCGCCGCTCCGGAACGAGGAGGCCAGCGAGCGTGCGCCGGTGGCCGCATCAAAACACTGCTTCAGCAGCGGATGCATGCGCTGGCCAAGCTCGGTCAATTGCGCCGCGGGCCGTTCGCGGCGAAACAGATCGCCGCCTAACTCGGCTTCGAGCTGTTTGATCGCGCGCGTCAGCGAAGGCTGCGTCACGTTGCAGTCCTCGGCGGCACGCGTGAAGTTCAAGAGCTGCGCCACCGCGAGGAAATAGCGGACCTGGTGCATTTCCATTGGATCGGCTCTCCAGCAAGACCAGGCGGAGGCTAGCCGATCGGAGCGGAGAATGACATCCCGGCCGCAATAGCGCACGGGCATGGTTTCGGAAGCCAACGGGCATTTCCGTCAAACCGGGGGATGCTTCACAGTCGGCTCAACACCAGTCGTCATGTCGGAGGATTTTGCCAGTGAATATGTCCGTCAAGCCGCAGACCTCCGCCGCCCGGGCGCTCGCGGGCAAGGTTGCGCTGGTCACGGGCTCAACCAGTGGCATCGGCCTCGGGATCGCGCGGGCACTTGCCGCGGCCGGCGCCGACATCGTGCTGAACGGCCTTGGTGTGGCGGCCGAGCTCGACCGGACGCGCGAGCAGATCGCGGCGGAGTTCGGCGTCAAGACAAGCTTTTCGCCGGCCGACATGACCAGGCCGAATTCGATCGCCGAGATGATCGCGGCCACGGTTGCGCAGGGCGGCCGGCTGGATATCCTGATCAACAATGCCGGCATCCAGCACGTCGCGCCGCTGGAGCAGTTTCCGGTCGAGAAATGGGACCAGATCCTCGCGATCAATCTGTCGTCGGCCTTCCACACCACGCGGCTCGCGCTGCCCGCAATGCGACAGAACGGGTTCGGCCGGATCATCAACATCGCCTCCGCGCACGGCCTGGTCGGCTCGCCGTTCAAGGCGGCCTACGTCGCCGCCAAGCACGGCATCGTCGGGCTCACCAAGGTGACCGCGCTGGAGACGGCAGAAGAGGGCATTACCTGCAACGCGATCTGTCCCGGCTATGTCTATACGCCGCTGGTCGAGGCGCAGATCGATGGGCAGGCCAAGGCGCATGGAATCTCGCGTGACCAGGTGATCCGCAACGTGCTGCTGGCGCAACAGCCCAACAAGCGCTTCTCGACCGTCGAGGAGCTCGGCGCGCTCAGCGTATTTCTGTCGACCGACGCAGCGGCCACGATCACCGGGATTGCGCTGCCCGTCGACGGAGGCTGGACCGCGCATTGAAGGGGAGCGCGCAACAAAACATCGCGAGGAGCGAACATGGCAAGGATACGGGCTCTCAGGGAGCAGGATATGAACGGTGTGAAGCGCGATACCAACGTGTCGAAGGATTTGCCCGGACAGGTGGTGCTGGTGCTTCAGGGTGGCGGTGCGCTCGGCTCCTATCAGGCCGGGGTGTACCAGGCGCTGCACGAAGCCGGCATCGAGCCGGACTGGATCATCGGCACCTCGATCGGCGCCATCAATGCCTGCCTCATTGCGGGCAACGCGCCCGACCAGCGGCTGCAGCGCCTGAAGGAGTTCTGGAAACGGATGGAGCAGAATCCGGTCTGGAATCTGCGCACCGCGTTTCCCGGCTTCAATGACAAGCTCGCCTATTGGTCGACCGTGACCCATGGCATTCCCGGCTTCTTCCGTCCCAATCCATTGGCGCATGCGGGCGATTCCTATCCGCTCGGAGCCGATCACGCCGGCTTCTATTCGACGGCGCCGCTTGAGCGGACGCTGCTCGAGCTCGTCGATTTCGGTCGGATCAACCGCTGCGCGCCACGGTTGACGGTCGGCGCCGCTCACGTCCGCAGCAGCCAGATGCGCTATTTCGACAGCCGCGACGGCGAGCTGACGGTGAAGCATGTCATGGCGTCGGGCGCGCTGCCGCCGGCGTTTCCGGCGGTACGCATCGATGGCGAGCTCTATTGGGACGGCGGCATTCTGTCGAACACGCCGACGGAAGCGGTCTTCGACGACAATCCGCGCAAAAATTCGCTGATCCTCGCCGTGCATTTGTGGAATCCCGCCGGCGCCGAGCCGACCACGATGGCGGAGGTGCTGAACCGGCACAAGGATGTGCAATATTCCAGCCGGATCGCGAGCCAGATCACGCGCCAGCAGCAAACCCATCGCCTGCGCCACGTCATCAACCAGCTCGCCGCACGACTGCCCGAGAGCGAGCGCAGCGATCCGGCGGTGAGGGAATTGGCCAGCTATGGCTGCCCGACCAGGATGCATGTCGTGCGCCTGCTGGCGCCGCAGCTCGACCGCGAGAGCCACACCAAGGATATCGACTTCAGTCCGTCCGGCATCATGCGGCGCTGGGATGCCGGCTATTCGCACACAAAGTCAGTGCTGGAGCGAAGGCCGTGGGTCGGCGAGTTCGATCCGCTCGCGGGCGTGGTGCTGCACGAACATATGGACGTCATGCCGATTGCGGCGGAGTGAGGGCTTCGTCCGTCATTGTTTCTCGCAGTGACGATTTCACGGGAAGGCGGTCCAGGTTATTGTTGCCCGCTGTCGTCGTCGTGGGGGCCTTGCAATTGGTCGCTGAGAGAGATCTGGAACTGGCGCTCGATCAGGTTCATGCTGATATGGCGGGACCGGTTGCCGGCGTGTTCGGTCCTGACACGGTGACCTGGCGGATCGACCGCGAGGCCGTGATCTTCCTCGGTGCGGGCCGGGCGCTGCTCCTTCAACTCGCGCATCCCTGGGTCGCCGCCGCCATCGCCGAGCATTCGAAAACCTTTGCTGATCCGATCGGACGATTTCACCGCACCTTCGACATCGTCTTCGCCATGGTGTTCGGCTCGCTTGACCGCGCGCTGTTGTCGTCGCGGCAATTGCACCGGCGCCACAGCATGATCGTCGGCGAGATGCCGGAGACCGTCGGTCCGTTCGCGGCAGGCTCGCGCTACCGTGCCAACGACATCCCGTCGCTGCGCTGGGTTCACGCCACGCTGGTCGAGACCGCGCTGATGGCGCATGATCTGATCTTGCCGCCGCTCTCGGTGGAGGAGCGCGAACGCTACTGGATCGAGAGTCGGTTGTTCGGTGCGTTGTTCGGGTTGACGGCGCACGATCTGCCCGCGGACTGGTCGCACTTTGCGGCCTACACCGCGACAATGACGCAATCGGATACGCTGACTGTCAGTCCGGCCGCGCGCGAGATCGCCGCGCAGATCTTTGGTGGAGCGCGCCCGTGGTTGCGTCCGCCGCGCTGGTATCGCGCGCTTACGGCATGCCTGCTGCCGGAACGCCTGCGGGTGGGATTCGGGTTCGAGCTTGACGAACGCGACAAGAGGGCAGCCGACAATGCGCTACGATGGATAAAACGCGTCTATCCGAAATTGCCGGATCGCTTGCGCTATGTCGGTCCCTACCAGGAAGCGCAAGCGCGGCTGCGCGGCGAGCCGCAGCCGGACTGGATGACGCGGTGCCTCAACCGTGCCTGGATCGGCCGCCCGCAGATGGATCAGCGCGGGAGGGGGTGAAGTCCTCCGCCATTGCCACAAACCACCGCCATTGCGAGGAGCCCTTGCGACCAAGCAATCCAGGCTGCTGCCACGGAAACAGTCCGGATTGCTTCGCTACGCTCGCAATGACGAGGAAACGCAGGCCTCACACCGCCGCCAGCTTCCGGTACAGCGCGTTGTAGCTGCCGGCCGGGATGCTCCAGGAGAACGAGCGTCCCATCGCACTGCGACGCATGGTGTCGAGCTGGTCCTGTGCCACGAAGGCGGAGAACGCCCGGCGGATGCCGCCGAGGAAGGATTCGTGGGAAGGTTTTGAGAACAGGAAGCCGGTTTCGCCGTCGGTGATGGTCTCGGCGAGGCCGCCGGTCTGGTGGCCGATCGGCAGCGAGCCGAAGCGTTGGGCGTACATCTGGCTGAGCCCGCAGGGCTCGAAGCGTGACGGCATCAATGTGAAGTCGCTACCGGCGAAGATGCGGCGCGCCTGGGCCTCGTTGAAGCCGATCACGACCCCGATCGCGTCAGGGCGCCGGCGATGCGCGTCGATCAGCGCCTGCTCAAGCGCCGGCTCGCCGGAGCCGGTGACCACGATCTGCCCGCCGGCATCGACGATCTCATCGGCCGCCGCCAGCACGAGGTCGATGCCCTTCTGGTGCACCAGCCGGGCGACGATGCCGAACATCGGGCCGCGCGATACCGCAAGCCCGAACTGCTTGCGCACATAGTCTGCATTGGCCTTCTTGCCGACCCAGTCGCCGGCGCCGAATTGCTGGGCAAGCTGGGCGCAGGAACGGGGGTCCCAGCTCTCGTCGATGCCGTTGAGGATGCCGGTGAGCTCGGCCGCGTCGGAGCGGACTCGAAGCAGGCCTTCGAGACCGCAGCCGAATTCATCCGTGGTGATCTCCCGCGCATAGGTGCCGCTGACGGTCGTGAGATGCGATGCGTAGACCAGCCCGGCCTTGAGGAAGGAGAGCTGGTCGTAGAACTCGACGCCGTCGATATGGAAGGAGCTCTCCGGTGCGCCGATCCGCCGTAGCGAGTCCTTCGGGAAGAGGCCCTGATAGGCAAGGTTGTGAATGGTCAGGATCGACGGCAGCTTGGAGCCGCGCCAGGCGAGGTAGGCCGGCACGAGCGAAGCCTGCCAGTCATTGGCATGGATCAGGTCTGCTGCCCAATCCTTGTCCAGCGTGCCCATCGCGAGCTCAGCGGCTGCTGAGGCAAAGCGCGCGAAACGGATGTCGTTGTCGGGCCAGTCGCGCCCGGACTCGTCGCCATAGGGGTTGCCGGGCCGGTCGTAGAGTTGCGAGCACAGCAGGACATAGACCGGCAGGCCGTCCTTGGTCGCGGCCCGGCCGAGGGAGCAGGCCGGCATCTCCGCGAACGCCGGACAGCGGCCAACGATCTGAATATGCGTGAGTTGTTCGATGATGTCGCGATAGCCGGGCAGCATGACCCGGATGTCGGCGAAAGGACGGAGGGCTCGGGGGAGTGCAGCGGAAACGGCTCCGAGTCCGCCGACGCGGACAAAGTCGTCCATCTCTGTCGTAACGAACAAGACCCTCAAGAACTGCTGCCCTCTGCCGGAGCCCGATTGCTGCTATGCAAGAACGGGTCCAGTTGCCCCGGAATTCCCAAGGCCGCCCGCCAGACGCGTCCGTTCGGTAAAGACTTTCCTACTCAGCCGCCGCCCTCTAGGGTCGGCGCACGAACAACAAAGAACTTCGATAGTTCCTAACTGACCCGAGGACGCAAGCAGGCATGCAGCTATCAGATAAGCATGAGGGAACGACGACAAAGGCCTTCGCCGGCCTCAGGGTCCTGGATTTTTCAACCACCATTGCCGGTCCCCATTGTGCGCGGATGCTCGCCGACATGGGCGCCGAGGTCATCAAGATCGAGACCGACGGCGGCGAGACGATGCGGACACGGCCGCCACTGCGCAAGGGCTGCAGCACTGTATTCGGCCAGCTCAATGTCGGCAAGAAGAGCGTCGTGCTCGACCTCAAGTCCGAGCACGGCAAGGAGGCGGTCTGCCGGCTGGCCGCGACGGCCGACATCCTGGTCGAGAACTTTCGCCCCGGCGTGATGCACCGGCTGCGGCTCGACTATGACAGAATGCGCGCCGTCAACCCGAAGCTGATCTACTGCTCGATCTCCGGCTACGGCCAGAGCGGCCCGTCGGCCGAGCTGCCGGCTTACGCGCCGGTGATCCATGCGGCGTCCGGCTACGACATGGCGCATCTCGCCTACCAGCCCGGCCGCAGCCGCCCGGATTACTGCGGCATCTACCATGCCGACGTCGTCACCGGCACCTACGGGTTTGGCGCGATCGCGTCGGCGCTCTACCAGCGCACGGTCACCGGCCTCGGCCAGCACATCGACGTCTCCATGCTGGAATCGATGTTGACGCTGACATTGATCGAGTTACAGAACTCGCAGTTCACCGTGAAGCCGCCGCCGCGCCCGATGTTCGGGCCGACCGAGACGGCGAGCGGTTATGTCATGATCACGGTCGCCAGCGAGAAGACGTTTCAGGGACTGATGGGCGTGATCGGCCGCCGCGAATGGATCTCCGATCCGCGCTTTGCCACCTACGCCGCGCGTCGCGACAATTGGGCCGACTTGATGGACGGTGTCGAGGCCTGGTCGCGGCAGCTCTCGACCGATGTCTGTCTTGTCGCGCTAGGTGCGGCCGGCGTGCCGGCCTCGGCCTACCGCACTGTGTCCGAGGCACTGGCCGATCCGCAGCTCGCGCATCGTCAGGCCCTCTCGTCTGTGGAGGACGAAGGCGGTTCGTTCCAGGTCCTCAATCTGCCGTTCCGGATGACGGGTGCCGATACGACACCGGCCAAGACGATGGCCGTGCTTGGCGAGCACACCGACCGGTTGCGCGCGGAGATCGGGCTCACCGACGGTGGACCAATTCCGTCAGGCAAAACAGCCGCGCAAACCTGACGGCAAGGTTGACGGACAGCTTCGTGCAGCGAGCAATGCGGCTTTGCGCGTGGCCGGCTTGCCATCATCCGTCGGCCTCAACTAGACAGGTCCGAGTTTGTCTCGTCCTGCCGCCCATGCCATGGTGGCGACGACAAGAAAAGTATCCGGGAGGACGCCAATGAAAAGTTTCAAGGTCGCCGATTTCAAGGCGCCGCTGCAGGAGTTCGACGAGGCCACGCCGCAGCCGTCCGGCACGCAGGTGTTGATCAAGGTGAAGGCCGCCGGCGTCTGCCACAGCGACCTCCACATCTGGGAAGGTGGCTACGATCTCGGCCACGGTCGCAAGCCGTTGTCGCTGAAGGACCGCGGCATCAACTTGCCGCTGACGATGGGGCACGAGACCGTCGGTGAAATCCTCGCCTTCGGCCCCGACGTGAAGTCGTCGGACCAGGGCGACGTGAAGATCGGCGATGTCGGGCTGGTCTATCCCTGGATCGGTTGCGGCAAATGCGCGACCTGTCTCGCCGGCGACGAGAACATGTGCCTGACGCCGCGCTCGCTCGGCGTCTATTGCGACGGGGGTTATGCCGACCACATGCTGGTGCCGCATCCGCGCTATTTGCTCAATCTGAGAGGCCTCGATCCCGCGTCGGCCGCACCCTACGCCTGCTCGGGCGTCACGACCTACAGCGCGCTGAAGAAGCTCGAGCAGCACTTCGACACGCCGATCGTGATGTTCGGTGCCGGCGGACTTGGCCTGATGGCGCTGTCGCTGCTGAAGGCGATGGGCGGCAAGGGCGCGATCATGGTCGACATCGACGCGAAGAAGCGCGAAGCCGCGGAGCAAGCCGGCGCGCTCGCGACCGTCGATCCCAAGGCGCCCGACGCGCTGGAGCAGCTTGCCAAGAAAGCCGGTGGTCCCATCCGCGCCGTGCTCGATCTGGTCGGCAACGCCGCCACCACGCAACTCGGCTTCGACTGCCTGACCAAGGGAGGCAAGCTCGTCATCGTCGGCCTGTTCGGCGGCGGGGCGACCTGGGCGCTGCCGCTGATTCCGATCAAGGCGGTGACGATCCAGGGTAGCTATGTCGGCAATTTGCGCGAGACGCAGGAGCTGCTCGACCTGGTGCGAGCGAAAAACATAGCGCCGATCCCGGTGACGCGGCAGCCGCTCGCCAAAGCCAACGACGCGCTGGTGCAGTTGCAGCAGGGCGCGGTGGTCGGCCGCACGGTGCTGACGCCGTAACCAACGCTCTATCCTCCGTCATTGCGAGCGTAGCGAAGCAATCCAGAAATCCCTCCGCGGATACAGTCTGGATTGCTTCGTCGCAAGAGCTCCTCGCAATGATGAGTCTCTCTCCTTCATTCGGAAGCCCCATGTCCGCAAATAACGCCTTCCACATTGCCGTGCTCGCCGGTGACGGCATCGGCCCCGAAGTCATGGCGCCGGCCATCGAAGTCCTGCGCAAGATCGAGACGAAATCCGGCTTGAGCTTCCGCTTCACCGAGGCGCCGGCGGGCGCCAATCATTATCTCGCCGCCGGCAAGTCGATGCCCGATACCACCATCAAGCTGTGCGAGGAGGCGGACGCGATCCTGCTTGGCGCCTGCGGCCTGCCGTCGGTGCGCTATCCCGACAACACCGAGATCGCGCCGCAGATCGAGCTGCGCTTCATCTTCGATCTCTATGCCGGTGTGCGCCCCGCGCGGCTCATTCCGGGCGTGCCGAGCCCGATCGTCGGCGCCGACCAGCGCGGCATCGATCTGGTCGTGATCAGGGAGTCCACCGAAGGCCTGTTCGCCTCGATGGGCAAGGGCGTCGTCACCCATGAGGAGGCGCGCGAGACCATGGTGATCACGCGCAAGACGTCAGAGCGCCTGTTCGAGTTCTCGTTTCGCCTCGCCGAGCGGCGCAAGGCGCGCGGCAAGCCGGGGATGCTGGCCTGCGTCGACAAGGCGAACGTGTTCAAGGCCTTTGCGTTCTTCCGCGGCATCTTCGACGAGATCGCCAAGCGTCATCCGGAGGTGAAGACCGACCGGCTCTATGTCGATGCCTGCTCGGCGATGCTGGTGAAGCGTCCCTGGGATTTCGATGTGATGGTGATGGAGAACATGTTCGGAGACATCGTCTCCGACATCACCGCGAGCCTGATCGGCGGCCTCGGCATGGCGCCGTCGGCCGACATCGGCGACAAGTACGCGGTGTTTCAGCCGTGCCACGGCACCGCGCCCGACATCATGGGGCAGGGCAAGGCCAATCCCACCGGGATGATCTTGTCTGCTGCAATGATGCTGGACTGGCTCGCCGACAAGCACGGTGTCGAGGGCGCCGCCGAGGCCGGCGAGCAAATCGAGCGCGCTGTGGACAAGGTCTACGCCGGCGGCCTCAAGCCGATGGAGTTCGGCGGCAGCAATGGCACCGCCGACATCACGAAGGCAGTGCTCGCGGCGCTGTAGTCAAGGAAGAGGGGCCTCGCGGCCCCTCGCAATTCACCAGCGACGCCAGTGGTGGCGGTGGCCCCAGCCCCACGGACGCGGACCGTAGAAGCGTCGTGGGCCGCCGTAAAAGCCGTAGGCGCCATAATAGTTCGGACGCCAGAAGCAGCGACCCCAGGGGTTGCAGACCCAGCGCACCTGATCGACGTTCGCTGCCGGGCCGCTCGCGATACGGTCGGCCTGCGGAATGCCGTTCGGCATCGCCGCCAGTGCCTGTCCCGACATGAGCGCTGCGCCGCCCAGGGCAGCCAGACCAACAACAGCAAATTTGAGTTTCATCGCAATCTCCCTCTTTTGATGGCGAGAGAACTTCCAGCAAATCAGCTGGTTGCTATGGTGTTGCAGCGGCGTGGGAATTTAATCTTCCTGAATGCATGTTCACGTTGGCTGCCGTCGTCGCGAAGAGCCAGGCGGGGAAGCAGGCAGAGGCACTCTGGATTGTTTCATTTTGCTCGCTGGCGACGGAATCACCGTCCCTGGAACTGCGGCTTGCGCTTCTCCATGAAGGCCTGCCGGCCCTCGCGAAAATCCGCGCTGTCCATGCAGGCCGTGCCGGCTGCCCTGATCGCGTCCATGTCGCGCCCGCTTTCGTCCTTGAGGACCTGAGCAATGGTGAGCTTGGCGGCCTTGAGCGCGAGTGGCGCATTTTGCGAGATCGTCTCGGCGATGCCCATGGTCTCGCCCCAGAGCTGATCCTCCGGAACCACGCGCTCGACCAACCCGATGCGCAGCGCTTCCGACGCATCGATGCGCATGCCGGTGTACATCAGCAGCCGCGCCCATGACGGGCCGACCAGCGACACCAGATGCTTCAAGCCGTCGTAGCCATAGGCAATGCCGAGCTTCGCCGCGGGAATGCCGAACTGGCTGTCATGGGAGGCGATGCGGATGTCGGCAAGCATCGCCACCTGCATGCCGCCGCCAAGACAAAAGCCCTGGATGCAGGCAATGGTCGGCTTTGGATAATCGGCGAGCAGCGCGCGCTGGGCGGCGCTGCGTTTTGCGTATTCCTCGGAAGCGGCGGCGTTATGGCGGGTCTTCTCGAACTGGCTGATGTCGGCGCCCGACACGAACGCCTTGCCGCCGGCGCCGCGCAGGATCACGACGCGCACCGCATCGTCGTCGCGTAAGGCCGTCAACGCCTCGCCAAATCCCTCCCACATCTCCAGTGACATCGCGTTGCGCTTGTCGGGATTGTTGAAGGTGATCACGCCGACGCCACCGGCGGTGTGCTTGAGGATCTTGCCGTCGGCGTAGGGAATTTCGGTCGTGCTGGACATATCGGACATCGCGCTCATTTTCGTTGGCGAGGCGCAATGTTCGGCCGGGGCGAGGCCAGGGTCAACCGCGGCAACGGACGTGGCTTTGCAGTCACCTGTGCCGCGATTGCATGGCGCCGTCTATCTCGTCATGTGCGCGGTCAGCGGATGGCTGCCGGCATTGCTGAAGAAGGCCGCCTCTTCGGCGGTCGCCTCCAGCAGCTGCTCGTCCTGGTGGTAGACGTCGTTGCGGAACTGGACGGTCTGATCCTTGGTCATCCACGCCGTGAGATAGATCCAGGCCACCGGGACCTTCTTCACCATGGCGACGTCGAGATGCTGGCCGCTAGCGATTTCCGCGTCGATCGCGGCGCGGCTCCATTTCGGCTGGTCCTTCAAGAGCCAGGCGGCGAGATCGCGCACATTGTCGACGCGCGAGCAGCCATGGGAATCGAAGCGGTAATCATCGCTGAACAGATTGCGCTGGTTGGTGTCGTGCATGTAGACCGAATAGGAATTCGGCATGTCGATCTTGACCGCGCCGAGCGCGTTGAACGTGCCGTTGTGCTGGCGCACGGTGAAATTCGGCGTATGCGTGCCCGACCAGTCGACTGAATTCGGGTCGATCGGATTATCGTGGGCGTCGAGCACCTCCATGTGCATGCGCGACAGATAGCTGGGATCCTTGCGCATATGCGCGGAGATCTCGGTCTTGGCGATCGAGGAGGGCACCGTCCAAGTCGGATTGAGAACGACACTGCTGATCTGGGCCGTCAGCGTCGGCGAGGGCTTTTCGGTCTTGCCGACGATCACGCGATAACGCCTTACCACGACGTCGTTCTCGACCGCTTCGGCGAAGGCGGCGGGGATGTTGACGACGACATAGCGCTGGCCGAAGCCGAAATTCATGTTCTCGAGCCGCTGGAGCGAAGCCTCCAGCTGCCGGATGCGCTTCTGCACCGGCACGTTCATCGCCGCAATCGTGCGCGGCGTCACCGTTCCGGTCGGCGCGAGGCCGTGGCGGGCCTGGAAGCGTTTCACGGCGTCGGCGAGATCCTGGTCGAAGGCGCCGCTCGCCTTGTCGGCGGCAAGATCGCCGGAGACGATCAGCCGCTTGCGCAGGATATCGTCGTTGGCGCCCTGGGCGCCGGGCGCGAATTTGGCGTCTGCCGGGATCGCCGGCCAGCCGCCGCGCACGGCAAGATCGGAATAGCTCAGCGCCGCATCCTTGATGCGCTGGGCGGAGCCCTCGTCATAGGTCGGCTCGTGCGTCAGCGCGAGCGCCGCGGCCGAGCGGCTCTCTGCCGTCGAAGCGGACACTGGCGCGGCAGTTTTCGGTGCGGCTGCGTGGGCCGGATTGGCGGTGGCCGGCACCGTGCCAACCGCAGTCGCCGGCTTGGGCCCGGCCTGTCCAATCGTCTCGGTCTGAGCAAGCGCAGAGGCGCTCGCAAGCATGCCGACGGCAATGATCATCGCATGGCGTTTCGACATGTGTCCCATCTTCCCCCTGAGAGCGAGGCCCGGGCGGGCGCTCGCATCGGCAATTCCCCGGTTCGTCGTGCTGATTCGAGCAATCGGCGGGAGGCTAGCGCCTCCCGGTTGCGGCTACCTTAAGCACGGCGCATCGCGAGCCCGGCACGTCGGACGGCGGTCTCTGGATTGGGTCGCGACAGGGCTGGAATGGGTTCGCGAAAACCGCGGGCGACGGCGGGAAAAATGGTCAACAAAAAGGGGCGGTCATGCCGCCCCGAGAAGTCCGCGCACGCGCGGGCCGGATATATCTCGTCCGGTCTCGTTCAATCCAGCCGCGCCCCGTGACGCGGCGGATTGAACATCGGGCGGAAAGGCGCGAACGCCGACGGCTCAGGCTTCGTTCGCTGCGATCGATTCCATCAGCGAGACGAGCTGACGCTGCACCGTCTGGTCCTTGATCTTGCTGTAGGCGCGCAGCAGGCGGAGGCTGAAGGCCGAGTCCAGGAAGAGCAGGCTCTCGACTTCGCGCGCCTTGTTGTCGCCGTCATAGAAGAAGGTCACGGGCACATCGAGGGCGGTGGCGATCTGCTGAAGCCGGGCCGCGCCGACGCGATTGACGCCCTTCTCGTACTTCTGGACCTGCTGGAAACTGACGCCGAGCTTCTCGCCGAGCTCGGCCTGCGAGACCTTCATCTCGACGCGCCGCAGACGGATTCGCTTGCCCAGCTCAATGTCCGGCTTGCCGGCACTGCGCTGCTTCATTCTCTTCGCCGCTGTCTTCATCTTTTTTCTCATCGGTCTTCGGTTGAAAACCCCCCGAAGAGCTGGGTCAGGGGTTCGCCCATATACTCGTCCTTGAATTCATGCGGGTGCACGAACTCTTCCTTAAACCACGGGAAACGCGCCGGATTGAAGGCTTCGATCAGCCAGTCAATCATGTGCCGCACGCGCGGAATCCGGCCGCTACCAGGATGGTAGGACAACCAGATATCCAGCGATCTGTTCAGCTCGACTTCCAGTGGAATCAACTTCCCGCCAAGCGCAACGGCGTAGCTCGGGAACACGCCGATTCCGGCGCCATTCGCGACCGCCCAGTAATTGGCGCTCGAGACGTTGGTCTTCATGACCAGAAGGTCACGCTCCGGAACGCCGGGGAAGAAGCTCTCGAAAGTTTGCTTGGCGTCGAGTTGGTCGGCGAACTGCAGCACCAGGCGGTGCTTGATCAACTCCATCGCCGAACGCGGCGCGCCATGTTTTGAAATGTACTTCTCGGAGGCCCAGAACATCAGATGCATGCGGCCGAGCCGCACCAGCTTGACGTCGAGCGCCGAAGGCCGCGACAGGTGAATGGCGACGTCGGCCTCATGGCGAGAGACGTCGGCTGAACGCATCGCGCAATGCAGATCCACCAGGATCTTCGGATAGGCCTGCTGGAATTCGACCAGTCGCGGGGCGAGCCAGAATGTGCCAAGTCCCTCGGTGATGGCGACGCGGACCTCGCCGGACAGGGCGTTCGCCGTCGAATCGCTGGTGCGCAGCACGTCGAACGCCGCCGCCTCCATTTGCTCGACGGCGGAGACCACCAGCGCGCCTTCGTCGGTCAGGCGGGTGCCGTGGACGTCGCGGGTGAACAGGGTCGTGCCGGTCTGGCGTTCGAAATCATCGATCCGGCGGCGGACGGCGTTGATCGACAGCGACAGGCGCTCGGCCGCCGAGCGGAAACTTCCGCATCGGACGACTTCCAGGAAAATGCGCGCCGCATCCCAGTCCGACAGGCCGGTGATGTTTGTCTTTGGGCGTTCTTCCAGTGGAACGCCCCTTTCCGCCAAGGAGTGCATACAAGTCCCTTCGGGTCGCTAAACTGGCAGAATCTGGCGCAAACCACAACCACGGCGGGTTGGGGAACGACGAGTTTTGAACGTCATCCTTACTACGTCGCAGGTGGTATTGGGGTGCTGCCAGGGCGGGAACAAGGGCTGGGAATCGGGCAAACCATCGCCCGTGTGAGGGGTGTGGCGTGAGTTCCGTTGCGAGCCGTGACATGGCTGCGGGATCGTCGGCGCTGTCCGCAATAAAGGTCCTTGCGCGAAAGCCGGTGCCGCCTTCCGCGATGGATCAATTGCAGCACGCTAGGCGTTTTAAGATTGAGCGTTTTGCGACCGAGCGAGTCGACGCTGGCCCGCGGCGCGCAGCAATACTCGCCGGAACCGCGGTTTCAAGGCACCAACACACTGAAATCATATTCGGGGGCGCAGCGGCCTCGTGTTATCCTCGACGCTCCATGGGGGCCAAAGAGGTCGTCACAACCACGTCTCACAGGCCGAATTAGCGGGAAGAACGCCGGTGTCGCATTCAGACGAACAGTTGCAGTCGGTGCTGGAAACGCTCGAAGAGTGCCGCAGGGTGCTCAACGAGAGCAACAGCCGCGAGTCGGCAGAGCTGCTGTCCATTGTCATCCTGGACGTGCGGATGAAACTCAAAGGAATTGACAGTGCCGACCTCAAGGCACTGTGCGACGAAATGCTGCGGACGGCCACGAGCGAACCGCAGCCCCCCTCCAAGCAGACGCAGGACCAGCCCCGGCGTCCGCTGCTCCGCGTGGTGAAGTAGCCGCGCCGCCAAGTCTCGCTTTTTGGCGAGATTTGTGCGTGTCCCGATGCCGCATCTGTGATCACAGACGGCATCGGGAGGAGCCCTGGTTTTGTGCGCCTCTGTTGCGCATTCGCTGGCATCGGCTACACCAGAGCCGGTTCGGCTCCGGGCCGCGCGCACTCCCCGCGCGCCGCGCCGGCGCCTGAGATGGCTCCGACTGCATCATGCAAAATGTTTCGATCCCGGCGGCGCTGATTGCCGGCCTCGTCAGCTTCCTCTCCCCTTGCGTCCTGCCGCTGGTCCCGCCCTACCTGATCTATCTGACGGGCGCGACGATCGAGCATGTCGAAAGCAACGAGCCCGCATCAGTCTCCAAACGCGCGATCATGATGTCGGCGCTCCTGTTCGTGCTCGGCTTCTCCACGGTGTTCGTGGCGCTCGGCGCCAGCGCCTCGCTGATCGGTGGGCTGATCCGCGCCTGGTCGGCCGAACTCTCGATCCTCGCCGGCGTCGTCATCATCGTCATGGGCCTGCATTTCCTCGGCCTGACGCGCATTGGCCTGTTGATGCGCGAGGGACGCTTGACCGCGCCCAAGCCCGTCGGCCTCTGGGGGGCTTATGTGATGGGGCTCGCCTTTGCCTTTGGCTGGACGCCCTGCATCGGCCCGATCCTTGCCGCGATCCTCTCGGTCGCCGCGGCCGAGGCGACGGTGACGAAGGGCGCCGGCCTGCTAGCGGTCTATTCGGCCGGCCTCGGCATCCCCTTCCTGATCGCCGCCCTGATGATCGAGCAATTTTCGACCCTGTTCGCGCGCATGAAGGGCCATCTCGTCAATGTCGAGCGCGCCATGGGCGTCCTGATGGTGATCACCGGCATCGGCTTCCTCACCGGCGCGGTCTCGAATGTGAGCATCTGGCTGCTCGAGACGTTTCCGGCGTTGCAGACGATCGGCTAGGCGTCCGCCGCAAACCGCGCCAGCGCCTCGCGGTCGATCTCGATGCCGAGGCCCGGCCCCTCGGGCACCCGCACGACGCCCCTCGCATGCTCGATCGGCTCCTTCAAAATCGCCTGCCGGATCGGATGTTCGGTGCGATCGAACTCGAGCATCGGTTCGAGCGGGGCCAGCGAGGTCGGCGTGTGCGAGGGCAGCACGGCGAGCAGCTGGAGCGAGGCGGCGATCGCGATGCCGGTGCCCCAGACGTGCGGATTGTAGCGGATGCCGAACGCCTCGCTCATGTCGGCGATCTTCTTGCATTCGGAAAGACCACCTGCCGCGCAGGTGTCGGGCTGGGCGATGTCAAGCGCGTGCGAGACGAACAGCTCACGGAAGCCGAAGCGCGTGAATTCGCACTCGCCGCCGGCGACCGGAATCGTAAGCGCGGATTTCACCGCGCGATAGCCCGCGATGTCCTCCGGCGGCACCGGCTCCTCGAACCATCCGATGTCATGGCGCTCGATCAGGTGGCCGAGCCGGATCGCCGCGACCGCGTCATAGGCGTGGTTCGCATCGACCATCAGCGCGACATCGGGGCCGATCGCCTCGCGCACCGCGCGGGTGACCGCGGCATCCTCCGCGATGCCGAAACCGACCTTCAGCTTCACGGCGCGGAATCCTTCGGCGGCATAACCCGCCGCTTCCTCCGCCAGATAGTTCAGCGGATCGCCTGACTTGCGCCGGTAAAGACCGGTCGCATAGGCCGCAACCTGCTTGCGCGCGCCGCCGCCGAGAAGCTGATGCACGGGTACGCCAAAATGCTTGCCCTTGATGTCCCATAGCGCGATGTCAATGCCGCTCATCCCCTGGATCACGACGCCCTTCTGGCCGTGATCCCGCAGGCGCGCATAGACCATCTGCCACAGCACGTCGGTACCCAACGGATCCTCGCCGATCAGCCACGGAGCGATACTCTGCACCACCGCCGCCGTGATGCGCGCCGGGCCATAGCATTCACCCCATCCGACAAGACCATTGTCGGTCTCGATCTCGACCAGCATCGCGGTGCGCGTGTCGTACCAGGCGCGCGAATAGGCAAAGGGCTGCGACAGCTTTGCTTCGAGAATGTGCGTGCGAACCCTAGTGATCATCATTGCCGGCCTCCGTTCATCGCGCCTCGTCCAGCGCGCAAATCACCGTGCAGACCACGCCGCGGGGCAGGAAGTCGACGGTGGCCTCGCCGCCGAGCTGGTCGCGCGCACTGCGCTCGATCAGGCGCGAGCCGAAGCCGCGTTGCACCGGCGCCGTCACCGGCGGTCCGCCGATCTCGGTCCAGATCAGGCGCAGCCGCGGCTTCGGCGCCTCGGCAAGAACCTCCCACTCCAGCGTCACCCGGCCGGTCTCGTTGGACAGCGCGCCGTATTTCGCGGCGTTGGTGGCGATCTCGTGCACGATCATCGACAGCACCACGGCGAGCCGCGGCGACAGCGGCACCGCGGGGCCGGCCATGCGGATGCGCTCCGGATTATTCAGCAGGAACGGCCGAAGCGCGCGGGCGATCACGTCCCGCAGCTCGGAGCCCGCCCATTTCTCCTGGCTCAGCAAATTATGCGCCTCGGCCAGCGCGCCGAGCCGACCCTCGAATTTTACCCGCTCGTCCCGGCTGGCGCTGCGGAAGGTCTGCACCGCGATCGCCTGCATCAAGGCGAGCGTGTTCTTGACGCGATGGTTGAGCTCGTCGATCAGGAGATCGTGCAGCATCTCGCCGCGCGCGATCGTGGTCGCCATCCTGACCGCGAAGGTCAGGCCTGTCAGCAGCAGGATGCCGCCGATAAAACTGGTGATCGCGATGTTGCGCCAGAGCGGAGCGATCAGCGAGCTCTCGGCGACGCCGGCCACGATGGTCCAGCCGGTCAGCCGCGACCTTGTATAGACGGTGGACAACGCGACACCGTCGAGCGAAACCGTCGAGAGTGCGGCTTCCGACGTGCGCAACATACTCTCGTACAGCGTGCCGGTAGCCCGCTTGCCGAAGATCTCCGTAGGGCTCGGCGTGCGCGCGAACACGATGGCCTTGGTGTCGAGCAGGGAAACCGTCCAATCCCGATCGGGCCGCTGCTTCTCGACCAGGTGCTGAAAGGTGCTGATCGGCGGGCTGAAGCAGAGGTCGTAGATCACTTCGCCGTCGCGGAGCACCGGAACCTCGACCGTAAGCACCTGCCGGCCGTTGACCGCGCCGGTGAACAGGTCGGAATATTGCGGCGACCTGGTCGCAAACACCTTTTCGATGATCTCCAGGTGGCCGCGTGGCGGCAGGCTTGCGGTGTCCTCCGTCGCGGAGGAGAACAGCAGTCGGCCCTTGCGATCGGAGATCAGCACCAGGCCGCCCTTGCCATACTGATCGACGAAGCCGAGGGCGATGCGGCGAAAATTCTGGAAGTCGTCGTCGCGCAGCGAATTCGTCAGCGCCAGCACTTGCAGGCCGCCGGTCATCCGCTGCACCTCGGAGTCCAGCACGAGGCGCATGCTGCGCACGTTCTCCAGCACGCGGCGGGTCGCGTCATTGCGATCCTGCTTGTAATTGTAAACGGCAATACCGACCGCGAAGACGATCAGCGGCAACATCGTTCCCGTGACCAGAAGAGCGAGCCGGACCGGCAAAGTGAGCTTTGACAAACGCGGGCGTCCCGGTTCCAGCGCAAGCGAGCGCCGGATTTATGATTTTGGGAGACCATAGGGGCGGGATTTGCGGCGCGCCATAATTTTTCGCATCCGGACGAGCCGCCCAGGGACAAGATTTCTGCAGCGCAGTCCGCGGCAGCGCCTCAGCTCATGCTGATTGCGGTCAGCAGCAGGCACATGGCGTAGACGGCAGCCAGGCTGAGCCCGGCGATCCGGGCTTCTCGATACGATTTCATAATTTCAACTCCCAGAGTGGGAGGCCGCCTTCGAGGCGGCCCCCCTTACACCTGGATCAATCAATTTCCTGAACTACCGTGCGCGAGCCGGGATCGACGAGCATCACGCGATCGCCGGAGTAGACGTAGCGATACTTGGTCAGCGACGGACCCCAGTCTGCGGGAACGGCCTCGAGCTCGACGTCGCTCGGCACGGCCGCGCCGACAACGATCTTTTCCTTCGTCGTCACCGGGCGAATGCGGTGCTCGGTGACGTAGGATTTGATCTTGGTTCGGTATTGCGGCTCGATCTGAACGGTCGCCGCGTGACCGGTTCCGGTCGTCGTCACGACGGTCGATTGCGCGAAAGCACCGGTCGAAACCAGGACCGCCGCGGCGGAAAGCAGGAACAACTTCTTCATCTCGTTCTCCTCGGTTGAATATGCGCCGCAACAACCCCTCATCGCCGACAGCGTTCCCGGCCCAGGGAACTAATTGCCGCTTTTTCCCGTTTGTAGATGACCGGGCTGACCGGCTCGGGCTCTGGAGGAGGACGACAAATGAAGTTGAAGATCGTAACTGCAACACTGATGCTTACCGCAATATCCCTGCCGGCGTTCGCGGCGGACGAGTTCTACGTCGTGCAGGACGTCAAGACCAAGAAGTGCACCATCGTCGACAAGAAGCCGACGGACACGTCGATGACCGTCGTCAGCCCGTCGGGCACCATCTACAAGTCGCGCACCGAAGCTGAAACCGGCATGAAGACCGTCAAGGTCTGCACGTCGAACTAAGGAGGATGACAAATGCCAGTTCTGATTCTCTGGGCCGTGCCGGCCGTGCTTGTGCTCGGCGGCGGCATCTATCTGATCGGCCACATGCACTAAGCGGGAGCGAAGGCGAGCGGGTCTGTGCGTGCAGCGCACAGGCCCGCAAGCCGTCTGTCGCCTGTGGAAAGCCGCCCCGCAGCTGCCACGCACCGGCAGGAGCGCAAGTTGCAGTGCAGCAGTTCGCGAAAAGGGTGGCCCTGCGACGAAGAGGACCTCCCGCGCACGCGAAATGACTTCCGTCCCGCCGACGTTTTCCATACGCTTCCCCCTCGCAAGCCGCATACCGGCTGCGCTCACGGCCCGGCGACAGGGCCGGAGCATCAAAAGGGAGGGGAGACGATGAAGCGAAGATCATTTCTCGCTGGGCTCGGTGCGACCACTACAGCGGCTGCGATTGGCATGCCGTCGATCATCCGGGCGCAGTCGCCGATCACGCTGAACGGCGCGGTCCAGTTCAATGACGACCACGCCTTCAACCGGGCACTGCTCAGGTTCGAAGAGCTGGTGAAGAAGTATTACGGCAAGCCCGTCAACTTCACGCTGCACAGGAATTCCTCGCTCGGCCTCGAAAAGCAGTATTTCGAGTACATGTCGCAGGGCAAAGCCGTCGATTACGGCATCGTCTCGCCGGCTCACATGTCGACCTTCGCCAAGGCGGCCCCGTTCATCGACGCGCCCTTCGTGTTCAAGGGCATCGAGCACATGAACAAGGTCGTCGAAGCCAATATCCTGGCGCCGATCGCTGACGAAGTCGCGGCCAAGGCCGAGGTCGTTCTGATCGGCTATTCCGGCGGTGGCATCCGCAACATTTTTGCCAACAAGCCGCTCAAGACTCTTGCCGACCTTAGGGGACTCAAGGTGCGCGTGCAGGGCGCGCCGATCTGGTCGAAGACCTTTGCGGCCGTGGGCATGAGCCCGACGGTGATCGCCTATAACGAGATCTACAACGCGATCCAGAACGGCGTGATATCGGCCGGCGAGAACGAGGCGGCCGGCGTCGAGGCGATGAAGTTCTACGAAGTGGCCCCGCATCTCAACCTGACCCAGCACGCCGTGTCGATCCGGCCGATCTGCTTCTCGGTGAAGACGCTGAAGACCTTACCCAAGGACTTGCAGGACGCGATCATGAAGGCCGGCAAGGAGGCCGGCGATTATGGCCGACAACTGGAGTCGAGCGAGGAGGTCGTCAAGCTCGACACGCTGGAGAAGGCCGGCAAGCTCAAGCGCGTTCCCTTCGAGGAGCGGGACGCCATGAAGAAGCTCGCCGACCCCGTGATGGCCACCTACGCCAAGGAAATCGGCGCGGAAGGCATTTTCGAGAAGATCAACGTCGTCTGAGAACTGTCGCCGCCCACGCGACAGGACGTCGGGGCAAGCCGGGCGGCTTGCCCCATTGCGTGATTGTGATCCCCCGGAGTCGTAATGACCGAAATAACGATGCCACCGAACCCGTCGCTATGGCGCCGAGCAACGGCGGCTTATGCAAAACTGTTGGAAATCCTGCTCGCCGCCTCTGTCGGCCTTCTGGTCATTCCGGTCACGTTGCAGATCATCTCGCGCTACACGCCTTTGATTCCGTCCTACATCTGGACCGAGGAAATGGCACGGTTCATGTTCATCTGGACGATCATGATCGGCGCCATGGTCGGCATCAGAGAGTCGCAGCATTTTGAAGTCGACGTCTGGCCTGACCTGTCACGCCGAAGCGAAGCCATGGTGCGGATTCTCGCGCGGCTCGGCGTGCTGGCGCTGGCGCTCGTGTTCGTATCCGCCGGCACCGAGTTTACCCGTTTTGCCTGGAACAGAACTTCGGAGCTCGCCGACCTGCCGCTTTGGCTGATCCACGTCGCCTGGCCGGTTGCCGGCGTGACCTGGATCGTGTTCGCCGGTGAACAGATCGTCGACGAGATGCGGATTCTGGTTGGGGCAAATCAATGAGCGGCAATGTTCTTTCTGCCGGACAGGCCGCGATGGTCCTGTTCGGGACTTTCGTTGGCCTGCTCATCATACGCGTGCCGGTCGCCTTCGCCCTCGGCCTTGCCTGCGTGCCGATCCTGCTGATCGAGCCGCATCTGTCGCTGATGACGCTGGGGCAGGAAACCTTCAACGCCTACAATTCGTTCATCCTGCTGGCGGTGCCGTTCTTCCTGCTCACCGCCAATTTGATGAGCATCGGCGGCATCACCGACCGGCTGGTGGCGCTGTCGCGCTCGATGGTCGGGCACTGGCCGGGGTCGCTGGCGCAGATCAACGTCGTGCTGTCGGTGTTCTTTGCCGGCATCTCCGGCTCCTCCACCGCGGACGCGGCGAGCCAGTCCAAGATCTTCATCGATGCCCAGACTAAGGAGGGCTACGACCTCTCGTTCTCCATCGCCATCACCGCGGTCTCGGCCGTGCTCGCGGTCATCATCCCGCCCTCGATCCTGATGATCGTGTGGGGTGGACTGATCTCGACCTCGATCGCCGCGATGTATCTCGCGGGCATCGTGCCGGGATTGCTGATCGCCGGAGCGCAGATGGCGACAGTGCATATCTATGCCGTGCGACGAGGTTACCCGACCTATCCGAAGGACACCTGGAGGGAGATGTGCTGCGCCATCTGGCGCTCGATACCGGCGCTGCTGACGCCGTTCATCATCGTCGGCGGCATCCTGCTGGGGTGGTTCACCGCAACCGAGTCCGCCTGCGTCGCGGTGCTTTATTCCGTGGCGCTATCGACATTCTTTTACCGTGAAACCGGCGCGCGCGAACTCTACAAGGCTTTGCTCGACACCGGCCGTCTCGCGGGTGTCGCGCTGTTCTGCGTGGGCACCGCGAGCGCGTTCGGCTGGCTGCTGGCTTATTACAGGATCCCGCAGGAGCTGCTGGCCAACGTCTCGACGTGGGGCATGGGCGCGATCGGGGCCGGCTTCTTCATCGCGTTCTGCTTTCTGGTGGTGGGCTGCTTCCTCGACGCCATCCCGGCGATCATCATCGTCGGCACCGTCCTCGAACCGCTGGCGAAATCGGTCGACCTCCATCCGGTGCAGTTTGCGATCATCTCGATCGTTTCGCTGGCCTTCGGGTTGGTGACGCCGCCCTATGGTCTCTGCTTGATGATCGCCTGCTCGATCGCCGGGGTGCGGCTGCGCTATGCGCTGAAGGACACGGTGATCATGCTGATCCCCATGCTGCTCGTGCTGGCGGCGCTCATCATTTGGCCCAGCGTTTCGCTGTTCCTGCCGCGCCTGATCGTGCCGGAGATGTTGAAATGAGCGGGGCTTGATCCCGCGGCTCTGACGCCGCGGGATCGGTGCATTTTTCTCAGAGATTGCTCTCGGTGATCGCGGCATAGACCATGCTGCGCAGCTCGCGCCGGAGCGGGTAGGCGCTCGACGGCAGCACCTGCGTCATGAAGATGGTGATCAATTCCTCGGCCGGGTCGATCCAGAACGACGTCGTGGCCGCGCCGCCCCAATTGTATTCACCGGGGCTGCCGGCGACCAGCGTCTCGGCCGGGCGCATGGTCACGGCGAAGCCGAGGCCGAAGCCGATGCCGTTGTAGGCGGCTTCCGCAAACAGCGAGCGCGACACTTCCGGGAGCGAGCGTCCACCCGGAATGTGGTTGGCCGTCATCAGTGCCAGCGTCTTCGGCCCGATCAGCCTGACGCCGCCGAGCTCGCCGCCGTTGAGCAGCGCACGGCAGAAGGTGAGATAGTCGGCCGTCGTCGAGCACAGCCCGCCGCCGCCCGAAATCAAGGACGGCGGCGACAGGAACGAGCTCTTGGTTGGATCATCCTGCAACGTCAGGCCCTCGCGGCGCTGGCCGGCATGGAAGGTCATGCCGCCACCCGGATCGGCCGAGTAACAGGCGGCGAACCGGTGGGCCTTGGAAGCCGGCACGTGGAAATCAGTGTCGGTCATGCCGAGTGGATCGAGAATGCGTTGTTTCAGGAACTGCTCGAAGGGAATCCCGGAGATCTTGCCAATGAGGTAGCCGAGCACGTCGGTCGAAACCGAGTAGTTCCAGGCCTCGCCCGGCGAGAACTCCAGCGGGATTTTGGCAAGGCTCTCGATCATGGTCTGGAGCGTGCCGGATTTCTCGACCTCGCCGATCTTTTCGGCGCGGTAGGCGGCATCGACATTCGAGCGCTGCTGGAAGCCGTAGGTGAGGCCGGAGGTGTGACGCAGGAGATCGACGATCAGCATCGGCCGCAACGGCGGCCGGGTCAGGAAGGAAGGCGCAGTGCCGGCGACGAACACGCCGAGATCCTTCCATTCCGGAATGTACTTGGCGACGGGCTCATCGATCGCGACGAGGCCTTGCTCGACCAGCATCATGAAGGCGACGCTGGTGAGCGGCTTGGTCATGGAATAGATGCGATAGATCGTGTCGTCCTTGACGGGCAGCTTGCGCTCGACATCGGCAAAACCCTGCACCGTACTGTGGGCGATCTTGCCACGGCGATAGACCAGGAGATGCGTGCCCGGGAAGCGGCCGGCATCGATGTACCGGCTCTTCAGATGCGCATCGACGCGGTCGAGCGCGGCCTTGGACATGCCGACGGATTCGGGCGAGGCGGGGGTGGGGGCGAGCATCAGTTCCTCCGGGCAGTTTGGTCCGACGTTGATAGCCGATATGGCGGTCTCATTCCAAGCCGGTCTCGCTTAACGCCGGCCGTCTGTTTGGTGTAGGCTCCAGCGAGGAACGCCTCCAAGCAGCCCAAGAGATCCCCAACGGGCCAATGAGAAACGCAGGCAAACGCACCATGACCCAGTTCAACGAGACCGAACTCACCGAAGCCGTCGTCCGGAGCTTTGACCGGACACCCGACCCGCGCGCGAAATTCCTGCTCCAGGAATTGGTGAAGTCGCTGCACGATTACGTGAGCAAGACCGGACTCACCTTCGAGGAGTGGGAATACGCCATCGATTTCCTGACCCGCACCGGCCAGAAATGCACGGACACCCGGCAGGAATTCATCCTTCTCTCCGACGTGCTCGGCGTCTCCATGCTGGTCGACGCGGTCAACCACCGCGAGCGCGAGGGCGCCACCCAGACCACCGTGCTCGGGCCGTTCTATGTCGGCGAGCACAAGGTCACGGCGCACGGCACCGACATCTCTCCGAACAATCAAACCGGCGAACGGATGTTCGTGCAGAGCCGTGTCACCGATCTCAAGGGCAAGCCGCTCGCGAATGTCCCCGTCGATGTCTGGCATGCCGATGATGACGGCTTCTACGACTCGCAGAAGCCGAACTATGACGAGGTCGGCGCCTCGGCGCGGGCGCGCTTCATCACCGATAGCGATGGCCGCTTCTTCTTCCGCACCATCCTGCCGTGCAGCTATCCGATCCCGACCGACGGCCCGGTCGGCGAGATGATCGTGCAGACCAACCGCCACCCGATGCGCCCGGCGCATGTGCACTTCCTGGTCAATGCCAAGGGCTACGAGCCGCTGATCACCCACGTCTTCATGGACGGCGACAAATATCTTGATTCCGACGTGGTGTTCGGCGTGAAGGACGACCTCGTCGCCAAGGTCGAGCCGCGCAAAGATGCGGCGATGCCCGACGGCACTAAGGCGAACGGGCAGTGGCACCTGATGAGCTACGAATTCCACCTCAAGCCGGGCGGCGGCATGGCGCCGAAGCCGCTGGGGACAAAGACGGAGGAGCCCGCCTGACCGTCAGGCGCGAGCAGCGCGCGCCGCCCTCTCATCTCCCGATAAAGGCCGCCAGCTCGTCAGGCGTCCCCATCGGAAAGGCTTCTTTCATGTAGTCGAGAAAGGCGGATACGCGCGCGCTTAGGAGCCGGCGCGATGGATAGAGCGTCCACAATGCGATCTCCGGTCCCGCGATATCGCCCCAAAGCACCAGCGTGCCGGCAGCGAGGTCGTGACTGACCAGTGACACCGGAAGGCGTGCGGCGCCGACGCCGGCCCGGACAGCGTCGCGGACCATGATGAGCGATGCCAGGCGAAGGACCGGATCAATCGCGATGCGCGATTGTCCGCCTGGCACCGTCACGTCCCAGCTTGTTTTCCGGTCGCCCGCTCCGCGCATGACAGCCGGCACAGCGACGCCGTACCTCGGTCGTTTCAGGTTCGGGCTCGCCACCACCACCAGCCGATCGCGCAGAAAGATTCGTCCGACAAGGCTGTCATCCGGATCGGGATTGACTCGAATGACGAGGTCGTAGCCTTCCTCCACCATGTCGACGGAGCGATCTTCCGTCGTGACCTCAAGACGGACCTCGGGATATCTGAGTGCGAACCCGGCCGCGAGGTTTCCCATCGCAGTCTGCGAGAACAGCATAGGCGCGCTGATCCGCAAGCGCCCCCGCGGCCTGTCCCCACCCGACGCGATCGCTGTCGCGGTCTCGTCGAGCTCAGTGAGCAAGGCTCCCGTCCGCTCGTAAAGGGCGCGTCCTTCCTGCGTGAGTTTCAGGGTGCGCGCTCCCCGTTCGAACAGGCGCAGGTCGAGCGCGGCTTCCAGCTCCGCGACCCGCCGGGACAGGGTGGCTTTCGGGCGGCCGGCGGCCCGTGCGGCCCGTCCGAACCCGCCGTGCCGGGCAACGAGATTGAAATCGGCGAGTGCGAGCAGGTCCATTGTTCCACCAGTGAGACAGTCTGTCCAAATATAGCGGCTATCGGTTCTTTTGTGGATCACTAATTTCCCGGATGTCTTCTGACCCAACCCGGAGTGATCCCCATGACCATCCTCGTTACCGGTGCAACCGGCACCATCGGCCGCCACGTCGTCGAGCAGCTCGTCAAGCGCGGCGCCGATGTCCGTGCTCTCGCCCGCGATCCTGGCAAGGCAAACCTCCCGGCAGGCGTCACCGTCGTGCAGGGCGACCTGCTCGACGTCGACTCGATCCGTAGCGCATTCAAGGGCGTCTCGACCCTGTTCCTGCTCAACGCAGTGGTGCCGGATGAATTCACGCAGGCGCTGATCGCGCTCAACGTCGCCCGCGAGGCGGGCGTCGAGCGGGTCGTCTACCTCTCGGTGATCCACAGCGATCGCTACGTCAACGTCCCGCACTTTGCCGGCAAGTTCGGCGTCGAGCGGATGATCGAGCAGATGGGCTTCAACGCCACCATCCTGCGCCCCGCCTATTTCATGAACAACGATGTCACGATCAAGGACGTGGTGACCGGATACGGCATCTACCCGATGCCGATCGGCAGCAAGGGGCTCGCCATGATCGATGCGCGCGACATCGGCGAGATCGCGGCCGTCGAGCTCATCCGTCGTGAGCGCGCCGCAGCGCCGCTGGCGCTCACGCGCATCAATCTCGTCGGCCCTGATACGCTCACCGGCGCGAAAGCCGCCGCCGTCTGGTCGGAGGTGCTGGGTCGCACGATCGCCTATCCCGGTGACGATACCGCCGGCTTCGAGAAGAACCTCCGGCAGTTCATGCCGAGCTGGATGGCCTACGACATGCGGCTGATGAGCGAGCGTTTCCTCACTGAGGGAATGGTCCCGGAGGCCGGCGACGTCGAGCGGCTGACCGCGCTGTTGGGCCGTCCGCTGCGCTCCTATCGCGACTTCGTCTCCGAGATCACGGCCACTGCCTGACGGCAGGAGCACGTCCCCATCACGACAACGAGGAATGCTAACATGATCTCTTCAACCGCCACTTCTCCGGTGAATCCGGAAGGCGCAACGAAGATGTTGGTGCTTGGAGCGACCGGTGCCACCGGTCGCCTGATCGTCAACCAGGCGGTGGCGCGGGGCTACGACGTTACCGTGCTGGTGCGTTCCGCCGAGAAGGCACGTGACATCACGGGGGCGAAGCTCATCGTCGGAGATGCCCGCGATGAAGCAGCCCTGCGCGAAGCCCTCAAAGGCCGCGACGCCGTGGTCAGCGCGCTGGGTACACCGGTAAGCCCGTTCCGCGAGGTGACGCTTCTCTCGACCGCGACGCGCGCGCTCGTGAGCGCGATGAAGGCCGAGCAGATCTCGCGGCTGGTTTGCATCACGGGAATGGGCGCTGGCGACAGTGCCGGGCACGGCGGCTTTGTCGCCGACAATGTGATCTTTCCGCTTCTCCTGAAGAAGGTGTACGCCGACAAGAACCGGCAGGAAGCCATCGTCAGAGAGAGCGGGCTGGACTGGGTCCTGGTTCGCCCCTCGATCCTGAATAACAAGCCCGGCCGCGGCTCGGTCCGGGCCCTGACGGATCTTTCGGGCTTCTATGGCGGTAGCATCGCGCGCGAAGACGTTGCGACATTCGTGCTCGATCAGGTGCGCGCCGATACCTGGCTGCATCGTTCTCCACTCATCACGTGGTGACGCTTTGCGTGGCTACACCCCTGATCAGCGCGCGTGCAACATCGCAAGCAGGACCACGACGACGCAGGCGAGCGCCGCCGTGGTCAATTTCCAGAACATCAGCGGGCTGCGCTCCAAGAGCGGGGTGATCCGCGTGTCGAGATAGGCCGGATTGGGCGTCCGAAGCTCGAACACGAATTCAGACAGATCCTCGTGCCGCTTGTAGGGATCCGGATGCAGCGCACGTCTGAGCGCGCCGTCGACCCAGGCAGGCACGTTGCTGTCGTCGTCGGCCGGGCGATATGTGAGCCTCCGCACGTCCGCCTTGCGCCGGATCCTCGCGATTTGAGTGCCATAGGGAAGCTTTCCCGTCAGCATCTGGTAACAGATCACGGCGAGTGAAAACATGTCCGAGCGCGGCGAGCCGCCTTGCCCAAGAAAATATTCCGGCGCCGTGTACTGGACCGTTCCCAGAATTTCATCGGTCTCGTCCTGTGGCGCGGCCTCCGCGACGCCTGCCACTTTGACTGATCCAAAGTCGATGATCTTCGCGGTGCCGGTCTTGTCGATCAGGATGTTGTCGGGCCTGAGGTCCTGATGCAGCATTTCCATGCGGTGGAAGGCGCGCAGGCCCGCGGCGATCTGCTCGACCAGTCCGCGGACGGTTTCGAGATCGGGGCGTGGATTGTCCGTCATCCATTGCCGCAAGGTCTGACCTTCGACGAATTCGGTCGCGACATAGAGATAGCCACGCCGTTTCGACTGCGACAACGGCTTCAGCACATGCGGGCTGTCGATCCGGCGCGCGATCCACTCTTCCATCAGGAAGCGCTTCAGGTATGCGGCATTGTCGCGCAGATCGATCGACGGAAGCTTCAGCGCGACCGGCTCCTCGGTCACCGCGTCGACGGCAAGGTAGATGTGGCTGCGGCTGCTGGCGTGGATTTCGCGGACGATCCTGTAGCCGTCGAAGAGTGCCCGCGGCTCCGGCAGCGGGGGAAGCGGCAGCTGGGAGGTCTGGTTGAAGATGCCGGCCGGCTCGCGCTGCGGCACCGCATCGATGCGGAGGATCTGGACCGTGATGTTGTCGTCGCTGCCGCGCCGATAGGCTTCCTCGACGATCGCCTTCGCCGCTCCGTCGAGCTCGGCTGCATGGTCGCTGAGCGCGCTGGTGACGAAACGCGCGTCCACGAATTCATAGGCGCCGTCGGTCGCCAGCAGGAAAGTGTCTCCAGTCTCGATCTCGAAACTCTGATAGTCGATCTCGAGCTGCGGATTGATGCCGAGCGCACGGCCGAGATAGGTCTGCTCCGAGGATACGATGATCCGGTGATCGTCGGTCAGCTGCTCGAGCGCCTTGCCCGCCACGCGGTAGACGCGACAGTCGCCGACGTGGAAGATGTGCGCGGTGGTTGCCTTGATGACCATGGCGCTCAGCGTGCAGACATAACCCTTGTCGCGGTCATAGGCATATTGGCTCTTGCGCGTCTGGGCGTGGAGCCAGGAATTGGTCGCGTCCAGCACACGACGGGCGGAGGTCTTCACCGTCCAGGATTCCGACGTGCAGTAATAGTCCATCAGGAAGCTCTTGACCGCCGACTCGCTGGCGATCTGGCTCACCGTGCTGCTGGAGATGCCGTCGGCGAGGACGGCCGCAATACCCTTCAGGCTGAGCATCGGCTCGTCCGGAACGAGGACGCCGTGAAAATCCTGATTGATGGGCTTGCGACCCTTGTCGGAGTGCTGGCCGACCGAAATCTGAAGTCCGCGGGTCATCGTCATCACCGGCAAAGGAGAGCCTCACCCTGATCGGGCGAGGCTCTCCTGTCGAGACGTATCAGGCTGCGACGCGGGGCGAGGTGGCCTTGCCGGCCTGGCGCTTCGGCTTGGTCATGACGTGCGTGGCGTAGAGGGTCATGCCGGTGAAGGCGAGGCCGCCGACGAGGTTGCCGAGCACGGTCGGGATCTCGTTCCAGATCAAGTAATCCATGATCGAGAACTTGGCGTGCAGCATCAGGCCCGAGGGGAACAGGAACATGTTCACGACGGAATGCTCGAACACCATGTAGAAGAACACCAGGATCGGCATCCACATCGCGATGACCTTACCGGGGACCGAGGTCGAGATCATGGCGCCGACGACGCCGGTCGAGACCATCCAGTTGCAGAGCATCCCGCGCAGGAACAGCGTCGCCATGCCGGCCGCGCCATGCGCAGCGTAGCCCAGCGTTCGGCCTTCGCCGATGTTTCCGATGGCGGCGCCGACCTTGTCGGGATCTTGTGTGAAGCCGAAGGTCGTGACGAAGGCCATCATGAAGGCCACGGTGAAGGCGCCAGCGAAATTGCCGACGAAGACCAGACCCCAGTTGCGCAGCACGCCGCCGAAGGTGACGCCAGGGCGCTTGTCGATCAGGGCGAGCGGGGAGAGCACGAACACGCCGGTCAGGAGGTCGAAGCCCAGCAGATAGAGCATGACGAAGCCGACCGGGAACAGCAGCGCGCCGATCAGCGGCTGCCCCGTGTTCACGTTGATCGTGACGGCGAACCATGCCGCGAGCGCCAGGATAGCGCCGGCCATGTAGGCCCGGATGATGGTATCCCGGGTGGACATGAAGACTTTGGACTCGCCCGCATCCACCATCTTGGTGACGAATTCCGAAGGCGCGAGATACGACATCAATGGTTCCTTTTGCTTCGTAAGAGAGAGATCACGCCCTCCTGCGAGAGCGATTGAACGTCACTGGCCGTGCGGGCTGGCCCTGCCGCGCACGAGGCGATGGAGAGTTGGAAGCCTTTGGATTGCGTCACGACGGCCGAGCCGAGGAGGGCCGCGAAGCAGTTGAGCTTCCGGGATGCAGCCGCCAGCGCCTGCATCAATGCGGCAAGGCCGCAGTCTTCGTTGACGTAAATGGAGAAGCAAATTGCGTGCCGTGTGCTAGGCTCATAAAAAGCGAGCAACATCAATCTGATAGAACTTTGGCTGACCCGGCTTTTGCGCGTGGTACGGCCTTTTCCTTAAGCTGCTGCACAACTGTTGTGCGCCGCACAATTATTGTGCAAGCCGCAAATTTCGCGAGCGGAGCGGGCCTGCGACAGACTGGCGCGCTGCCTGTAGCATATTGATCTTTCAAGGTTTTCTGCGTTGTGGCGCTTGGCACGAAGCTTGAATAGTTCCAGGCCGACGCCATTGAAGCCGTCCCGCGAGACTTCTCATCCGAATTGCCGACGCCACCAGACGGGGGTCTCCCCGTCGCGCGTTCGCATGCGCTGCTTCAGGCGTCGGACGGACGGGCTGCTCGTGTGCACTGACGCAATCATTCTGCAACGACGCAAAGGACGATACCGCCTATGACCAAGCGCACCCGCCGGCCGTCGGACACTGGCCTCAGCCGCCGTCAATTGTTGAGGGCCGCCGGCTCGACCGCCGCACTCTTGGCCGCCGTAAAACTGAATTTCCCCGCCGGCGCTTTCGCGCAGGACGCCGGCCCGGAGGTCAAGGGCGCCAAGCTCGGCTTCATCGCGCTGAGCGATGCCGGTCCGTTGTTCGTCGCCAAGGACAAGGGCCTGTTCGCCAAATACGGCATGCCTGACACCGACGTGCAGAAGCAGGCCTCCTGGGGCACCACGCGGGACAATCTCGTGCTCGGCTCCGAAGGCAACGGCATCGACGGGGCGCATATCCTGACCCCGATGCCGTATCTGATCTCGGCCGGCAAGGTGACGCAGAACAATCAGCCGACGCCGATGTACATCCTGGCGCGGCTCAATCTGGACAGCCAGTGCATCTCCGTCGCCAGTGAATATGCCGACCTGAAGCTCGGCGTCGACGCCACGCCCTTCAAGGCGGCGCTGGAGAAGAAGAAGGCCTCGGGCAAGCCCGTGAAAGCTGCGATGACCTTCCCCGGCGGCACGCATGACCTCTGGATCCGCTACTGGCTCGCCGCAGGCGGCATCGATCCCGACAAGGACATCGAGACCATCGTGGTGCCGCCGGCGCAGATGGTGGCCAACATGAAGGTCGGCACGATGGACTGCTTCTGCGTCGGCGAGCCCTGGAACCTGCAGCTGATCCACCAGAACATCGGCTACACCGCGATCACGACCGGCGAGCTCTGGAACAAGCACCCGGAAAAATCCTTCGGCATGCGCGCCGCCTTCGTCGACAAATATCCGAAGGCCGCGAAGGCGCTGCTGATGGCGGTGATGGAAGCGCAGCAATGGTCCGACAAGGCCGAGAACAAGGCCGAGCTTGCCGCCATCATGGGCAAGCGGCAGTGGATGAACTGCCCCGTCGAAGACGTGCTCGACCGCACCGCCGGCAAGTTCGACTACGGCCTTCCCGGCAAGGTGGTCGAGAATTCGCCCCATATCATGAAGTACTGGCGCGACTTCGCCTCTTATCCGTTCCAGAGCCACGACCTCTGGTTCCTCACCGAGGATATCCGCTGGGGCAAGTATGAGGCGAATTTCGACACCAAGGCGCTGATCGCCAAGGTCAACCGCGAAGACATGTGGCGCGACGCGGCCAAGACGCTCGGCATCGCAAGCGCGGAGATCCCGACCTCCACCTCGCGCGGCAAGGAGACCTTCTTCGACGGCAAGGTGTTCGATCCGGAAAATCCGGCTGCCTATCTGAAGTCGCTCGCGATCAAGCGCGTCGAAGTCTGATGGAGCCAGCGGCCGCCTCCGGGCGGCCGCATCGCCTTTTGCAGCCGGAGAGATATTGCGATGAACATGCCCGCCACGAAGATCGAGGTTGAGACCGCGAAGCCCGCGAGCGCTGCCGCGCCGGTCGTCGCGATGACACCGAAGCGGCCGCCGCGTTCGGAGACTTACGCGCGGATGGCGAGGGAGACCGCCGTGCGCGTGATCCCGCCGCTGGTCGTGATCGCGCTCTTGCTTCTGGTGTGGGAGCTGGTCTGCCGCCGCGCCGGCTCGGCGCTGCCACCACCGTCGAAGGTGTTCAAGGATACGAAGGAATTGATCCTCGATCCGTTCTTCGATCATGGTGGCATCGACAAGGGGCTGTTCTGGCACCTCTCCGCCAGCCTGCAGCGCGTCGCCTTCGGCTATTCGCTCTCGGCGATTGCCGGCATCGCGCTCGGCGTGCTGGTCGGGCAATCGGTCTGGGCGATGCGCGGGCTCGATCCGCTGTTCCAGGTCTTGCGCACAATTCCGCCGCTGGCCTGGCTGCCGCTGTCGCTCGCCGCGTTCCGCGACGGCCAGCCGTCCGCGATCTTCGTCATCTTCATCACCTCGATCTGGCCGATCATCATCAACACCGCGGTTGGCATCCGCAACATCCCGCAGGATTATCGCAATGTCGCCGCGGTGGTGCAGCTCAACCCGCTCGAATTCTTCGCCAAGATCATGATTCCGGCCGCCGCGCCCTACATCTTCACAGGGCTTCGCATCGGCATCGGCCTGTCCTGGCTCGCCATCGTTGCGGCCGAGATGCTGATCGGCGGCGTCGGCATCGGCTTCTTCATCTGGGACGCCTGGAATTCCTCGCATATCAGCGAGATCATTCTGGCACTGTTCTATGTCGGCATCATCGGCTTCGTGCTCGACCGCCTGATTGCGGGCGCCGGCAAGATCGTAACCCGCGGCACCGCGCTGAACTGAGGGGGAAGCACATGACCGCTTATCTGAAGCTCGACCACATCGACAAGATTTTTATCCGCGGCGCCGCCTCCACGGAGGTGCTGAAGGATATCAATCTTACCATCGAGAAGGGCGAATACGTCTCGATCATCGGCCATTCCGGTTGCGGCAAGTCGACCCTGCTCAACATCATCGCAGGCCTGACCAACGCCACCACCGGCGGCGTGCTGCTGGAGAACCGCGAGGTGAACTCGCCGGGGCCGGATCGCGCGGTGGTGTTTCAGAACCACAGCCTGCTGCCCTGGCTGACCGTGTACGAGAACGTCAGGCTCGGCGTCGACAAGGTCTTTGCCAAAACGAAGAAGCGGGCCGAACGCGACGCCTGGGTCATGCACAATCTCAACCTCGTGCAGATGGCCCATGCCAAGGACAAGCGGCCCTCGGAAATCTCCGGCGGCATGAAGCAGCGCGTCGGCATTGCCCGCGCGCTTGCCATGGAGCCGAAAGTGTTGCTGCTCGACGAGCCTTTCGGCGCGCTCGACGCACTGACCCGCGCGCATTTGCAGGATTCGGTGATGGCGCTGCATCAGAAGCTCGGCAACACCATTTTGATGATCACCCACGACGTCGACGAGGCGGTGCTGCTGTCCGATCGCATCGTCATGATGACGAACGGCCCGAGCGCGCGCATCGGCGAGGTGCTGGAGGTGCCGCTGGCGCGCCCGCGCAAGCGGCTCGAGCTCGCGACCAACACCACTTACCTGAAGTGCCGGCAGCGCGTGCTCGAATTCCTCTACGAGCGGCATCGCTTCGTCGAGGCCGCGTAAGCGCGTCACCAACAGGTGCTCACGCAGCGCCTAATTTTGAATCATCAAGCTCAATCCTTGTGCGCCGCACAGGGATTGAGCGAATCGCAAAATATGCGTGCGAAATAGTCCTGCAAGAATTTGGAGCACTCCAAACAAGCTCCTGAATTTCCTGCGTTTCCGGAATGCGCGCAGTTGGCACGGAAATTGAAACACCAACCGCGACGCCAACGACGACGTCCCTCAACATCATCAATCAGCATCGTAACTCGCCACCGGGGTGAAGCCTCGGAGCGCGCCTCCGTGGCCGGAGGCTGAGCCTGCAACGACGCAGCGGTGAGCCTGGAAGGGATACTCAATGACGAAGAATCCAACTTGGATTTCAGACTGGCGCCCCGAAGATGAGGCGTTCTGGAATGCGACTGGCAAGACTATCGCGCGACGCAACCTGATCTGGTCGATCGTGGCCGAACATATCGGCTTCTCGGTCTGGCTGATCTGGAGCATCGTCACCACCAAGCTGCCGCAGGCGGGCTTCCACTACACCACCGACCAGCTGTTCCAGCTCGTCGCGGTGCCCGGGCTGATCGGCGCGTTGATGCGCTTTCCCTACACCTTCGCGGTGACGACCTTCGGCGGTCGCAACTGGACCATCTTCAGTGCGGCGATCCTGTTCATTCCGACGCTCTCGCTCGCCTATTTCGTCGGCCAGCCCGACACGCCGTTCTGGCTGATGCTGCTGATTGCCTCGACCGCCGGTCTCGGCGGCGGCAATTTTGCCTCCAGTATGACCAACATCTCGTTCTTCTTCCCCGACCGGATGAAAGGGTGGGCGCTCGGACTGAATGCGGCCGGTGGCAATATCGGCGTCTCCAGCGTGCAGCTGTTGACCCCGATCCTGATGACGCTCGCCGTCATCAACCTGTTCCAGGCAACCCCTGTCGACGGCGTTTTCCTGCAAAACGCCGGCCTGATGTGGGTGCTGCCGATCGCGATCGCGGTGTTCGGGGCAGTGTTCTTCATGAACAACCTGACCACGGCCAAGTCGTCGATCAAGAACCAGCTCGCCGTGGTCAAGCGCAAGCACACCTGGATCATGGCGTATCTCTATATCGGCACGTTCGGCTCCTTCATCGGCTACTCGGCGGCATTTCCGCTGCTGATCAAGACCCAGTTCCCGCAAGTCACGATTGCGATCGCGTTCCTGGGACCGCTGGTCGGCTCGCTGTCGCGGCCGCTCGGCGGCTGGCTTGCCGACAGGATCGGCGGCTCGGTCATCACGTTCTGGAATTTCATCGTGATGGCAGGCGCGACGATCGGCGTGCTCTACTTCGTCGGGCACAAGGATTTCATCGGCTTCCTGTCGATGTTCCTGGTCCTGTTCGTGACGACGGGCATCGGCAACGGCTCGACCTATCGCATGATCCCCTCGATCTTCCGCGAGCAGAACTTGTTCAGGGTGCGCGGCAAGGGCGATGCAGAGCGCGCGGTCGCCTTGAAGACGGCGAGCATCGAAAGCGGTGCTGCGGTCGGCTTCATCGGCGCGGTCGGCGCCGTCGGCGGCTATCTGATCCCGACCGGGTTCGGCAAGTCGATCGCGCTGACCGGCGGGCCGCAGCTCGCGCTCGCGATTTATCTCGGTTTCTACGCCTCCTGCCTCGCGCTGACCTGGTGGTTCTATCTGCGTCGCAGCCCGCAGGGTGAAGGCGCGTCAAGCCTCGCCGGAGCGCGTGTCTAATACTTGGTACGAATCTCGCTTCTCCCCGTACGCGGGGAGAAGCATTGCCCGACAGTTTGACAATGAACCTGGTTCGCAATGGCGCGCACCAAGGCAAACCCAACAGGCAGGAGAACATCATGACGCCAGAACAGATCACCCTCGTCCAACAGAGCTTTGCCAAGGTCGCGCCGATTTCCGCGCAGGCCGCGGTGCTGTTCTACGATCGCCTGTTCGAGGTCGCGCCATCCGTGCGCGCGATGTTTCCCGAGGACATGACCGAGCAGCGCAAGAAGCTGATGGGCATGCTCGCCGCCGTCGTCGGCGGTCTGTCGAACCTGGACTCGATTCTTCCCGCGGCCTCGGCGCTTGCGAAGCGTCACGTCGGCTATGGCGCCAAGGCCGAGCACTACCCCGTGGTCGGCGCGACCTTGCTGTGGACCCTGGAGAAGGGCCTTGGCGAAGCCTGGACGCCGGAACTCGCTACCGCCTGGACCGACGCCTACGGCGTGTTGTCCGGCTACATGATTTCCGAGGCCTACGGCGCACAGCCGCAGGCCGCCGAATAGGAGATGCGTTGTGAGTGAACCGCTGGTCATCGTCGGTAACGGTATGGCGGCCGCGCGTCTGGTCGACGAACTCGCCAAGACCTCGCTCGGCCGCTACGCGGTCGCCGTGATCGGCGAAGAGCCGCGGCTCGCTTACAACCGCGTTCTGCTCTCCTCCGTGCTGGCCGGCGAGACCGGCTCGCACGAGATCGAGCTCCGGCCTGCCGACTGGTGGCGCCATCGCGGCGTCACGGTGCGCTACGGCTATCGCGTCAGCGAGATCGACACCGGCCGACGCGAGCTCAAGATCGAAGGCGAAGAGAGCATGGAATATTCCAAGCTCGTGCTCGCCGTCGGCTCGACGCCGCTGCGGCTCAACGTGCCGGGCGCCGATCTCGTCGGCGTGCACACCTTTCGCGACACCCGCGACGTCGATCTGCTGCTGACGCTTGCCGCGGCTAAGAAGCGCGTCGTCGTGGTCGGCGGCGGTCTGCTCGGACTCGAAGCGGCTTACGGCCTCGCCAAGGCCGGAGCGCCCGTGACGCTGCTGCACCTGATGGATCGGCTGATGGAGCGCCAGCTCGATGCACCCGCTGCCGACCTGCTCAAGACGCTGGTCGAGCGCAAGGGCATTCGTATTCTGCTCAATGCATCCACAGCCCGCATCCACGGCGAGGGCCATGTCGAAGCGGTCGAGCTTGCCGACGGCAGCCGCATCGAGGCCGATGCGGTGATCTTCGCCGCCGGCATCAGGCCCAACATTGCGCTGGCAAAGGACGCCGGCATCGCAGTCAACCGCGGCATCGTCGTCAACGACGAGATGCAGACGGCGTCACCTGATATCTACGCGCTCGGCGAATGCGCCGAGCATCGCGGCACCTGCTACGGTCTCGTCGAGCCTGCCTACGAGCAGGCGCGCGTGCTGGCGCGGCATCTCTCCGGTCGTCCCGCGGCCTATCAAGGCAGCGTGGTCTCGACCAATCTGAAGGTGTCGGGGGTCAGCGTGTTCTCCGCCGGCGACTTCATGGGCGGGGAGGGCAGCGAGAGCCTCGTGCTGTCAGACCGCAGGCGCGGCACCTACAAGAAGCTCGTCATCGCCGAGGGCCGGCTCACCGGCGCCCTGCTGATCGGCGATACCGTCGATGCGCTCTGGTATCTCGAACTGATCCGCAACCGCGAAAAGGTGGCGGCGATCCGCGCCGACATGATGTTCGGCCGCGCACTCGCGCGTCCTTCCAAAGCGGCTTGATTGAGGCGGCTTGATATGACGGCGATCGATCCCACGCTCCGCGCCACCAAGACGACCTGTCCGTATTGCGGCGTCGGCTGCGGCGTGCTTGCGACGCCAGACGGCAAGGGCGGCGCGGCGATCGCGGGCGACCCCGATCATCCTGCCAATTTCGGCCGGCTGTGCTCCAAGGGCTCGGCGCTCGGCGAGACCGTCGGGCTGGAAAGCCGGCTGCTCTATCCGATGATCCGCTGCAAGGGCGCGCTCGAACGCGTGGCCTGGAGCGATGCGCTCGATCACGTCGCCCACCGCATGCAGCACATCGTCGCGCGCGACGGCGCCGACGCGGTCGCATTCTATCTCTCGGGCCAACTGCTGACCGAGGACTATTACGTTGCCAACAAGCTGATGAAGGGCTTTGTCGGCACGGCCAACGTCGACACCAATTCGCGGCTGTGCATGTCGTCCTCGGTCGCCGGTCACCGCCGCGCCTTCGGCGCCGACACCGTGCCCGGTTGCTACGAGGATCTCGACCAGGCCGATCTGCTCGTCTTCGTCGGCTCGAATGCCGCCTGGTGCCATCCCGTGCTGTTCCAGCGCATGCTGAAGAACCGTGGGGAGCGCGGCGCGCGCATGATCGTGGTCGATCCGCGCCGCACCGACACCGCGACCGACGCAGATCTGTTCCTGGGCCTCAAGCCCGGCACCGACACGGCACTGTTCTCCGGCCTGTTCGTCCACCTCGCCGACAATGGTGCGCTGGATCAGGATTACATCGCGCAAAACACGTCTGGCTTTGACGACGCGCTGGCGCGCGCACGCAGCATTGCCGGCGGCGTCGCCGCGACCGCACTGGCGACCGGCCTCTCCGAGCAGGACGTTGCGACCTTCTTCAAGATGTTCCGTGACACGCCCCGCGTCGTCACGCTGTACTCGCAAGGTGTCAACCAGTCGGCGCAGGGCACCGACAAGGTCAACGCGATCCTGAACTGCCATCTTGCCACGGGCCGCATCGGCAAGCCCGGCGCCTCGCCGTTCTCGCTCACCGGCCAGCCCAACGCGATGGGCGGCCGTGAGGTCGGCGGCCTCGCCAACCAGCTCGCCGCACACATGAACTTCACGCCGCCGGACATCGATCGCGTGCGGCGGTTCTGGAAGGCGCCGCGCATCGCCACCCATGAAGGGTTGAAGGCGGTGCAGCTGTTCGAAGCCATCAACCGCGGCGAGGTCAAGGCGCTGTGGGTGATGGGCACCAACCCCGCAGTGTCGTTGCCCGACGCGGACTTCGTGCGCGAGGCACTGAAGAAGCTCGAACTGTTCGTGGTCTCCGAGAACGTGCTCTCCAACGACACGGTCGATGCAGGCCCGCACGTGCTGCTGCCCGCGCTCGCCTGGGGCGAGAAGTCGGGCACCGTGACCAATTCTGAGCGCCGCATCTCGCGCCAGCGTTCGTTCCTGCCGGCGCCCGGCGAGGCACGGCCGGACTGGTGGATCCTGAGCGAAACCGCAAAACGCCTCGGCTTCGGCGACAGTTTCAGTTACAAATCCGCAGCCGACATCTTTCGCGAGCACGCCGCGCTCTCGGCGTTCGAGAACGATGGCAGCCGCGACTTCGATATCGGCACGCTGACCTCGCTGTCCGACGAAGCCTTCGACGCCTTGAAGCCCGTGCAGTGGCCCACACGTGAAGGTGAGGCGCCCGGCGAGCGCTTCTTCGCGGCCGGCGGCTTCTTCACCAACGACGGCAAGGGCCGTTTCGTCGCGCCGGAAGTCCCGGCGCTGCGCGGCGAGACCGGACCGTCGCGGCCGCTGCGGCTCAATACCGGGCGCATCCGCGACCAGTGGCACACCATGACGCGCACGGGCCTCAGCCAGCGGCTCGGTGCGCATCTGCCCGAGCCGTTCGTCGAGATTCATCCCGATGACGCCGGCAAATACGGCATCGTCCATGACGGCTATGCCCGCATCACCACCGACTATGGCCAGTGCACCCTCAAGGTCGTCGTCAGCGACCGCCAGCAGCGCGGCACGCTGTTCGCGCCGATCCACTGGAGTGCGATGAACGCCTCGCACGGTCGCGTTGGGGCGCTGGTTGCACCGTTCACCGATCCGTTCTCGGGGCAGCCGGAGTCCAAGGCGACACCAGCTGCGATCGTGCCTTATGAATACGTCTTCCGCGGCTTTGCGTTGTCGCGCAAGCAGCTGGAGCTGCCGCCGAACCTGATGTGGACCCGCGTCACTGTTACCGGCGGCTTCGGCTATCTCTTCGCCGACAATGCGGACCTGTCGCGCTGGCCGGCCTGGCTCGGTGGCGTTGCCGGCGAGGATGTCGCCGACTATCGCGACTTCGGCGGCGGCGTTTATCGCGCGGCGTCGTTTGCCGGCGACCGCATCGAAACCTGCCTGTTCGTCGGCCCCGCGCATGATGCCGGCGACTGGGACGTGGTGAAGAGCCTGTTCGTGGCCGACCACGTCACCGACGAGCAGCGGCGCATGCTGTTGTCCGGTAAGTCAAGCGAGGGCGCGGCTTCGACCGGACCGGTCGTCTGCGCCTGCTTCGGTGTCGGCCGCGGCACCATTTGCGACACCATCGTCGCAGGCGCGCGCACGGCCGCCGAGATCGGCGCAAAGCTCAAGGCCGGCACCAATTGCGGCTCCTGCATCCCCGAGCTGAAGCGCCTGATCGCGACGACGGAGGTGGCGCCAGCGAAGCAGACCAAGCGCGCGGGCGCGGCGGGGTAGGGGCGACTTTCTCGGTCGTCGCTGCATACTCCGCCGTCATCGCCCGGCTTGACCGGGCGATCCAGTACGCCGAGATGCCTGTGATCAAGCGGTAAGGCCACGGCGTACTGGATTCCCCGCTTGACGCCTACGCTAAAGCTTCGGCGCCCCTGGACCTCAACCCCGGCGAAGCCTTGGCGTAGCCGGGTCGCGGGGAATGACAGCGAGGGCGGGGCGCTATGCCTCAGCCCAATCGACGCACGCCCCATTGTGCCCTATGGTGCCGCGCTCTCGCCCTCAACGCGCAAAACAATAATGATGTACCTGGAAACGCCGCCGCGCCTGATCGAGACCAGGCTCTTCTCCGCCATGCCCGACAAATTCCGCCGCAAAGGCGAGCGGACGGATTGGGCCGATGCCAACCGGCCGGGCGTGCCGACAGACTCCTTCATCGAAGGCCCGTCGTTCGACAAAGATGGCAATCTCTACATCGTCGACATTCCCTTCGGCCGCATCTTCCGCATTGCGCCCGACGGCGAGTGGTCGCTGGCGATCGAATATGAGGGCTGGCCGAACGGGCTGAAGATCGCGGCCGACGGCCGCATCCTGGTCGCCGATTACATGCACGGCATCATGGAGTTCGACGCCAAGGCAAGCCGCATCAAGCCGGTGCTGACTTCGCGCAATTCGGAATCCTTCCGCGGCTGCAACGATTTGCATCTCGCTTCCAACGGCGACATCTATTTCACCGACCAGGGTCAGACCGGCCTGCATGACCCCAGCGGACGTGTCTATCGCCTGGCGCCAAGCGGGCGGCTGGATTGCCTTGTTAACACCGGCATCAGTCCGAATGGTCTGGTGCTCGATCCAACCGAGACCGTGCTGTTCGTCGCGATGACGCGCGACAACGCGGTGTGGCGGTTGCCGTTCATGAAGGACGGCAGCGTCTCGAAGGTCGGGCGCTTCTGCTCGCTGTTCGGCACCAGCGGCCCCGATGGCTTGACCATGGATGCCAGGGGCCGGCTGTTCGTCGGTCACGCCTCGCTCGGTCATGTCTTCGTGTTCGCGCCCAACGGCGAATTGATCGCGCGGGTGAAATCGTGTGCCGGACCGAATTGCACCAATGTCGCGATTGGTGGCGCGAACAAAGATCGGCTCTATATCACGGAGTCTGCCACCGGTAGCGTATTGGTCGCAGACATCGGCGTATTGAACTCTTGAGCTTGATGGCGGTTGCCCGAGCGAACGAGCGGTATCGGAGCAAATATGAACACGAAACCCTTCGGCAAAACCGGCGCCAGCGTCGCAGTCATCGGGCAGGGCACCTGGTATCTCGACCATGGCGATCGCAAGCGCGCGATCGCGGCGCTTCAGCGCGGGCTCGATCTCGGCATGACCCACATCGATACCGCCGAGATGTATGGCGATGCCGAGCTCGTCATTGCCGATGCGATCGTGGGACGGCGCGACCAGGTGTTCCTCGTGTCAAAGGTGCTGCCGAGCAACGCCTCCCGCCGCGGAACCATCACCGCGTGTGAGCGCTCGCTGAAGCGGCTGAAGACAGACCGGCTCGACTGCTATCTGCTGCATTGGCGCGGCTCGTATCCGCTGGAGGACACTGTGGCCGCGTTCGAGGAGTTGGTGGAGGCCGGCAAGATCAAATCCTGGGGTGTCTCCAATTTCGATGCCGATGATCTCGACGAGATGCTTGACGCCGCCGGCGAAGGCCGCATCGCCTGCAATCAGGTGCTCTATCATCTGAGGGAACGCGCGATCGAGCATGCGGTGATCCCGTGGTGCGAGCAGCATGGTGTTGCCGTGGTCGCCTATTCGCCGTTCGGCCACGACGATTTCCCTGCGAGCAGCAGCAAGGGCGGTGCGGTGCTGGTGCGCATCGCGGAGGCGCGTCGCGCGACGCCGCGCCAGGTCGCGCTGAGCTTCCTCACCCGTGCGACTACGGTGTTCGCGATCCCGAAGGCGTCGTCCGCGGAACATGCAGGCGAAAATGCCGCGGCCGGCGATCTCGTGCTGACGAAAGACGAGATTGCGGCGCTCGATGCGGCGTTTCCGCGCGGTCCGAAGCCGCGCGGGCTGCCCATGCTGTAGTGCACAAACGCCCATTATTAATGGAGTCTTGACGCGCGCGGACGTGAGCGCATATCGGCATCCTGTTTTCGGAAGTTGTGAAAGCGGCGCAATTATCGTTTTTTACGATCATTCCCGATTCGCATTCCTAGGTTCCAGCCGTGACCCCGCCGCCCGCCGCAGCCGCAAGGCTCGACAGTATTCCCATGCCTATGCCGGAAAAGAAGCCGCAGGCGCGCCGCGCGCCCGCGCGCGTCGATCATCCTTTCAAGGGCATCGCGCTGGTGCTGCTGTCGACGATCTTTCTCGGTTGCTCCGATGTCACCGCGAAATATTTGTCGTCGAGCCTGCCGTCGATCGAGATCACCTGGATCCGCTTCGTGACGTTTGCGCTGATGTTCACGCCGGTGATGCTGCCGGGCTCGCCGCTTCATGCCATGCGCACCGAGCGCCTCGGCCTGCAGCTGATGCGCGGCGCGGCATTGCTCGGCTCTTCGCTGTTCTTCATCACCGGCCTGAGCTTCCTGCCGATCGCGGAAGCGTCCGCGACCGGCTTCGTGTCGCCGCTGTTCGTCACCGCGCTCTCAATCATCTTCCTGAGCGAGAAGGTCGGCATGCGCCGCTGGATCGCCACCGCGATCGGCTTGACCGGCGTGATCATCATCCTGCGTCCGGGCTCCAGCGCGTTTCACGCCGCCGCGTTCTTCCCGATCGTCTCGGCGTTCTGCTGGGCTGCGGCGCTGATCCTGACGCGCATGATGAGCGGGCGCGAAGCCGTCCTCACCACGATGGCCTATTCGGCGCTGACGGGCGTTGCGATCCTCTCCCTGATGGTACCGTTCGTCTGGGTCACGCCGACCTGGACCGCGATCGGGCTTGGCATCGTGATAGGCGTGGCCTCCACCGTCGGCCAGTGGATCATCGTGCTGGCCTATCGCTACGGCGATGCCTCGGTGCTGGCGCCGTTCTCCTACACGCAGTTGCTGTGGGTCAGCATTTTGGGCTTCTTCCTGTTCGGCGAAGTGCCTGATGTCTGGACCGTCACCGGTGCAGCCTTCATCGTCGCCAGCGGCCTCTACATCGCCCATCGCGAGCGCATCCGTCGCGCCCAGCTCCTGATCATGGAAGAGCGTTCCCCGAACCCCTGACGCAAGTTCACGCGTCCGCTTCGTGCTATCAATGGCTCCAACAAGCCGGGAGGAGCCGAATGCGCGCTGCGATTTTCAGGAACGGTGAGATTGTCGTCGACCGGATGGCGGAGCCGAAGCCCGGCCCCGGCCAGGTGCTGGTCAAGACGCTCGCCTGCGGCATCTGCGGCTCCGATCTGCACGCGCGCCAGCACGCCCACCGCATGGTGGAGATGGCGCGAAAGACCGGACGCAAGCCGATGGATCTCGCCCGCGACGTCGTGTTCGGCCAAGAGTTCTGCTGCGAGATCGTCGACTTCGGCCCGGGGACCGTGCGCAAGCTCAAGCCGGGCACGCGCGTCTGCTCGCTGCCGGCTCTTGTGACGCCACAGGGCATCGAAGGCATCGGCTATTCCAACGACAACGTCGGCGGCTACGCCGAGGCGATGCTGCTGAGCGAAGCGCTGCTGCTCGAGGTGCCCAACGGTCTCGCGCCGGAGCATGCCGCGCTCACCGAACCGCTCGCGGTCGGCGTGCACGCCGTCGCCAAGGCCAACATCCGAGGCGGCGAGGTGCCGCTCGTGATCGGCTGCGGACCGGTGGGGCTCGCGGTGATTGCGGCGCTGAAGCTCAAGGGCCTGCATCCGATCATCGCGGCCGACTATTCGCCGGCGCGGCGCGCGCTTGCGGCAAAACTCGGCGCCGATATCGTCGTGGATCCAAGAGTGTCGCAGCCATATGCGACCTGGGCCGAGCACGCGCAGATGTCGGACGCGGAGAAGGCGGCGCGACCGCCGTTGCAGGCGATGCTGCCCGCCCTGAAGCCCGCGATCATCTTCGAATGCGTCGGTGTGCCCGGCCTGCTGCAGCAGGTGTTCGAAGGCGCGCCGCGCGATGCCAGGATCGTCGTGGTCGGCGTCTGCATGGAGACCGACAGGAGCGAGCCGATGCTCGGCATCATGAAGGAGCTCAACGTCCAGTATGTGCTCGGCTACACGCCGGACGAATTCGCAGCCTCGCTGCGCCTGATCGCGGAAGGGCAGGTGGATGCAGCGGCGATGGTGACGGCGGAAGTCGGCATCGATGGCGTCGTAAAGGCCTTCGCCGATCTCGCCAATCCTGAAGTCCACACCAAGATCATCGTGCAGCCGTGGCGGTGAGCCGTCACACCGGCAGTGCGATCGAATACTTCACCTGGCTGAGCGCAAAGCTGGACTCGATCGAGGCGATGCCGTCGAGCCGGGTCAGCTTGGTCTTCAGGAAAGTCTCGTAGGAAGCGAGGTCGGCCGCGACGACGCGCAGGAGGTAGTCGCGGTTGCCGGTCATCAGATAGCACTCCAGCACCTCGTCCCATTTCGAGATCGCCCGCGCGAAGCGGTTGAGATCCTCCTCCTTCTGCCGCGCCAGCTTGATCGAGATGAAAACGCTGACATGCAGCCCCAGCGCCTTCTGGTCCACGGTCGCGATGTAGCGCGAGATGACGCCGCGTTCCTCCAGCAGCTTGACCCGGCGATGGCAGGGCGACACCGACAGCCCGACCTTGTCGGCCAGCTCCTGCATGGTCAGCCGGCTGTCGTTCTGGAGCAAGGCGAGGATTTTTCGGTCGATGGCGTCGAGGCCGGGCATTGGGATGAACCTGTCGTTTTTACCGATCGATTGGTAATCTATCCCAATATTGGCTGGCACTGCGCGAAAAATTGAGAAGTTTGGTGCTTCCCGCAGGGGTATCATCGCGCACCTGTTTTCCGGGAGCATTGCCATGCCCGTTGATACCGCCCGCCTCGACACATTGACCGCGCTTGCCCGCAAGGCGCTGTGGCTGTCGTCATGGACCATCCATCACGCCAACCACATCCGCGCGAATGCGGACGGCCTCAAGGTCGGCGGACATCAGGCTTCGTCGGCCTCGCTCGCCACCATCATGTCGGCGCTGTATTTCCACGTGCTGAAACCCGAGGACCGCGTCGCGGTGAAGCCGCATGCGAGCCCGGTGTTCCACGCTATTCAATATCTGTTCGGCCGGCAGAGCCGCGAGAAGCTGGAGAATTTTCGTGGCTTCAAGGGCGCGCAGTCCTATCCCTCGCGCACCAAGGACGTCGACGACGTCGATTTCTCGACCGGCTCGGTCGGCCTCGGTGTCGCGCAGACGCTGTTCGCCTCGCTGGTGCAGGACTACGTCAAGGCGCATGGCTGGATGAAGGATCGCCGCGAGGGGCGGATGATCGCGCTGGTCGGCGATGCCGAGATGGACGAGGGCAACATCTTCGAGGCGCTGGCGGAAGGCTGGAAGCACGGCTTGCGCAACACCTGGTGGGTGGTCGACTACAACCGCCAGTCACTGGACGCCGTGGTCCGCGAAGGCCTCTGGGAAAAGTTCGAGACCGTGTTCCGCAATTTCGGCTGGGACGTGGTGATCGTGAAATACGGCCGGCTGATGCGCGAGGCCTTCGCGGAAGCCGGCGGCGAGGCGTTGAAGCGCTGGATCGACAATTGCCCGAACGCGCTCTACGCCGCACTGTGTTTCCAGGGCGGCGCGGCGTTCCGCAAACATCTTCACGACGAGATTGGCGACCAGGGCCCCATCACCAAGCTGATCGACAAGCGCAGCGACGACGAGCTATTGGCGCTGATGTCGAACCTCGGCGGCCATGACATGGCGAGCATGCTGGACGCCTTCGAATCCGTCGACCACGATCGCCCGGTCTGCTTCATCGCCTACACCATCAAGGGCGTCGGTCTGCCGTTCCAGGGCCACAAGGACAATCACGCCGGCCTGATGACGGTTGCGCAGATGGAGAAATATCGCGACAGCCAGAACATCCGGCCCGGACACGAATGGGACAGATACGAGGGCCTCGCGCAAAGTGCCGCCGAGCTCGACGCCTTTCTCGCGGGCGTGCCGTTCAACCAGGACGGCCGCCGGCTCACCGCGCCTGTGATCGAGGTGCCGTCGCAGCTCGCCTTCAAGCCGGCGCCGCAGATGTCGACCCAGCAGGGGTTTGGGCTGGTGCTGAACGAGATCGCGCGCGGCGACAGCGAGCTTGCCAGGCGCATCGTCACGACATCGCCTGACGTCACCGTCTCGACCAATCTTGGTCCGTGGGTGAACCGGCGCGGCCTGTTCGCGCGCGGCGAGAAGGCGGACTTATTCCGCAGTGAGAAAATTCCCTCCACCTTCAACTGGGACTTCTCGCCCAAGGGCCAGCATCTCGAGCTCGGCATCGCCGAGATGAACCTGTTTATCATGCTCTCAGCACTCGGCCTGTCGCACCAGATCAACGGCGAGCGGCTGCTGCCGGTCGGCACGCTCTACGATCCCTTCATCGAGCGCGGTCTCGATGCGCTGAATTATGCTTGCTACCAGGATGCCCGCTTCATGGTGGCGGCGACGCCGTCGGGCATCACGCTGGCGCCTGAAGGCGGCGCGCATCAGTCGATCGCAACGCCTTTGATCGGCATGGCGCAGGACGGCCTTTCCTCGTTCGAACCGGCCTTCGTCGACGAGCTCGCCGTGATCATGGGGTGGGGCTTCAATCACATGCAGCGCGATCCGGGCGAGGGCGGCTCGGTCTATTTGCGGCTCTCGACGCGCAGCATCGAGCAGGCGCAGCGGATCATGACGCCGGAGCTTGCAGAGGGCATCACCGACGGCGCTTATTGGCTGCGCAAGCCGGGCCCCAATGCCGAAGCCGTTATCGCCTATACCGGCGCCGTGGCGCCGGAAGCGATCGAGGCGACCGGCTTCATCGGCGAGAGCCGGCGCGACATCGGCCTGCTCGCGATCACGTCCGCGGATCGTCTGCATGCGGGGTGGACCGCCGCACGGAAATTGCGCCGTGATCGGCGCGGCGTGCAGCATCTCAGCCACATCGAAAAACTGCTCGCGCCGCTGCCGCGCGACTGCGGCATCGTGACCGTGATCGACGGCCATCCGGCGGCGCTCGGCTGGCTCGGCAGCGTCCGCGGCCATCGCGTCGAGGCGCTCGGCGTCGAGCAGTTCGGCCAGACCGGCACCATCGCCGATCTCTACCGCCACCACGGCATCGACGCCAACGCCATCATCGATGCGGCCGAAAGCCTCACCACCGGCGCGCCGGTGCTGCATCGGAAGATGGCGGTTTAGTTCTCCGTCGTCGTCCTGGCGAAAGCCAGGACCCATACGCCGCGGCGGTTGTTGCAAGCGACAGGCGGTAGACGTCTGAGCAAGCCAACCAACGTTGGTGGTAATGGGTCCTGGCCTTCGCCAGGACGACGTCCAGGACGGCCTTGCCACCCCTCCGCCATCGGCTCATATAACCTCCGTCCGCCGCAATGCTGGCCCGGCATATGGCGGGTTCAATTGCCGGCGCTTTCGTGCAAGGATGGCTGCCGAAACGCCCCCCAAGCCCCCAAGAAGAGGTTCACTATGGTCAATCGCATGCAGTTCTACATCGACGGCGCCTGGGTCGATCCCGCCGTCAAGAAGTCCACCGCCGTGGTCAATCCGGCGACGGAAGAGGCGATGTACGAGGTTGCGCTGGGCTCCAAGGCCGACGTTGATAAAGCCGTCGCTGCCGCCAAGCGCGCGTTCGTGACGTTCTCCCAGACCAGCCGTGACGAGCGCGTCGCGCTGCTCACCAAGGTCATCGAGATCTACAAGGGCCGCCTCAAGGAGATCGGCGCCGCCGTCTCCGACGAAATGGGTGCGCCGCTGCCGATGGCCGAAAAGCTGCAGGCCGGCGCCGGCCTTGGCCACCTCATGACCACGCTCGACGTGCTCAAGAACTATCATTTCGAGGAACCGGTCGGCACCGCCATGGTGCTGCGCGAGCCGGTCGGCGTGGTCGGCATGATCACGCCCTGGAACTGGCCGCTCAACCAGATCGCCTGCAAGGTCGCGCCCGCGCTCGCCGCCGGCTGCACCATGATCCTGAAGCCGTCGGAGTTCACCCCGACCTCGGCCTTGATCTTTGCGGAAATCCTCCATGAAGCCGGCGTGCCGAAGGGCGTGTTCAACCTCGTCAACGGTCTCGGCCCCGAGGTCGGCGCCGCCATGAGCGAGCACCCCGACATCGACATGATCTCGTTCACCGGCTCCACTCGCGCCGGCATCGACGTGGCCAAGCGCGCGGCACCGACCGTGAAGCGCGTCAGCCAGGAGCTCGGCGGCAAGTCGCCGAACGTCATCCTCGAAGGCGCCGACCTCACGAAGGCGGTGACCGGCGGCGTGATGCACATGTTCAACAACTCCGGCCAGTCCTGCAACGCGCCCTCGCGCATGATCGTGCCGGCCTCGAAGATGAAGGAAGTCGCCGCGATCGCGAAGGCCGTCGCCGACAAGACCAAGGCTGGCGATCCCCGCGCCGAAGGCACCACCATCGGTCCGGTCGTCAACCGCGGCCAGTGGGACAAGATCCAGGGCCTGATCAAGAAGGGCATCGACGAGGGCGCAACGCTCGTCGCCGGCGGCCCCGGCCTGCCCGAAGGTGTCAACAAGGGCTTCTATGTCCGTCCGACCATCTTTGCCGACGTCACCCCCGACATGACGATTGCGCGTGAAGAGATCTTCGGACCGGTGCTGACCATCATCGGCGCCAAGGACGAAGCCGAAGCGGTGCACATCGCCAACGACACGCCCTATGGGCTTGCCGGCTACGTCTCAGGCGCTTCGGTCGAGGACGCCAAGCGAGTCGGCCGCCAGATCCGCGCCGGCAACGTCAACCTGCAGGGCGTGCCCAACGATCGCAGCGCGCCGTTCGGCGGCTACAAGCAATCCGGCAACGGCCGTGAGTGGGGCAAGTACGGCCTCGAGGACTTCCTCGAAGTGAAGGCCGTCGCCGGCTTCAACGCGGCGTAGGCTTTACCGCCTGGCTCAACATGACGCCGGAGCGGGCAACCGCTCCGGCGTTTTTCGTTCCGTCATTGCGAGCGAAGCGAAGCAATCCAGAGTCTTTCCCAAGGTGCAGTCTGGATTGCTTCCTCGCAAGAGCTCCTCGCAATGACGAGGAGAGAGTTGGGAAGACTATCCCCCGACCGCACCTTGCGTGTTCACATACAGCGCGTAGATCGACTGGCTCGCGGCCATGAACAGGCGGTTGCGCTTGACGCCGCCGAAGCAGAGATTGGCGCAGCGCTCGGGCAGCGCGATGCGGCCGATCATGACGCCGTCGGGCGCGAACACCACGACGCCGTCGAGCTCGGGATCGCCCATACCCCATCCGCACCAGAGATTGCCGTCGATGTCACAGCGCATGCCGTCCGGCGTGCCCGGACCTGCGTCGATGTGGACGCGCTTGTTCGAGATCGTGGTGCCATCCGCCGAGACGTCATAGGCGAGGATCTTGCGGTTCGGCACGCCGCGTGATTCCACGACGTAGAGGATTTTCTCGTCCGGCGAGAAGCAGAGGCCGTTGGGCCCGAGCACGCCTTCGGCAACGACGGTTGCCTTGCCGGTCGCGGGATCGAGCCGATAGACGTTCGGCTCGATCTCGGGCTCGGCCTTGTAGCCCTCGTAATTGCCGAGCAGACCGAAGGTGGGATCGGTGAACCAGACTGCGCCGTCGGACTTCACCACGACGTCGTTCGGCGAGTTGAGCTTCTTGCCGCCGAACGAGTCCATCAGCACGGTAATGCTGCCGTCATATTCGGTGCGGGTGACGCGACGGCCGCCATGTTCGCAGGTGACGAGCCGGCCCTGCCGGTCGCGCGTATTACCATTGGCGAAATTCGAAGGCTTGCGGAACACGCTGACCGCCCCGGTCTCCTCCTCCCATTTGACGATGCGTTGGTTCGGGATGTCGCTGCACAGGAGATAGCGCCCGTCGCCGAACCACACCGGCCCCTCGGCCCAGCGAAGGCCTGTCGTCAGCCGCTCCACCGCCGAGAGTTTCAGCCAGTATTTTTCGAAGCGGGGATCGAGTGCCTTTATCGCCGGATCGGGATAGTAGCTCGCCGGCCGCCAGCCTGGCCGCTCCTGCGGATGGGACGATGCCTCATTCATGTCGGTTCTCTCGTTTCGTTCCCTCTGGACAATCCTGCTATCATTAGAGACATGTGACCGCAAATTGGTTGCCAAAGGCGAGGAAAGACATGCCGCGTATCTTGATGACGGGAGCTTCGGGCGGGATCGGAACGCGTCTGCGACAACTGCTGCCGCCGATCTATCCAGACCTGCTGCTCAGCGACATCCGCCCGCCGGCCGATCTCGGCCCGAACGAGCAATTCAAGGCGGCGGACCTCTCTGACCTGGCGCAGTGCGAGGCGATCTGCGAGGGCGTCGACGGCATCATCCATTTCGGCGGCTATTCGGTCGAAGGTCCCTGGAACGACATTCTCCAGGCCAACATCATCGGCGGCTACAATCTGTTCGAGGCCGCGTATCGCAAGGGCGTCAAGCGCGTGGTGTTCGCCTCCTCGAACCATGCCGTCGGATTCTATCCGCGGCACCACAAGATCGGCACCGACGTGACCCCGCGCCCCGACGGCCGCTATGGCGTCAGCAAGGTGTTCGGCGAAGCGGTCGGCGCGCTCTATGCCGACAAGCATGGCCTGAAGGTGACTTGCCTTCGCATTGGCAATTTCGGCGACGTGCCGCTGGACCTTCGCCGCATCTCGATCTGGCTGAAGCCGGAAGATCTGGTGCAACTCTGCCAGATCGGGCTCGAGCATCCCGACATTCATTTCGAGATCTTCTACGGCGTGTCGCTGAACGAGCGCGCCTGGTGGGACAATCACCGCGCCTACGAGTTCGGCTACCGCCCCACCGGGCGCTCCGAGGACCACGTGGCGCACGCGATGGCGGAGCAGGCCAAGTTGAAGCCTGATCCGATCGGCGATCACTATCAGGGCGGCGCGTTCTGCAGCAACGAGTTCGACGGCGACACAAGCCGCATCATCGATTGGACCAAGCGGTAAGGCGCATTCGCAAAACCGGGGCGTCGGGATCGACGCCCTAGACCACGCGTTTGCCGGCCTGCGCCGCGATAGGCCTCTGCACGAAATACATCAGGATCAGCGAGATCACCGCCGTCGTCACGACGACGTATCCCAGCCGGTCGAAATGCCGGAGCGTACCGTCGGCCTCTTGCGCAATGAGCGCGGCGGCGAGCACGGAGCCGAGCCCGCCCGAGAGCTGCTGCAGGGACGCGCCGACAGCGCTGAAGGAGCCGCGTTGTGCCGGCTCGGGGATCGCGGAAATCAGCGCCTGTGACGGAATCATGCGGGAGAAGATGCCGACGAACATCAGGACGTTGACCAGGATCGCGACCGTCAGGCTCACCTCGCCGAGATGGGTGTAGATCAGCACCATGACGATGGACATGGCGCTGCCGAAGACGAAGGTGGGATATTTGCCGAACGCATCGCTCGCGCGTCCCACCAGCGGACCGATGACAATACTGAACAGGCCGGAGACGAGATAGATCGTCGGCAGATGCACGATGTCGATGCCGAGATTGTGCACGGTGTAGGCGCTGCCGAACGGCATCAGCATGTAGCCGCCGGTCGCCAGCAGGGTCGTCACCGAGAACGCCATCCAATAACGCGGCTGCGAAACCGTTGCGATCAGATGCCGGAACGGATTTCGATCCTGCTTCAGCCCGAGATGAGCGTTCACCGGCTTCATCAGGAACATCACGGCGGCCATCCCGATCACCGACAGGCCGACCAGTGCGCCGAACGCGACATGCCAGTTCCACTGGTTGGCGAGGAAAAGACCGGCCGGGATGCCCAGCACCTGGCTCGCGGCGAAGGCGGTTTGCACGAAACCCATGACGCGGCCGCGCAATTGCAGCGTAAACAGATCGGTGACGATGGCGAGCACGACCGAGCCGATCACGCCGCCGAACAGGCCGGTCACGATCCGCCCCAGCAGCAACAGATGATAGTTGGGCGCGATCGCGCACAGCGCCGTGCCAAGGGTGAAGCCGGCGTAGAAGAACAACAGCAGCCGCTTGCGGTCGAACCGGTCGGCAAAGCCGGCCGCCAGGATGCCGGAAATTCCCGCGCTGAACGCATAGGCCGAGACCGCCACGCCGAACTGGGCGGCCGAAATATCAAGCGCCGGCATCATGATGGCGCCGAGCGGCGACATGATCATGAAATCGATGATGATCGTGAACTGGACCAACGCCAGCAGCGCAACGAGGATCGCCTGGTAGCGCGTAAAGCCGCGGGATCGCTCCTGCGACTCGACGATCGGCTCGGTCAGGGTTTGTTCGGTCATGGCATTTCATTCGGGAGGGAATACGGGGAAGGATGTACGATTCGCGGCTGGGCGCCGGTCCTATCTATTTCCGACGGCGCGCTATTTCGATGGGTTGACAAAAGGTTTTGATGCCAATCTCGACGCGGTGCCTCGGTCATCGAGAACGAGCGCATGCGAGGGCCGAGCTTTGGCTTGGCGTCCTGCCCATTGATCCAGGTCAACCATGCCTTCGGCATTTGGTTCTCGATCTGCACGATCGCATTTCGGGAACCGGTGCCGCGATCACGGTTCGATTGCGGCAGTGTGCGAGTCAGGACAATGAAAATCAAATTGCCAGCCGTCGTACTGCTCGCGCTGATCATGTCCGACCCGGCGCGAGCCGCGACGCTCAGCGACGCCGAGGCGACGTTCCTCGACCAACTCGTCACCGCATCCGCGGTGCTCGAACAACGATGCGTCGGCTACGAGATCAATGGTGCCGGCAGTGTTCAGCTCGGCGCCCGACTTCTCGGCAGCACGGATGCCGCGATGGCGATGATTGATGCCTATGCGGCGGCTATCAAGGCCCGTGATGGCGAAGCCTCCGATCCCGGTAAATTCCGGATCGAGGTGTCCGACGCGGCCGCCAAAACGTTCAGGCGTATCCGGACGGACCTGGTCAGAGATCCGAAAGGTGCCTGCGCTGGTTATGGCGATACCAGCGTGGAGCGCGGCCTGCTGAGGCGGTATTGAACGCGCGTTCTGGCCTGCCGCGGCCTGACGGGAATCGGCGCGAGAGTGGGCCCGTGGGAGCGACATCTGGGTATGACGGCGGGGCGCAACGTAGCCCGTTGCGCAGAACCGGTGCGCTCTCGCTGGCTAGCCGTCCAGCACCTCTCGCACCTTCACTGCAAGTTCCTCGACGGTGAAAGGCTTGCTGAGCACAGCCAGGCCGGGTCTTACCACACGATTTTGGAGCATCGCGTTGGGCGTATAGCCGGTCGTGAAAAGAACCTTCAGATCCGCTCGGCGTCGAAGGGCCTCTTCAGAGAGCTTCGCGCCATTGGTGTCCGGCATGACGATGTCTGTGAATAGCAGGCTGACTTCCGGGGTGTCGTCCAAAAGCTGCAGCGCCGCTTCCGCGCTTTCAGCCTCCATCACGCGGTAGCCCAATTCCGTCAACGCGTCGACACTATACTGGCGCACTGCGGGCTCGTCCTCGACCACAAGGATAAGCTCGTGATTGTCGTCGGTAGGCAGGAACGCGGCTGCTTTTTCCGTGAAAACGGGCTCGGTCGCATCCACGAGCCTCGGCAGGTAGACCTTGAATGTTGTCCCTTCGCCGGGCTCCGAGTAGATCTTGACGTGGCCGCCCGACTGTTTGACGAAGCCGTATACCTGGCTGAGACCTAGGCCAGTGCCTTTGCCGACAGCCTTGGTGGTGAAGAAGGGGTCGAAGGCTTTGGCCATTACGTCCGCAGGCATGCCGGAGCCGGTGTCCGTCACCGCGATCAACACATATTGCCCTGCCAACACGCCTGGTTCGCTTGCCAGATAGCGGTCGTCCAAATCAGCGTTGTGAGTTTCGATGGTGAGCCGGCCGCCTTCCGGCATTGCGTCGCGGGCATTCACTGCAAGGTTCAGGAGGACATTTTCAAGTTGGTTTGCGTCGGCTGAGATGCGCCAGACATTTGAATCCAGCACAGTCTCCAACCTGACATCACTGCCGAGTGAGCCGCGTATGAACCCCGACATCCCCGAGACGAGCTTGTTGATATCGATCGGCTGGGGGTTCAACGGCTGTTGCCGGGAGAACGCAAGGAGGCGCTGCGTAAGCAAGGCAGCGCGGCGCGCTCCATCCATGGCAGCTTCGAGATAGCGCTTGGCGCGGGGGTCGATCTCGACCGTTCGGCGCTTCAGAAGATCGAGTGAGCCCATCACGATCGACAACATGTTGTTGAAGTCGTGCGCGATGCCGCCCGTGAGATGCCCGACGGCTTCCATTTTTTGCGCTTGGCGGAGGGCCTCTTCGGCGGCTCTCAGAGCTTCGGCCTGCTCTTTCTGACGATGGATGTCACGACCGATACAGTGAAATGCGCCCTTGCTAGCGGTGACCGACCAGGCGATCCAACGATAGGCTCCGTCTTTGCATAGGTAGCGGTTCTCGAATTCGCCGGACTCATCGTTAGCCGCGAGTTCGTCGGCCCAGAGGCGCGATCCTTCGATGTCGTCGGGGTGGATGAACTGCGTATAGGGTCGTCCCACGATCTCAGCTTGCGACCAGCCGAGCAGCGCTGGCCAGGCCGGATTGACCTCTCGGATGGTCGAGTCGAAAGCGACCACCGCGACCAAGAGGTTGGTCCCACTCCAGAGCTGATTGCGCTCCTCCGTGCGCTCCTGAACCAGGCGTTCGAGCTGTTCGCGCGATCGGGCTAGGATCTCCCGAGCGGCGACCATGTCCTCAATGTCTGTACAGGTCCCGTACCAACGCAAGATCACGCCATCTGCGTCGCGCACTGGCTGCGCACGTCCAAGCACCCATCGGTACTGCCCGGATCGATGACGGAGACGATACTCGATCTGATACGGTTCGCCGGTCTCCAGGGAGTGACGCCAAGCGGACCATGCGGCCTCTCGATCTTCCGGGTGGAACATTCCGTTCCAAGCTTCGCCGTCTGTGGAACCTTGCGGTACGCCGGTGAACTCGTACCAACGCTGATTGTAAAAGTCGTGGAACCCATCAGGTCGCGTTGACCAGATCATCTGGTCGATGGAGTTCGTGATCGCCGCGGCCCTGGCTTCGCTTTCGCGCAGCGCCGCTTCTGCAAGCACCTGGCCGGTGGTCTCCGCGACGGCGCAGAACATGCCCATCACTTCGCCCGTGGGCTCGCGAACCGCCGAATAGGAGAAGGTAAACCAGGTCTGCTCGTCGTAGCCGCGCCGGTTCATGATGAGCGGCAGGTTCTCCTGCCAAGTTGCCTCGCCAGCCATGGCTTTTTGGATCAGAGGCCAGATATCGTCCCAGATCTCGGCCCAAATGTCATGGAAGCGAGCGCCGAAAGCAGCCGGATGCTTGTCGGCGAGGATCTCAGCGTAGGCGTCGTTGTAAATGAAACCGAGTTCCGGGCCCCAAGCCACGAACATCGGAAACTTCGAGTCCATCGCCAGACTCACGACTGACCGAAGCGTCGGTGACCACCCCTGCGGTGGGCCGAGCGGTGACTTGGTCCAATCGCAGCTGTGCAAGAGCGCCTGGACCGGCGGGCCTCTCTCCGGCTGCTGCGCGCTAGGCAGGTCAACCATCGATGTTCTCGCAGCTCTGCGCCGCCGTACCGTCGATCATGGGCATGAGCAACTCAACCAGTGCGCCAGCTGTTTGTTGCCAACATACAGTTGAAACCGTCTCGGCCAAAGGTGCAAGATCGGGTTCGGAACGCGAGGCGGAAGCCGAAACCGCGGCTTTGTCCGAACGAATCTCAGCGCTGTAAGTGGACGTCTTTCACTTGTTCGGCGCGTCCCGACGTTCGACCTCGCCACCCGCAATCCGCGCCAGGTAATCCTTCTTGCTGAACTGCATATGATCCACGCAGAGCTGGGCCAGCGCCCAGCTGTCACGGCCCTTTAATAGCTCGATCATGAGCTCGTGCTGGCGCCGTGATTGTGCCAGCCCGTCGCTGTCGGCGAGATTCTTGGCGCGCATCGGCAGCGTCAGGTTCATGTAGTCCTGCAGCGAGCGCACCAGATAGGGATTGCCGCAGGCCGAGAACAGCGCGAGGTGGAAGGCGTCGTTGGTCTCGTGGATGCCGCGCAGGTCCTGCAAATCCGCTCTCGCGCAATATTGCCGTTGCAATGCGGAGAGCTCGTCGGTCAGATTTTGCGGAGCGGGCAGGGGGATCATCAGCGCCGCCTGCCGCGTCAGCATCTCCCGGACCTCGTAGATCTGCCGGACCTCTTCGGCCGAGTAGAATCGCACGGTGGCGCCGACATTCTTCTCGCGGCGGACGATGCCGCGGCGCTCCGCATCCACCAGCGCCTGGCGCACGAAGTGGCGCGAGGTGCCGTAAGCCGACATCAGCGCGTCTTCCGTGAGGCGCGCGCCTGGCGCGAGTCGGCCGAAGATGATGTCCTCCTCGAGCCGCGCGACGATGTCGTCCGGATCGTCGCGCCGGACCGTCATGGCGTCTGCGGTGTGAGTGTCGGACATGCCCTCGGCCTCCCGGCGCCTGGCCGGTCCGTCCTGTGGAGCAGGGAAGGCTAGGATTGTCAATAATCCGGTCGTTTACCAGTATGACAATCCGGAAAATGCCAGGATTGACGTCTGTCTTATTGACAATCAAGGGGCAGGCTGTACGACAATGACCCGGTGATGGGAGTAGTATGATGACGAGTGGGTTGCGCAAAGGGCTGACGAGCTATGGCGATGCCGGCTTCTCGCTGTTCCTGCGCAAGGCGTTCATCAAGGCCATGGGCTATTCCGACGACGCGCTCGAGCGCCCGATCGTCGGCATCACCAACACCTATAGCGACTACAATCCCTGCCACGGCAACGTCCCGCAGATCATCGAGGCCGCGAAGCGCGGCGTGATGCTGTCGGGCGCGATGCCGTTCGTGTTCCCGACCATCTCGATCGCGGAAAGCTTTGCGCATCCGACCTCGATGTATCTGCGCAATCTGATGGCGATGGATACCGAGGAGATGATCCGGGCCCAGCCGATGGATTCGGTGATCGTCATCGGCGGCTGCGACAAGACACTGCCGGCGCAGGTGATGGCCGCAATCAGCGCCGATCTGCCGACGGTGGTCATTCCCGTTGGCCCCATGGTGGTTGGTCATCACAAGGGCGAGGTGCTGGGCGCCTGCACCGATTGCCGCCGTCTCTGGGGCAAGTATCGCGCCGGCGAAATGGATGACGTCGAGATCGAAGCCGTCAACGGCCGTCTCGCGCCGTCGGTCGGCACCTGCATGGTGATGGGCACGGCGTCCACCATGGCCTGCATGATCGAGGCCATGGGCCTGTCGCTGCCGATGAGCGCAACGATTCCCGCCCCGCATGCGGAGCGCTTTCGGCTCGCCGAAGCGAGCGGGAGGGTGGCCGCCGAGATGGCCAAGACCAAAGGTCCGAAGCCGAGCGAGGTGCTGACGCCTGCATCTTTTAGGAATGCCCAGGTCGTGCTCCAGGCGATCGGCGGCTCGACCAACGGCCTGATTCATTTGACCGCGATGGCGCATCGTTCGCCACACCGACTCGACCTCGAGATGTTCGACCAGATCGGCCGCGAGGTGCCCGTGCTGATCGATCTCAAGCCGTCGGGCGAGCATTACATGGAGCATTTCCATCACGCCGGCGGCGTGCCGAAATTGCTGGCGCAGCTTGGCGACCTCGTTGATCTCGATGCGAAGACGATCACGGGCGAGAGCCTGCGCGATATCGCGGCAAACGCGGAAGACGTGCCCGGCCAGGACGCGATCCGCCCGCGCGACAATCCGATCAAGAAGGAAGGCGGCCTCGCCGTCCTGCACGGTAACCTCGCCCCGCGCGGCGCGGTGATCAAGCAATCCGCCGCGAGCCCAAAACTGTTGCAGCACACGGGCCGTGCCGTGGTGTTCGAATCCGTCGAAGACATGACCTTGCGGGTTGACGATCCCGATCTCGACGTCACCGCCGATGACGTGCTGGTGCTGCGCAATGCCGGGCCGAAGGGCGCGCCCGGCATGCCCGAGGCGGGCTATCTGCCGATCCCGAAGAAGCTCGCGCGTGGCGGCACCAAGGACATGGTGCGCATTTCCGATGCGCGAATGAGCGGCACCGCGTTCGGCACCATCGTGCTGCACATCACGCCGGAATCAGCTGTGGGCGGGCCGCTGGCGCTGGTGCAGAACGGCGACATGATCCGCCTCGACGTCGCCAAGCGCAGCATCGAGCTTCTGGTCGATGCGGCCGAGCTGGAACGGCGGCATACGGCATTGAAGCCCGCGGCTGCGCCGGACGAAGCGCGGCGCGGCTATGCCTGGCTGTTCAACGAGACCATCATGCAGGCCGACGAGGGCTGCGATTTCGATTTCATGCAGAGGACTGGGAAGAAGACTGAGCAGAAAACTAAGTAGAGGGTGACCAACCACCCGAACGAACGCTCAGACCGCTAAAGCGGCGAGCGAAAACAGGGGGAAACGATGATTGCACGATCCATGCTTGGGCTGGCGGCAACGGCCGCTGTTCTCTTCGTAACGAGCGCGTCGGCACAGGAGGTGAAGCATTATCGCTTTGCCTACGATCAGCCGCGCAACACCGGCTATTCCATCGCGGGCGACCTCTTTGCCGAAAAGCTCAAGGAATTGAGCAAAGGCACAATGATCATCGATCAATATCCGGGCGCGCAGCTCGGGCAGGAGCCGCAGGTGCTCCAGCTCGTGAAGGCGGGCGACGTCGAATTTGCGATCATCTCCTCGGCCAACACCGCGACGATCTCGCCGCAAGCGGGCGTGATGTCGTTGCACTTCCTGTTCCGCGACGAGAACCATGTGGTCAAAGGTCTGGCCGATCCAAAAGTGTTCGCGGCGCTCAAGACCATGATCGACGAGACCACGCAGGGCCTGCATGTGATCGCGACCGGCTCACAGGGCGTGCGCCACATGTACTCCAAGAAGGAAATCCACAATGTCGGCGACATCAAGGGCCTGAAGATCCGGGTGCAGGCGACTGCGACCGAGGACACCATGTTCCCGGCCTACGGCGCCCAGACCGTGCACATGCCGTTCGGCAGCGTCTACACGAGCTTGCAAACCGGCGTGGTCGACGTCGCCGAGAACAGCATCAACGTCTACCTCGTCAACAAGCATTACGAGGTCGCGCCGGTCCTGAACATCACCGAGCACGAGGCCAACAACGCGCTGGTGTTCATCTCCGACAAGCTCTGGCAGAGCCTGTCGGCCGAGCAGAAAGGCTGGGTGCAGGCGGCGGGGAACGAGGTCAGCTCCAAGGAGCCGCAGAAGGCCTTCGATCTCGAACGCACCGCGGCAGAGAAGCTGAAGAAGATGGGCGTGAAGATCGTCGACAACGTCGACAAGAAGACCTTCACGGCGATCGCCGACCCCTATCTCGACAAGCTCGCCAAGGAGCTCGGCCCGCACGCCGAGAAGATCAAGGATTTGATCCGCTCGATCAACTAGGCCGCTTGCGGAAATGTCCGTGCCTCCACGAGTCGTCCCGGCGAAGGCCGGGACCCATACGCCGCGGCGGAGCTTGGGGCAGGATAGCCGCCAGCTTGCTTTGGCCACACGCAGCTGGGGCTATGGGTCCCGGCCTTCGCCGGGACGATATTAATGGCCATCGCCGAAAAACTGCTGGTGCAACGCCAACGCCACCTCAAATGGCGCGGGCTGGACTGGCTCGAGCTTGCGCTGATGATCCTCTGCGGCGTGCTCTGCTTCGGGTTCTCGCTGTCGGTGACCGCCGACATCGTCACCCGCACCATCGGCCATCCCTGGCTGTGGCTCCAGGAAGTGACCTCGACGCTGTTCATCTACGCGATCTTCGTCGGCACCGCGGCTGCGACCCGGCGCAACGACCACCTCTATCTCACCGCAATCTCCGAGGCGATGCACGGCACGCCGCGTCTGATCGTCGAAATCATCATCCGCATTGTGGTGCTCGGCGTCGCCTTCTGCCTGATCTTGTACGGCTATCAGAACTATCTTCGCGGCTTCGGCAGTTTTCGCCTGCCGTCGGGCACGCCGATCGCCTCGCTCTACGCGATTATTCCGCTCTCCGGCGTGCTGGTCGGCCTGTTCACCATCGAGCAGCTCGTCAACGGCCTGCGCAACGGCTTTGACCATCCCGAGCCGCCCGAAGAGGACGGCGGGGCGCCTGTCATCACCGACGCACAGATGAGGGCGCAGCCGTGAGCGCACCCATTGTTCTGGCGTTGATGACGGTCTGCTTCCTGTCCTTCGGCTATCTCGGCGTGCCCGTGCCGTTCTCGCTGATGGCCGGCGTCTTCATCGGCGCGCTGCTGTCGGACGTCTCGCTCGCCGCGATCATCCAGAAAGTCTTCGACGGCGTCGATTCCGAGGCGCTGCTGGCGATCCCCTTTTTCCTGCTGGTCGGCGAGCTCATGAGCTCGGCCAATGTGGTGGTCCGAATAGCCAACCTCTCGGTGTCCCTCGTTGGTCACATCAGAGGCGGCCTGTCGCAGGTCGTGGTGGTCTTCAGCATGTTCTTCTCGGAAATGTCGGGCTCGACCACCGCCGACGTCGCCGTGATGAGCCGCGCGCTGGGCGGCCCGATGAAGCGCGAGGGCTACGAGCCCGCCTTCATCGCCGCGATCATCGCATCCGCCTCGACGATTGCGGCGCTGGTGCCGCCGAGCATCACCGCGGTGGTCTATGGCGCGGTCGGCAACGTCTCGATCGCCGGCCTGTTCATGGCAGGCGTCGTGCCGGGCCTGATGATCGGCTTCGGGTTGATGATCTATTGCTATTTCTTCGGCCCGTCCGGCCTGCGCAAGCCGCGCGCGCCGCTGCGGCAGGTGGTGTTCGCGGCCGGCGATGCGGCGCTACCGCTGATGATCCCCGTGATTCTGCTCGGCGGCATTCTGACCGGCTGGTTCACGCCGACGGAAGCCGGCGTCGTTGCCGTGGTCTGGATTGTCGTGGTCGTGATCCCCGCGCTCAACCGCGGGCATATCAGGAAGATTCCGTACGATTTCTGCCTTGCGGGCCTGATCTTCTCGCTGCCGCTGATCACGATCGGCGCCGCCAATGCGTTCGGCTGGATGCTCGCCTATCTGCGCGGTGCAAGCTACATCGCCGAAGTCATCACGTCGCTCGCCGGCAACGATCCGCATCTCATCATGCTGCTGATGGTGCTGTTGTTCACGGTCGTCGGTGATTTCATCGAGCCGGTGCCGACCATCATCATCTTCATGCCGCTGGTTAACACGCTGACGGAAGCCGGCGACATCAACGCCGTGCATATGGGCGTGGTGCTGATCGCCACGCTGGCCTTTGGCCTGATCACGCCGCCTTATGGGCTAGTGCTGCTGATGGCCTCGAAATTCGTCGGCGTCAGTTTCGCAAAAGCGCTACGTGCCGCGTTGCCGATCTATCTGGTCTTCCTCGGGACGATCGCGTTCGCGATCTATTTCCCGAGCGTGGTGCTGTGGCTGCCGCGGCAGGTGCTCCCCGAGTCCGTCGGCTGCTTCAAGTCGCCAGCGGGCACAGGCTATATCTGTCCCAAGTAAACCTGCTGGACTGAACGCTACTTGCCCTTGCTGGTGAATTTCTTCACGGCGGTTCGGAACTCCTCCGTGTTCATCGCCATGATGATCTTGTGCTCCTCGGCGTCGAGCTGCTGCTTCACCGGCGTGGTGGCGGCCTGGTAGATCAGCGATTTGGTGCCTGCAATCGCGGCGGGCGGGTTCTGCGCCAGCCGCTCGGCGAGGGTTCGCGTTGCCGCCTTCAACTCGGCGGAGGGAACGACCCTCGCAACCAGGCCCCATTCATGGGCTTGCTGCGCGGTGAAATTGTCCTCGGCGAGGAAAATCTGGAGCGCGCGGCGCGGGCCGACCGTGTTGACGATGCCGACCGTGGAGCCGCCATCCGGCGAGACGCCGATCTTGGCATAGGCTGGCGTGAATTTGGCATCCTCCGCAGCGATGCAGAGGTCGGTGACGAAGGCGAGGCCCATGCCGGCGCCGGCCGCCGAGCCGTGCACGCTCGACAGCGAGATTTTTGGCATGCGCCTGACGATCTCGATGAAGGCATGATAATGCTTCAACAGCTCACCGACGACAGGCGTCACGGTATTGGCCTCGGCCGCGGCACCGATCGTCTGCAGATCACCGCCCGCCGAGAAGGCTCGGCCTTCGCCTTCGAGGACCACGACCCTGATATCGTCGGCGCTCTCAATGTAAGCCGCGAGCTGTTCGAGCTTTTGTGCAATCGCCAGGTTGATCGAATTGAACGCGGCGGGTCGGTTGAGCGTGATGGTCGCGATCGGGCCGTCGATGCGCAGCAAGGCGGGATCGTCGGGTCGTGAGACGGGAGCGGTCATCGGAAATCCCCGGCATGAGGTCGAAGCACGAACTAAATCGCAGAAGGCGAGGGGTGACAATCCCCGCCAGCCGCCCTTGCGCAAGCCGGAACGATAGGCTCAAATGGACCTGCCTTCGTTTAGGGACGGACACGAGCGCCGGCTCCTCCTGGGCAAGCAAGCCAAAATCAGAGAGAGGAGACGACATGGGTGACGCTCGTGTCTTGCGGAAATGGGCTGTCCGATGACGGATGGTCCGGTGGTCATTATCGGTGCCGGCCATGGCGGCTACCAGGTCGCGGCATCGCTGCGTCAGGCGGGCTTTTCAGCTCCCATCTGCCTGGTCAATGACGAGGCGCATCTGCCCTATCAGCGGCCGCCGCTGTCCAAGGCCTATATCAAGGGCGCGGCCGGGCCGGAGAGCCTGATGTTCCGGCCGGAGAAATTCTACCAGGACCAGACCATCGAGCTCGTGGCGGGCCGCGCGGTGTCGATCGACCGCGCGGGGCGCAAGGTGCTGCTCGCCTCGGGCAGGACGCTGGCCTACGGCCACCTCGTGCTGGCGACCGGCGCGCGGAACCGGCTGCTCGATCTGCCCAATGCGAACCTTCCCGACGTGAAATATTTGCGCATCCTCGACGAGAGCGAGGCGCTACGAAAGATCATCCCGTCGAAGACGCGGGTGGTGGTGATCGGGGCCGGCTTCATCGGCCTCGAATTCGCGTCCACCGCGCGCATCAAGGGCCTCGAGGTCGATGTGCTCGAACTCGCCCCGCGCGTGATGGCGCGCGCGGTGACGGCGGAGGTCTCGGAGTATTTTCAGGCGCGGCATCGCGAGGCCGGCATCCGCATTCACCTCGGCGTGCAGGCAACGTCCATCGAGGCTGACGGCGGCAAGGTCACCGGCGTCTCCTTGAGCGACGGAAGGCACCTGCCGGCCGACCTCGTCGTGGTCGGCGTCGGCGTGCTGCCGAATATCGAGCTCGCGGCGGAGGCGGGGCTGCCGGTCGCGGCCGGTATCATCGTCGACGAATATCTCGCGACGGCCGATCCTGATATCTCCGCGATCGGCGATTGCGCGCTGTTCAACAGCCCGCGCTTCGGCGGTTCGCTGCGGGTGGAATCGGTGCAGAATGCCACCGATCACGCGCGCTGCCTCGCGGCGCGGCTGACTGGCGACCGCAAGGCCTATGACAGCCATCCCTGGTTCTGGAGCGACCAGGGCGAGGACAAGCTCCAGATCGCGGGCCTCACCACCGGCTACGACTGCGTCGTGCTGCGCGGCGATCCCGCCAAGAAGGCATTCTCGGCGTTCTGCTACAAGGGCGACAGTCTGCTCGGCATCGAATCGATCAACCGTGCCGGCGACCACATGTTCGGCCGCCGCCTGTTCGGCCTGGATCGCTCGATCACGCCGGAGCAGGCCGCCGATGAAAGTTTCGACCTGAAGGGCGCGTTGGCGTGATCAGTCGGCGTTGAGGACGGCGGCGACTTCCCCGGCCGTCGGCATCGACGGCCCGGCGCCCATGCGCTGCACGGAGATCGAGGCGGCGGCATTGGCGAAGGCGAGGGCGGCGCGCAAGTCGACGCCGTCGGCAAGTTGCGCCGCGAGCGCTCCCACAAAACAATCGCCCGCGCCTGTGGTGTCGATCGCCTTCACCACACGGCCTTGCACCGAAATCTCCTCGCGTCCGGCGAGCGCCAGCACGCCGCGCTTGCCCAGGGTCACACAGATGGTCTGGTCCCCGCGCGCCTGAAGTTTTCGCGCGACCTCGAGGATGCGCGCTGCCTCGTCACCGTCGGACAACTCCACGCCGGCGAGGAGGCCGAGCTCGGTCTCGTTCAGTACGAGAATGTCGACCAGCGCGAGCAATTCGCTCGACATCGCTTGTGCCGGAGCTGGATTGAGCAGGGTCGTAGCGCCGGTGTCGCGAGCCCGCCGGAAGAACGCGGCGATCGTCGGCAGCGGGATCTCGGATTGGCTGACCGCGACATCGCCCTTTGCCAGCGGGACGGCCGCGACGTCGTCGATGCCGACGAGCGCATTGCTGCCGGGAACGACGACGATGGTGTTGTCGGCCTCCGCCACCGTGATGATGGCCGTGCCGGTGTGCGCCTCGGCCGTTTCGCGGATCGCGCCGAGATCGATGCCTTGTGCGCCGAGGAAGGTCCTCAGCTCAGCGCCGAACAAATCCTTACCCAGCCGGCCGATCAGCGTGGTCCGCGCGCCAAGTCGCGACGCCGCCACCGCCTGGTTGGCGCCCTTGCCGCCCGGAAAATACAGCACCTGCTTGCCGGCGACGGTCTCGCCGACCTTCGGATGGCGATCGGCTGTCGCCACGACATCCATGTTGATGCTGCCGGCGACGAAGACCCGCCCCATGAGAAACCTCGGATGAGAGACCTCGGCGAACGCTAGACCCTGACCTCGAACTCGTGCCGGACCTTGGCGATGTCGACAAGCGTCGGCAGGCCGGCTTCGTTGCCAAGACGCTGGATCTTGAAGGTCGAAGCGGCCCGGGCAAAATCAAAATGCTCGCGCCAGCTTTTGCCCGGATGGGCAAGATAGGAATAGACGTAGGCGCCGTGAAAGACGTCGCCGGCGCCGTTGGTGTCGATCACGCGCTCGCGCGGAATCGGCATCGCCGGCATTACCTGCACCGTTCCGGTTTCGTCGTACCAGAGCAGGCCCTTCTCGCCCATGGTGATGCCGCCGATCTTGCAGCCGCGGCTCTTGAGGTAATCCAGCATCTTCTCCGGCGTCAGATCCATTTGCTCGCACAGGCGCTCGGCAACGATGGCGACGTCGATGAATTCCAATAGCTCATGCGTGTTGGTGCGAAGGCCGCCACCGTCGAGCGAGGTCAAGATGCCGGCCTCGCGGCAGACTTTCGCGTAGTGGATCGCGGCATCGGGTTGATGGCCGTCGACATGCAGCGCGCGGCAGCCGCCGAGATTGAGCATCGGGAACGGATGGATGTGGTCGTCGTCGCGGCAGCGGACGATGGCGCGCTTGCCATCCTTCGGCATGATGAAGGACAGCGAGGACTGGTTGACCTTCCGTCCATGCAGCGAGATCGCGTATTTCGCGCACATGTCCATGAACATGCGGCCGAGCCAGTCATTGGCCGCGGTGGCGATGAGATCGGGCACGATGCCGAGCTTGGCGCAGCAGAACGCCGCGGTCACCGCATTGCCGCCAAAGGAAACCGCGTAGTCGGAGGCAACGTGCTTCTCGTCGCCGGTCGGCATGTGGTCGGTGATGAAGACGACGTCGATATACGTCTGTCCGATGAAGAGAGCCTGCATTGCTTGTCCGTGATGCGCTTTGTGGTCCCGGCCGGCGTGCTTACTGTAACACCGGTTCCGCCGCGGGACCGCTGAAATTATTCGCAAAACCGCCGCTCGGAGTGCTTGAGGTCGGCATGCGGCCGGAATACGACCATCACCGGGTAATGCCAAGCCCGGACAAACGCCGTCTCTCGGTCCATGGTTCCGGGCCGGTCAACAGGGGGAAACATGATCACCGGCCTCGATCACGTCGTCGCACTGGTCAGGGATATCGGTGCCGCCAAGGCGGCCTATCAGACGCTGCTCGGGCGCGCGCCGGCCTGGGAGAATTCGGGCGAGGGCGCCGACCGTGTGCTGTTCACTCTTGCGAACATGACGATCGAATTGATGGCGCCGAACGGCTTCAGCGTGGCCGCCGATCGCATGCGCGCGCTGGTGGGCGACCAGGAAGGCGTGCTCGCCAGCCTGTGCTTTCGTGTCGCGGACATGAGCAAAACGCACCGGCGGCTGGAGCGGGTGGCACTCATGCCGGATCCGGTTGCCGAGGTCGAAAGCAGCGACGCGGAGAGCGGCGGGGTCCTGCACTGGAAGCGAACGCGCGCCGCCACGGAGCTCACGCGCGGCGTGCGCATGTTCTTCCTCGAACTGGCTGATGAGCGCCCGCTTTCGAAGACGACTGATATCGGGCCGATCGATGCGCTCGACCACGTCGTGATCACCACCGAGGATTCCGATCGCGCCGCCGCGCTCTATGGCGCGCGGCTCGGGCTCGATCTGGCGCTCGACCGCTCGCACCAGGATTGGGGCCAGCTGATGTTCTTCCGCTGCGGCGATCTCGTCGTCGAACTGGTGCGCCGCCCCGTTGCGGGCGGCGATTCCCTGCATGACCGCCTCTGGGGCCTGAGCTGGCGGGTGACCGACATCGACGCCACGCGCGCCCGCCTGATCGCTAGCGGACTCGACGTCAGCGACGTGCGCAACGGCCGCAAGCCGGGCACGCGGGTGATGACGGTCAGGACCGGCACCTGCGGCATCCAGACGGTCCTGCTGGAGCGCTCGCCGAAGCCGGTGGATTAGGTTAAGTCTCTCCCTCCGTCATTGCGAGCGCAGCCAAGCAATCCAGAATCCCTCCACGGAGACAGTCTGGATTGCTTCGTCGCAAGGGCTCCTCGCAATGACGGCGAGCCCGTGTTACACGGCATCCTGATAGCACCCAGCGAGCACCCGGTTTGGCGAAAGCAGCGGCAAAGCGAACTCTGAAATGGCAGCGCGATCCCGAGGGGATGCGGCTGCGCATTCTCGAAGCCGCCAAGCAGGAATTCTCGGCGCACGGGCTTGCCGGTGCGCGCGTCGACCGCATCGCGGCCAACGCCGGCGCCAACAAGCGGATGCTGTATTATCACGTCGGCAACAAGGATGAGCTCTATCTCGCGGTGCTCGAAGGCGCCTATGACAAGATCCGCAGCGAGGAGCGCGGGCTCGATCTCGAACATCTCGACCCGCCCGAGGCGATCAGGCGCCTGATCGAGTTCACCTGGAATTACTTCCTGCGCAATCCCGAATTCCTGTCGCTGCTCCAGACCGAGAATCTCGCGCGCGCAAAACATTTGAAGCGCTCGACCAAGGTCAAGTCGATGCACTCGCCCTTCGTCGAGATGATCGGCACCGTGGTGCGGCGCGGTGTGTCCGGCGGCGACTTCAAGGTCGCGGTCGATCCTGTCCAGCTCTACATCTCGATCGCGGGGCTGTGCTTCTTCTATCTGTCGAATTCGGCCACCTTGAGCGTGATCTTCGGTCGCGATTTGCTGGCCAAGGACGCCAAGGACGAGCGGCTGGACCACATGGTCGGCCTCGTGCTGGCAGCGCTGACGGGGCAGTCGGCTGCGCTGTTAGCTGTGACGAAGACGCCAAAGTCGCGCGCCGCGGTGGCGCAGACGGTTTAGAACGACTTCATCGTATCGCTGCTTGCGATAATGGAAATTGTGGAGTCGGACTGCTCCCCCAATGTCGTCCTGGCGAAGGCCAGGACCCATACCGCGTGATCCATCGATCGCGCGTGGTGCCAATCCCGAACGACCAGCCTTCGCCAAACTTCACCCTGTGGTTATGGGTCCTAGCCTTCGCCAGGACGACACCGAATGTTTGGAGGGACGGCACGTTCCGCCGCGATCCCCCGCCCAAAAGCCCCGGAACCCCCCGCCCAAAACGTCGCAGGAAAACCGCTGGACAGTATTTACCCAACGGGTTAATTTCTCGCCCAACAAGCAAGACGACCGGGAGTGAGACGTGGCTGAACTGAAGCCGCAGAGTGCGGTGTCCAAGATGCTGAATGCGGCCTGGATCCGGCCGTTTTTGTTCCTGGTGTTCATCGTCGTGGCCTGGGATCTCGCGATCCGGCTGTTCAAGATTCCCGCCTATCAGATCCCGTCACCGGGCGATGTCATTGCGGTGCTGCGCACCGACTGGCCGGAACTGCTGCGCCAGTCCTGGCCGACGACCTATGCCACCGTCTGCGGCTTCGCGCTCTCGGCGCTGTTCGGTATCCCTATTGCGATGCTGATCGCGGGATCCAAGACGGTGGAGAGCTACGTCTATCCGCTGCTGGTGTTCTCGCAATCCGTGCCGAAGATCGCGATCGCGCCGCTGTTCGTGGTGTGGTTCGGCTTCGGCATCATTCCAAAAGTGATCTCGGCGTTCCTGCTTGGGTTTTTCCCGGTGGTGGTCTCCGCCGTGCAAGGCTTCAAATCCGTCGATCCGGATATGGTCGATCTCGCACGCGCCATGCAAGGCAGCCGCTTCCAGGTGTTTTGCGCGGTGAACCTGCCGCATGCGCTGCCCGCGATCTTCTCCGGCCTCAAAGTATCGGTGACGCTCGCCGTGGTCGGTGCCGTCGTCGGCGAGTTCGTCGGCTCCAATTCCGGCATCGGCTATGTGATGCAGCGCTCGATCGGCACCTTCGACCTGCCGACGATGTTCGCGGCGCTCGTGATCCTCGCGTTGCTCGGCGTCATCCTGTTCTGGATCGTGGACCGGATCGAGAAGCTGGTCATTCCCTGGCATGTCAGCCAGCGCGAGGACGTGATTTTCGCCTCTTAACAACAACCAAAGCAACGAACGGCCGCCAACGGCCGACGCAAACAACGACAAGGGAGAGTGACGATGAAGCGGTGGATAGGAGCTGTCTCGGCGGCGCTGATGGTGTTCGCGGCCATGCCGGCGCAAGCAGCCGACAAGGTCGTGCTGATGCTCAACTGGTACGTCTATGGCGAGCACGCGCCGTTCTATTACGGCAAGGCCAAGGGCATTTACGCAGCCGAAGGCATCGACCTCGAGATCCAGGAAGGCCGCGGCTCGGCCGCGACCACGCAGGCGGTGGCCGCCAAGACCGCCGATTTCGGCTATGTCGACGTGCCCACCATGATGCGCGCCGCGATCAAGGGTGCGCCAGTGGTTGCGACTGGCGTTCTGCTCCAGACCAGCCCGATGTCTGCCATGGGTTTCGTCGACAAGAACATCAGGAAGCCCGAGGATATCAAGGGCAAGACGGTCGCGATCACGCCGGCCGATTCCATGACCCAGATCTGGCCGCTGTTCCTGAAGAAGACCGGCCTCAAGGAAAGCGACTTCCAGACGGTGGCGGGCGATGGCCAGACCAAGCTCAACGCGGTCATCAACGGCCAGGCCGATCTCTTGCTCGGCTACGTCATGGACCAGTCGATGAAGATCAAGGACGCCACCGGCAAGGACGTCTACCCGATCAAGTTCGCCGACTACGGCATCAACATGGTCTCCTCCGGCATCATCGCCAACACTGATTATGTGAAGGCCAATGCCGATCTCGTCCGCCGCTTCATGTCGGCCACGACCAAGGCGGTCGAGGCCGCTGAGAAGGAGCCGAAGGCCGCGGCGCAGTCGATCCTCGATGCCAACCCCAAGGGCGGCAAGATCGACACGCTGACGCAAGGATTTGAGCTGACCATTCCGCTCTACCGGACGCCCGAGACCAAGAGCAAGCGGCCGTTCCAGGTCACCGACCAGAACATGACGGACTCGGTCAATCTGATGGTCGAATATGGCGGGCTCGATGCCAAGGCCAAGGAGAACCCGAAGGCGTTCTACACCAACGACTATCTGCCGAAGAGCGGCTCGTGAAACCTGCGACGAACATGAGTGAAACCCTGCAGCCGGCCGCGCATCTGAGACTGGTGAGCGACCGGGCTGCCGGCGATGCGTCGGGCATCAAACTGTCCGGCGTGTCGAAGACCTATCGGACGCGCGACGGCGATGTGCCATCGTTGCGGCCGCTCGACTTCCACATCAATGACGGTGAGTTCTTCGTCGTGGTCGGCCCGTCCGGCTGCGGCAAGTCCACGCTGCTCAAGCTGATCTCGGGACTGCTGCCGCCGACCACGGGCGAGACCCTGGTCGAGGGCGAGAAGGTGACGGCGCCGCATGGCAATGTCGGCATCGTGTTCCAGAACGCGCTGCTGCTGCCATGGCGCAACATCCTGTCCAACGTGATGCTGCCGATCGACATGAAGCGGCTGCCGCGGCAGACATATCTCGACCGCGCCAAGGCACTGTTGAAGCTGGTTGGGCTCGAAGGTTTCGAGAAGAAGCTGCCGTGGCAGCTCTCCGGCGGTATGCAGCAGCGCGCCTCGATTTGCCGCGCCCTGGTGCATGATCCCCGGATCATGCTGATGGACGAGCCGTTCGGCGCGCTCGACGCGTTGACGCGCGAGCGCATGAATGTCGAGCTGATGCGGATCCAGCGCGAGACCAGGAAGACGGTCCTGCTGATCACGCATTCGATCCCCGAGGCCGTGTTCCTCGCCGATCGCGTGCTGGTCATGACCGAGCGGCCCGGCGCGGTCGCCGCGATCTACGACGTGCCGCTGCCGCGGCCCCGTTCGCTGGACGTGATGGCGGACCCGGTTTTCACGGAGCTGGTGCAGCGGATCCGCAAGCACTTCTTCTCGCAAGGGGCGTTGGACTAAAGCAATGCGATTGGTTTCGGCTGCGACCCCGACGGCGCTGCGCTCCCTCCCCCGCCTGCGGGGGAGGGCTGGGGAGAGGGTATCTCAACAACGGGACACTCCCCCAGAGGAGAAAACCCTCACCCGGCGCGTAGCGCCGACCTCTCCCGCAAGCGGGAGAGGTGCACCGCCGGCGTGGCCAAATCGGTCTCCATCAAATTCACATGTGGACGCACCATGTCCCCGCGCCTGAAGCTGCGAGATATCGCGTTCTTCGAACGTCCCGTGCATTTCGCGCGGCCGTTCCGCTTCGGCGCGATCACCATCAATGCGACACCGCAGCTCTACGTGCGGGTCGAGATCGAGGTCGAGGGCAGGGGAAGTGCATTCGGGGCGAGCGCCGAGCTGCTGGTGCCGAAATGGTTCGACAAGCGGCCGGAGCTGTCGCCGGCGCAGACCGTCGATGATTTGCGCCGCTCGCTGGAGATCGCGCGGGGGCTTTATCTCGCGCGAACCGGATTTCTGACGGCATTCGATCTGCATGCATCGTGCGTCGGTGCCCAGGTCGCAACCTGTGCGAAAAAGAACATTCCGGCGCTTGCCGCGGCCTACGGCCCTGCGGAAATCGACAAAGCGATCCTCGACGCGCTGCTCCGTGCCGCCGAGACCAATTTTTTCGACGGCATGGCCGGCAACATCGCCGGCATCGATGCGCGGCTTTCGCCCGACCTGAAGGACACGGATCTCAAGGCGTTTCTATCCGGCCGGAAGCCGCTGGCGCGCGTTGCCATCAGGCATACCGTCGGTCTCGACGACACCGTTGAAGGCCAGGGCGGAGTTGCGGATCCCCACGAGAACTCCGGTGCAAGATACTTCAAGCTGAAGCTGTCGGGGGACCCCGTCGCCGATGCAGCGCGGCTGGCGCGCATTGGCAAGGAGCTCGATGCGCTGGACCGTGACTACAAGGTCACGCTCGATGCCAACGAGCAATATGCCGATTTAGCAGCCTTGCATGAACTCATCGGCCGGCTCGACCATGATCCCGCGCTGCGATCGATTTCATCCAGGCTGCTCTATATCGAGCAGCCGATGCCGCGCGATGTCACGAGGCAGTCGCCGCTCGGCTCGCTCGCGACGCGCGGCTTCATCATCGACGAAGCCGACGATTCCTACGACGCGTTTCCTGCGGCACGGGCGCTTGGGTATCACGGCATCTCCTCGAAATCCTGCAAAGGGCTTTACAAGTCCATCGTCAACGCGACGCGCGCGGCGAAATGGAGCGTGGCCGGCGAAAGATTCTTCGTGACCGGCGAGGACCTGACCTGCCAGGCGGGCCTCGCCGTGCAGCAGGACCTTGCGCTCGGTGCCTTCATCGGCATCACCCATGCCGAACGTAACGGCCACCATTACGTCGATGGCTTCGGTGATACGCCCGCCGCTGAAGCCCATGCCTTCGCGGCCGCGCATCCCGATCTCTATGCGGATGCAGGGCAGGGCATTCGTCTCTCCATTCACAGCGGCGATCTCCTGACGGGATCGCTTCACACGACAGGCTTTGCGACGTCGGTCCATCCGGATTGGTCGGCGCTTCGCCCGCTCGAACAGCCACAATCACTCTGGGAGCAATCGGCATGACCACCCAACGCCTCGGCCTCATCATGAACGGCGTCACCGGCCGCATGGGCCTCAACCAGCATCTGATCCGCTCGATCGTCGCGATTCGCGAGCAGGGCGGCGTCCGCTTGAAGAACGGCGACCGCGTGATGCCGGACCCGATCCTGGTCGGCCGCAGCGCCGAGAAGGTCGAGGGGCTCGCCAAGCGCTACAACATCACGCGCTGGACCACGGATCTCGACGCCGCCCTCGCTGACAAGAACGACACCATGTTCTTCGATGCCGCAACCACGCAGGCGCGCCCCGGGCTGCTGACCCAGGCCATCAATGCCGGCAAGCACGTCTATTGCGAGAAGCCGATCGCGACGAACTTCGAGGCGGCGCTCGAGGTCGTCAAGCTCGCCAATTCCAAGGGCATCAAGCACGGCACGGTGCAGGACAAGCTGTTCCTGCCCGGCCTGAAGAAGATTGCCTTCCTGCGCGACTCCGGCTTCTTCGGCCGCATCCTCTCGGTGCGCGGCGAGTTCGGCTATTGGGTGTTCGAAGGTGGCTGGCAGGAGGCGCAGCGGCCGTCATGGAATTATCGCGACGAGGACGGCGGCGGCATCATCCTCGACATGGTTTGCCACTGGCGCTACGTGCTCGACAATCTCTTCGGCGAGGTCGAGAGCGTGAGCTGCATCGGCAACACCGACATCCCGGAGCGTTTCGACGAGCAGGGCAAGAAGTACAAGGCGACCGCGGACGACTCCGCCTATGCCACGTTCCAGCTCAAGGGCGGCGCCATCGCCCACATCAATATGTCCTGGGTGACGCGCGTCTATCGCGACGATCTCGTCACCTTCCAGGTTGACGGCACACTCGGCTCGGCCGTCGCCGGCCTTTCCGACTGCATGATCCAGGCGCGGCAGGCGACGCCCCGGCCGGTGTGGAATCCCGACGAGAAGCGGCTGCACGATTTCTACGGCGACTGGCAGAAACTGCCTGACAACGTCACCTACGACAACGGCTTCAAGGAGCAGTGGGAGATGTTCATCCGCCACGTCTATGAAGATGCGCCCTACAAGTTCACGCTGCTCGAAGGCGTCAAGGGCGTGCAGCTCGCCGAATGCGCGCTCAAGAGCTGGAAGGAGCGGCGCTGGATCGATGTCGCGCCGATCAAGGTCTGAGGAGGGAATAATGAACAAGCCCGTCCTGTCGATGTCGTCCCTGTCGCTCAAACTGCCGAAGGCCGATCGCTCGATCGAGACCTACCGGCTCGCGGCCTCGCGAAGCTTTCCCGCAAAGCTTGAGGGCCCGCTGAACCGCATCGCGTTCTCGGCCGTCCATACCGTGACCGATCCCTTCGCCGACAACGACCCGTGGCTCTCCGCTGCCGTCGACTGGGACAAGACCATCGCCTTCCGCGAGCACGTCTGGGACCTCGGGCTCGGCGTTGCGGAAGCCATGGACACTGCGCAGCGTGGTATGGGATTGGACTGGCCGACCTCGCTGGAGTTGATCACGCGCTCGGTGTCTGCCGCCAAGCGACGCAACGCGTTGGTGTTCTCCGGCGCTGGCACGGACCATCTCGCGGTCGAGGACGCCAAAAATCTCGACGACGTGATCCGCGCCTATGAGGAGCAGATATCGGCTGTCGAGAAGGTCGGCGGCCGCATCATTTTGATGGCGTCACGCGCGCTGGCGAAGCTGGGCCGTAATGCCGACGATTACGCAAGGGTCTATGACCGCGTGCTGTCGCAGGTTCGCGAGCCCGTGATCATCCACTGGCTCGGCGACATGTTCGATCCGGCGCTAACGGGCTATTGGGGCACCAGCGATCTCGACAAGGCGATGGATATTGCGGTCGCCATCATCAACGGCAACGCCGCCAAGGTCGACGGTGTCAAGGTTTCGCTGCTCGACAAGCAGCGCGAGATCGACATGCGCCGTCGTCTCGACAAGCGCATCAAGATGTACACGGGCGACGACTTCAATTACGCGGAGCTGATCGCCGGCGACGAACAGGGCTTTTCGCACGCGCTGCTCGGCATTTTTGACGCGATCGCGCCGGCGGCGTCCTACGCCTTGTCGCGGTTGGCTGCTGGTGACGAAGCGGGCTTCCACGACGTGCTGGGGCCGACGGTGCCGCTGTCGCGGCACATCTTCAAAGCGCCGACGCGGTTCTACAAGACCGGCGTGGTGTTCATGGCCTATCTCAACGGCCACCAGGACCACTTCACCATGGTCGGCGGGCAGGAGAGCACGCGCTCGACGCTGCATCTGGCCGAGCTGTTCCGACTGGCCGACAAGGCCGGGCTGCTCGCCGATCCGGAGCTGGCGACGCTGCGGATGAAGGCGGTGCTCTCAACGCACGGAATCGAATCCTGATGCGTGATTTCGCGTCCGACCATCGCTGGTTGTCGCTCAACACGGCGACGATCCGCAAGCAGGGTGACCTCGTCGAGATCGTCGAGGCCTGTGCCAGGCACGGCATCCGCGCCATCGATCCCTGGCGCGACCAGGTCGCAGCCGTCGGCCTCGATCGCGCCGCGCGCGCGGTGCGCGAGGCCGGCCTCGATCTCTCAGGCTATTGCCGTGGCGGTATGTTCACCTCCGACGCATCGCGGCGGGTCGAGGTGCGCGACGATAACCGGCGCTGCGTTGATGAAGCCAAGGCGCTGGGAGCACCCTGCATCGTTCTCGTCGTCGGCGGCCTGCCGCAATATTCGCGGCCTGGCAGCGAGGCGTCGAAGGACATTGCCGGCGCGCGGACGCAGGTCGAGGAGGCGCTCGCCGAAATGCTCGACTACGCCAAACAGGCCAAGCTGCCGCTGGCGATCGAGCCGCTGCATCCGGCCTATGCGGCGGACCGCGCCTGCGTCAACACGACGAAGCAGGCGCTCGACATCTGCGACCGGCTTGATCCTGGTCGCAGCGGCATGCTCGGCGTCGCGCTCGACGTCTATCACATCTGGTGGGATCCCGAACTGATGGGGCAGATCGCGCGCGCCAGCCGAGATCGCCTGCTGGCCTTCCATGTCTGCGACTGGCTGGTGCCGACCAGGGACATTCTCAACGACCGCGGCATGATGGGCGACGGCGTGATCGACATCAAATCGGTGCGCGAAGCGGTCGAAGCACAGGGCTTTGCCGGCTATTCGGAGATCGAAATCTTCTCCAACGAGTGGTGGAGTAAACCGATGGACGAGGTGCTGCAAACCTGTATCGCGCGGCACAAGACGGCGGTTTAGGCCTTCCAGGGTTTGTTGCGCGCGGCGGCGCCGATGGCCTGAGATGTCAAACGGTTGCGCGCAATCACCGGCGCATCCCGCGCCGGTAACCTTCTACTGTGCACGGGGTTGTTTTCGCGTTTTTTTGTTGTGAGGCCTCAGCCGATCGCGCAGGGCACGCTCAAGAAGCCGCGGAACCGCACCCGTCCGCCCCTGACCGGCTGTCCGCTCACGGCATAATTCGGGAAGCGCGCCAAGAAGCGTGAGACCGCGATGGCGCCTTCCAGCCGCGCCAGCGCCATGCCGGCGCATTGATGCGCGCCGGTGGCGAAGGCGAGATGCCGGTTCGGCGTGCGTGCGATGTCGAAGCTCTCGGGGTGCGGAAACTGCGCGGGATCGCGGTTGGCCGCGCCGATGCACAGCGTGATCGACGTGCCGGCATCGAGCATGACGCCGCCAAGCTCGGCCCGCTCCGTGGTCATGCGGTTGCCGAGCTGGTTCGAGCTCTCGTAGCGCAGCATCTCTTCGACCGCAGTCTTGATCAGCTCGGGGTGGTCGATCAGCCGCCGCTTCTGATCCGGATTCCGGTCGAGCGCCACGAGGCCGTTGCCGATCAGGTTGGTGGTGGTCTCGTGGCCCGCGTTGAGCAGGAAGATGCAGTTGTGCAGCAACTCTTTCTCGGTCAGCCGCTCGCCGTTGTCCTCGCCCTTGATCAGTCGCGTCAGCACGTCGCGTTCGGGGTTGCCAGGCTTCGCTCGTCGGCGTGCGACCAGCGTTTCGAGATAGGCGAGAAAATCCGTCACGGCCTTGTTGCCGCGGGCAGCGACTTCAGGCGCCACCACCGGTTCGAGGGCGCCCAGGATCGCCAGCGACCAGTCGCGCAGCGGCGCGCGCTCGTCATGGGGCACGTCGAGCAGATTGCCGATCACCTCGATGGGGATCGAGGCGGCGAAATCCTCGATCAGTTCGCAATCACCTTTGACGGCGATGGCGTCGAGCAGGTCGTCGACCAGCTTGACGATATCAGGCTCCATCCCCGTGATCGCGCGCGGCGACAGCGCGCCCATGATCAGGCGCCGCACGCGCGTATGCGCCGGCGGATCGTTGAAGACGAGGCTGGTGGTGTGGTGCTCGTAGAGCGGTGTGTCGCCGTATTTCGGCGCGAACTCGCGCTTCTTGTCCGAGCTGAACGATTTTGTGTTCTTGTAGGTCGTGACGAGGTCGTCATAGCGGGTCAGGAACACGGTGCCGTTGCGTAGGCGCTTGACCGGCTCGTTCTCCCGCAGTGCACGATAGGTCGGGTAGGGATCGTCGTAGAATTCCGGCGTCAGCTTCTCCAGATCGAAACTGGCCGCCAGTTCGTTCGCACTTGCGTTCATGCCGCCATACTCGCCGGTTGAGTCCGATATGCTGTATTCGCTCTTTTGAGCGGGTCGGTTCACCGTCTACAGTCGAGCCGTGATTTGCAAGCCGACCGGACACGAAAATGCTCGCCCGCGCTGACGCTGCCGACACGGCTCCTTCATGGCCAGACGATATCTTCGCGGCCCTGCAACGCTTCGACGTTCGGCAGGTGCCTTACGTGCCCGACGCCGGCCATTCGAGGCTGATCCAGCGCGTGCTGGCATCGTCCACGATGCGCGGCATTCCGCTGACGACGGAGGAGGAGGGCGTGGCGCTGCTCGCCGGCGCCTGGACGGGTGGCCAGCGCGGCGTGCTGTTGATGCAGTCGAGCGGGGTCGGCAATTGCATCAACATGCTGTCGCTGATCCCGATCCTGCGCTTTCCCTTCCTCACCCTGGTGACCATGCGTGGCGAGTGGGGCGAGTTTAATCCGTGGCAGGTGCCGATGGGATCGACCACGCAGGGCGTGTTCGAGCTCTCGGGCGTCAAGGTGCTGCGGGCGTCTAACGCAGCCGAGGTGCCGGCAGTGTTAGAGGCGGCGGCCGCGCAGGCCTACCACGCGCTCACGCCCACCGCCGTCCTGCTGTCGCAGCGCCTGATCGGCGCCAAGGTTTTCACCAAATGAGCAAGGCCAATCTCCTCGACCGCCGTCAGGTGGTGTCCACGCTTCTCGCGGACCGCAAGGATGTGGTTGCGATCGGCGGCCTCGGCGCCTCCACCAACGACATGTGCGCGGCCGGCGACCATGCACGGAATTTCTACCTCTGGGGCGGCATGGGCGGGGCGGCGATGATCGGCCTGGGCCTCGCTTTGGCGCAGCCAAAATTGCCGGTGCTGGTCATCACCGGCGACGGCGAGATGCTGATGGGCCTGGGCAGCCTTGCCACCATCGGCCTGCAAAAGCCGTCCAATCTTTCGATCGCGGTGCTCGACAATGAGGCCTATGGCGAAACCGGGGGCCAGACCAGCCACACGGCCGCGGCCGCCGATCTGGTCGGCGTCGCCAAGGCCTGCGGCATCGGGGATAGCCGGTCTGTGACGACCATGGCCGAGGTCGAGGCCTTCGCCAAAGCCGTCCACGACGTTACGGCCGGGCCGCGCTTTGCCAATGTGAAGATCGACAGCGCCAATCTGGAGCGGATCTTGCCGAGCCGGGATGGGACCTACATCCTGAACCGAATTCGCGGCGACCTCGGTTTTCAGCCAATCTAGGCGGGCCTTCTGGCGCTCCCGTCCTGCACGGGGACCGTGTAGGCGAGGTCAATTTCAATTGGAATTACAACGCACTCAGGTTGCGATGCAGCATAGTGCTTGACTTTTGCGTGGGTGAGTGCTTACTCACTAGCATGAGCTCATTGCGTATGACGAGCGACCTGAGGCGTCAATTGATCCTCGGCGCCGCAAAGCGTTGCTTTGCCCGGCACGGCTATACCGGCACCACGACCAAGAGCGTGGCGGCCGCCGCTGCCATTTCCGAGGCGCTGTTGTTCAAGCATTTCCCGTCCAAGGCCGCGCTGTACGCCGAAATTCTCAGCGACGAATGCGAGGCGGACCCGGCGCTGATGGAGCTGCTCGAACGTGAGCCGTCGACCGCCACGTTGGTCGAACTGATCCGCGGCATGGTGGGGCATTTCATGCACGTCGCCGACGGGCCCGACCAGGAAGAGGCCCAGCGCCTGCGACTGATGACCACGAGTCATTTGGATGATGGCGAATTTGCCCGTTTGCTATATGCCAAGATCGAAACGCTGATCGGGGCGGCCTTCGTCGCCTCGCTTAAGCGTGCGGTTGCCGCGGGGGACGCGCGGCCATACAACGGCGAACCGCTCAACCTGTTCTGGTTTGCGCATCACACCGTGATGACGGCTGCGCTGACCAGGCTGCCGGTCACGCCGTGTCTCGCTTACGGCAAGGCGAACGACCTCGAGCGGCAGCTCTGTGAGTTTCTCCTGAGGGGTATCGGACTTAACGACGCCGCAATTGCTTCGCATTTAGGCCGCGATCAGGCCGCGTGTGCGAACAAGACGGCGATTGCAGAGAGTGCATGACATGAACATCGTCACCGAACACAAGATTTCGGGCGAACCGATCGACAACAAGGCTCCCAAGCGTCCGGTCCGGCCGGTGCTCTGGTTCATCATCGTCGGCGCGCTTCTCGCCGTGCTCGTCGGTGGCCTCGTCTGGTTCAATTATTTCCGCGGCCAGATGATCAAGCAGTTCTTCGCCAACAACAAGCCGCCGCCGGTCGCGGTCAGCGCCGCCGAGGCGAAGTCCGAGGTGGTGCCGAACCTGCTGACGGCCGTCGGCGGGCTGTCCGCCGTGCACCAGGTCGACGTCAGCGCCGACGTCAACGGCCGCGTCACCGAGATCAAGTTCGAGCCGGGCACGCATGTCGAGGCCGGCACGCCGCTGGTGCAGATGTTCGACGCGCCGGAGCAGGGCGACCTCGCCAATTACAAGGCGCAGTCCACCGTCGCGCAGCTGTCGCTTGACCGCGCCAAGCAACTGGCGTCGCGCCAGTTCGGCCCGCAGGCAACCGTCGATCAAGCGCAGGCTGCCTACGACCAGGCAATGGCCGGGATCGCCAAGACCGAAGCGTTGATCTCCCAGAAGCTGGTCCGCGCGCCGTTCGCCGGCGATCTCGGCGTCCGCAAGGTCGAGGTCGGCCAGTATCTGACCGCCGGCACGGCTATCGTTTCGCTGACGGATCTGTCGGAGCTGTGGGCCAACTTCACGGTGACGGAAAAGGACTCGGGCAACCTCAAGGTCGGTCAGCCGGTCCGGTTGAAGGTCGACGCCTATCCGGGCCGCACCTTCGACGCCAAGATCACCACGATCGAGCCGCAGATCTCGGCCGACACCCGCAATATCCGCGTGCAGGCGACCATCTCCAATCCGGAGAAGATCCTGAAGCCCGGTATGTTCGTGACCACCACGGTGGTGCTGCCGGACAAGCCGGCCGTGGTCACCGTGCCGGAGACGGCGGTCGACTACACGCTGTACGGCGACTCGGTGTTCGTGATCACCGAGAAGAAGGAAGCTGACGGCAAGACCAGCCTGAGTGCGGTGCGCACTTTCGTGCAGACCGGCAACCGGGTCGAAGGCCGCGTCGAAATCGTCAAGGGCGTGAAGCCGGGCGACAAGGTCGTCGCCGTCGGCCAGCTCAAGCTGCAATCGGGCGCGGCGGTGTCGATTTCGACCGACCCGGCTCCGCAGATCCCGGCGCAGCCGCCGCGCTACTGACATCGTACACGTTGCAGCATGATCCGGCACGGCCGGGTCATGCGCTTTGCAAGTCAAAGAAATCGAGATCGCCGCGATGCGCTTTACTGATATTTTCATCAAACGCCCGGTCCTGTCGGTCGTCGTCAGCCTGCTGATCCTGCTGATCGGCCTGCGCGCGGCGACGACGCTGCCGATCCGGCAATATCCGAAGCTGTCGAACACGGTCATCAACATCACGACCGTCTATCCGGGCGCGTCCGCGGACCTGATCCAGGGCTTCATCACCACACCGATCGAGCAGGCGGTCGCCTCGGCCGAAGGCGTCGACTACATCACCTCGTCCTCGGTGCTCGGCACCTCGACGATCCAGGTCTACATCAAGCTGAATTTCGATCCGAACCAGGCGCTGACCGAGGTTCTGGCCAAGACGAACTCGGTCAAATATCTGATCCCGAAGGAATCCAACGATCCGATCGTCACCAAGACCACGGGCCAGACCACGGCCGTGATGTATCTCGGATTCTCGTCAGAAGAGCTGTCGGGCTCGGCGATCTCCGACTATCTGACGCGCGTTGTGCAGCCGGTGCTGTCGACCGTCGACGGCGTGGCCTCCGCCGACATTCTCGGCGGCCAGACCTTTGCGATGCGGCTGTGGCTTGATCCCCTGAAGATGGCCGGCCGCAACGTGTCGCCTGCGGATGTCGCGACCGCGATCACAGCCAACAACTTCCAGTCCGCGGCGGGGCAGACCAAGGGCTATCTCATCGTCTCGAACGTCTCGACGAATACGGGCCTGACCGACGTCAACCAGTTCAAGAAGATGATCGTCAAGGCCAAGGACGGCGGCTTCGTGCGGATGGAGGACATTGCCACCGTTGAGCTTGCGGCCCAGAGCACGGACGCGAGCGTCGCCTTCAACGGCGAGCACGCCATCTTCATCGGTGTGCAGGCAACGCCGCAGGGCAACCCGCTGACGCTGGTCAAGGGCGTGCGGGCGCTGTTCCCCGAACTCGAGCGCAATCTGCCGCCGTCGATGAAGATGAAGGTCGCCTACGATTCGACCAAGTTCATCCAATCCTCGATCGACGAGGTCGAGAAGACGCTGGGTGAAGCCGTGATCATCGTGATCGTGGTGATCTTCCTGTTCCTGGCGTCGTTCCGTTCGGTGATCATTCCCGTCGTCACCATCCCGCTGTCGATGATCGGCGTCTGCACGCTGATGCTGGCGCTGGGCTTCAGCTTCAACCTGTTGACCCTGCTCGCGATGGTGCTCGCGATCGGCCTCGTGGTCGACGACGCCATCGTCGTGGTGGAAAACATCCATCGCCATCTGGAGGAAGGGAAAACGCCGGTCCAGGCGTCGCTGGAAGGCGCGCGCGAAATCGTGGGTCCCGTCGTCTCGATGACCATCACGCTCGCGGCCGTGTACGCGCCGATCGGTTTCCTCGGCGGCCTGACCGGCTCGCTGTTCCGCGAATTCGCCTTCACGCTTGCGGGCTCGGTGATCGTGTCCGGCGTGATCGCGCTGACGCTGTCGCCGATGATGTGCTCGGTGCTGCTGAAGAACACCGAAGAGGGACGCTTCGCCAAGCTCGTCAACAAGGTGTTTGGCGCGCTGACGCGGTGGTACGGGCGCAGGCTCGACCGCTCGCTCGACTACAAGGCCATCACCGGCCTGTTTGCGGTGACCATCCTCGGGCTCGTCGGCTTCCTCTACATGCACACGTCGAAGGAGCTGGCGCCTGAGGAAGACCAGGGCATCGTGTTCGCGGTGACCAAGGCGCCGAAATACGCCAACATCGACTACGTCGACTTTTACGGCGAGAAGCTCGACAAGGAATTCCAGAAATTCCCCGAGACCGATCTGCGCTTCGTGCTGAACGGCATCAACGGCCCGCAGGGCGGTATCGCCGGCATGCTGCTCAAGCCCTGGGAGGAGCGCAAGCGCTCGTCGATCCAGCTGAAGTCGCTGGTGCAGGCCGAGCTTTCCAAGATCGAGGGCGTGCAGGCGTTCGCGTTCAACCTGCCGCCGCTGCCGGGCGGCCCGGGCGGCCTCCCGGTGCAGATGGTGATCAACTCCACTGCCAGCTTCCAGACTGTCTACGAACAGATGGAGAAGCTGAAGGCTGCCGCCCGCAAGAGCGGAATGTTCATCGTCTCCGACAGCGACCTTGCCTACAACCAGCCGAACGTGAAGGTGACGATCAACCGCACCAAGGCGCAGGATCTCGGCGTCAGTATGCAGAACCTCGGCAGCTCGCTCGCGGTGCTGCTCGGCGGCAACTACATCAACCGCTTCAACCTCGAGGGCCGTTCCTATCAGGTCATCCCGCAAGTGCCGCGCGGCAAGCGGCTCTCGCCGGAATCGCTCGCCGGCTACTACGTGACGACCAACACCGGCCAGCAGCTTCCCCTGTCGACGGTGGTGTCGATCGAGACCAAGACCGAGCCGAATTCGCTGACCCATTACAATCAGCTCAACTCGGCGACCTTCTCGGCGGTGCCGATGCCCGGCGTGACGGTCGGTGCGGCGGTCGACTTCCTCGAGAGCGAGGCCAAAAACCTGCCGCAAGGTTTCAGCCATGATTATCTCGCTGACAGCAGGCAATATGTGCAGGAAGGCAACCAGCTCGCGATCACCTTCGGCTTCGCGCTAATCATCATCTTTCTGGTGCTGGCGGCACAGTTCGAGAGCTTGCGCGATCCGCTGGTCATCATGATCTCGGTGCCGATGGCGATCGTGGGCGCGTTGATCCCGCTGTTCTTCGGCGTGGCGACGATGAACATCTACACCCAGGTCGGCCTGCTGACCTTGGTGGGCCTGATCACCAAGCACGGCATCCTGATGGTGGAGTTCGCCAACGAGCTCCAGATCAACGAGCGGCTCGACCGCCGCTCGGCGATCGAAATGTCGGCCCGCATTCGTCTGCGGCCGATCCTGATGACCACGGCCGCGATGGTGACGGGCCTGATCCCGCTGCTGACCGCGACCGGCGCGGGCGCGGCCAGCCGCTTCTCGATCGGTCTGGTGGTCGTCGCCGGTATGTCGATCGGCACGCTGTTCACGCTGTTCGTGCTGCCGGCGGTCTACGTGGTGCTGGCGACCGACCATCGCGCGGCGGCCGATTCCGAGCGGAACAAGCAGGTCAACGACCTCGACCTCGGCTCCAAGGCGCTGCGGCCGACCTGAGGCCGCAAATCAAGGAACCCGAGGGCGGCAGCGGCCAATCCGCTGCCGCCCTTTTCTATTGCCTCCGGCGCGTCGGCTAGCCTTTCCCCGCTCGCGAGAGACAAGGTCCGGTCTTCTTGCTAGGTTCGGCGGGATGAGCCTTTCCCTCCACCCCGACACCCCGCAAGCCAGGACGCTGCCAAGCGCAGCGCCGGTTGCCGTCGCGTCCGGCACGACGCCAGGGCAGGGGATCAAGAGCCGGCTCTTCACCAAATATGTCGCGCTGTTCGTGGCTGTCGTCGCGATCGCGCTGCTGGCGAACGGGCTGTTCGAGGTCTTCTTCTATTATCGCGAGCACAAGGCCGCGCTGATCCGGGTTCAGCATGAACAGGCCGAGGCGGCCGCGGCCAAGATCGGCCAGTTCGTCAAGGAGATCGAGAGCCAGCTCGGCTGGACCACGCAGCTGCCGTGGTCGGCGGGCTCGATCGAGCAGCGCCGGTTCGATGCGCTGCGGCTGCTGCGCCAGGTCCCTGCGGTCACTGAGCTCGCCCAGGTCGATGCGACCGGCAGGGAGCGGCTGCGGGTCTCGCGGCTCGCTATGGACGCGATCGACAGCGGCATCGACCTGTCGGACGATCCGAAGTTCACCGAGGCGCTCGCGCACAAGGTTTTTTACGGGCCGGTCTATTTCCGCAGGGAGTCCGAGCCGTACATGACCCTGGCGCAGACGGGGTCGCGCAAGGATGCCGGCGTCAGCATCGCGGAGGTTAATCTCAAGCTAATCTGGGACGTTGTGTCCCAGATCAAGGTCGGCGAGCATGGACACGCCTACGTGGTCGGTCCGGAAGGACGTCTGATCGCGCACCCCGATATCAGCCTGGTCCTGCGCAACACCGACATGTCTGGTCTCACCCAGGTGCGCGCCGCACTTGCCGGAGGCAGCGCCGCGCTCGACGCGCTTTCCGAAGCGCGCAATCTCCAGGGACAGAAGGTGCTGACGGCGTCGGCCCCGATCGCGCCGCTGCACTGGACCATGTTCGTCGAGCTCCCGGTCGAGGAGGCCTATGCGGCGCTCTATGCCGCGTTGGAACGGCTTGCATTCGTGCTGCTCGCGGCGTCGATCTTCGCGGTGCTTGCCGGGATATTCCTCGCGCGCCGCATGGTCGGGCCGATCCAGGCGCTGCGGCGCGGCGCCGAGCGCATCGGCAGCGGCGATTTCTCCCAGCGCATCTCGATCAGGACCGGTGACGAGCTCGAAGGGCTCGCCGACCAGTTCAACCACATGGGCGAGCGCCTGCAGGAATCGTATACAGACCTCGAGAACAAGGTGGAGCAGCGGACCGCCGAACTCCGCCAGTCCCTCAACGATCTTCGCACCGCGCAGGACCGCCTGATCCAGACCGAGAAGCTCGCGTCCCTCGGCCAGCTCACGGCGGGGATCGCACACGAGATCAAGAACCCGCTCAATTTCGTCAACAATTTCTCGGCGGTGTCGACCGAGCTGATCGACGAGCTCAACGAGGCCTTGCAAGCGGCCTCGCTCGACGGCACGACAAAAGAGGAGGTCGACGAGCTGACCGGCATGCTCAAGAGCAACCTCGAAAAAGTGGTGCAGCATGGCAAGCGCGCCGATTCCATCGTCAGGAACATGCTGCTGCATTCGCGCGAGGGCTCCGGCGAGCATCGCCCCAGCGATATCAACGCGATCCTGGAGGAGAGCCTTAATCTCGCCTACCACGGCGCACGTGCCGAACGGCCCGGCTTCAACGTCACGATCGAGCGCGGCTTCGACCCGGCCGCAGGCATGGTCGATGTCTATCCGCAGGAGATTACGCGCGTCTTCCTCAATCTGATCTCGAACGGCTTCTACGCCACTGCTCAGCGGAAGGAGAGCGCCGCAGACGCCTTCGAGCCCACCCTGCGCGCGGCAACCAGAACTTTCGGCGACAGGGTCGAGATCCGCATTCGCGACAACGGCACCGGCATCCCGTCCGAGGTGAAGGAGAAGATGTTCAATCCCTTCTTCACCACCAAGCCGGCCGGCGAGGGCACCGGGCTCGGCCTTTCCATGAGCCATGACATCGTCGTGAATCAACACGGCGGCACGATTGACGTGAACACCGAGCCCGGTGTGTTCACCGAATTCATCATCACCCTGCCGCGCATGATGGCGGCGGGCGACACTTCCGGAGGCAAGAGTTGAACGTTTACATCCTGGTCGTCGATGACGAGCCCGACGTCGAGGCGCTGTTCCGGCAGCAGTTCCGGCGCGATTTGCGTGCCGGCCGCTTCCAGATGGAATTCGCGCCGTCCGCACCCGATGCGCTGAAGCTCGCCGCCGAGGTTCGCGATCCCTCGTTGATCCTGATCCTGTCCGACATCAACATGCCCGGCATGAGCGGGCTCGACATGCTGCCGAAGGTGCGTGATGCGCATCCGGACGTTCCCGTCATCATGATCACCGCCTACGGCGACGCCGAGACGCGCCGGAAGGCGATCGAGCGCGGCGCAGTCGGACTTCTCACCAAGCCGATCGATTTCGCGCTGCTGCGGCAGGAAATCGACACGAGGCTCGGGCAAGCTGCATGACCGCGACCATCCTTTTCGTCGACGACGAGCCGGATCTCGAGGCGTTGGTCCTGCAAAAATTCCGCAGGCAGATTCGCGACGGGTCGGTGACGATCATGTTCGCGCGCGACGGCCTCGAAGCGCTGCAGTCGCTCGAGCAGAACCCGCATGTCGACATGGTGGTCTCCGACATCAACATGCCCAGGATGGACGGGCTGTCGCTGCTGGCGAAGCTCCAGGAAGCCGAAGACAAGAAGTCCACCATCATCGTCTCGGCCTATGGCGACATGAGTAATATCCGCACGGCGATGAACCGCGGTGCATTCGACTTCCTGACCAAACCGATCGATTTTGCGGACCTGGAGATGACGATCCAGAAGACCATCCGCCACATCGAAATGCTTCGTGAGGTGCGAGGCCGCCAGGCGGAGGCGGAGCGCGCCCATGCCGCGCTCTCGCGTCATTTCTCGCCCGAGCTCGCCAAGCGTCTGGCGGCCAGCGGTGAGAGCGAGGGGATCGAAGTGCAGTGGCGCGATGTCGCGACCATCTTCACGGACATTACCGGCTTTACCTCGCTGGTCGAGAGTGCGCCGCCGGAGACGCTGGGCGCGCTTCTCAACGAATATGTCGGCGGCATGACAGAAATCGTCTTCGCGCACGAGGGGACTGTTGCAAAGATCATCGGCGATGCAATCCAGGTGCTCTTCAACGCGCCCGGGGATCAGCCGGACTATGCAACGCGCGCAGTCGCCTGCGCTCACGATCTCGACGCCTGGGCGGAGGACTTTTCCGCGCGTTGGAAGCCGAGGGGCGTGAATTTCGGCACCACCCGCATCGGCATTCACGCCGGGCCGGCGCTGGTCGGAAATTTCGGCGGCAACCGGTTTTTCGACTACACCGCTTATGGCGACTCCATCAACATCGCGGCGCGACTGGAAGCCGCGAACAAACATCTAGGCACGCGGATTTGCGTCAGTGCCAGCATCGCCGAGGCGGCTGAGAATTTTCGGGGGCGTCCCGTCGGGGAGCTGATACTGCGCGGACGCAGCGAACCGTTGCGCGCGTTCGAGCCGCTGACGCCGGCCCAATTCGCTGCGCCGGAAACGGCGCTGTATTCCGAGGCTTTTGCCAAGATGGAGGCCGGTGATGCCGCGGCCATGCCGGCCTTCGCCGCGCTGGTCGGCATGCATGCCGACGATTCCCTGGCCGGCTTTCACCTGAAGCGCCTGCTCAACGGCGCCAAGGGCATTCGCATGCAACTGGAATAGGAGTCCGAGATGATTGGTGAATTCTCCGCCGGCAACTACCGTTTCATTCCATCCGTATTCCAGTATTCGGCCGGTGCGGCCGCAGATGATGGCTATGAGATCGAGCGCGTCCGCTTCGACCGGCTGGTGCCGCTCGCGGAAGGCTTTGCGCTTGCCGCGAAGTATATTCAGGAGGCGGGGCGGCCGCTGACGGCGTTCTGCGCCTGCGAACTGCGCTCGCCCGCGGCTTTCAGCGAGGAAGGCTTTCGCGCGTTCAACCTGCACTATGTAAAGACGCTGTCCGAATGGGGCATCTTCGACGGCACCACCAATCCGGTGGCGCGCAGCAATGTCTGTCCCGAGATCGATCCGCCGGCCGAGCCGTCGTTCTATGCGTTCTCCTTCACGCGGCCGACGAGCTCGAAGACGCCGAGCTTTGTGATTGCCGGCGGCGCCGAGGCGCGCGAGGGCGGTGGGACCTATGTCGAGCGCACCGTGCGCTACCGCGACCTCAGCCCGGAGGGCCTTCGCGAGAAGGTGCGCTTCACGACGACGTCCCAGATGGAGAACAGGATGACGGCCTTCGGCTTCGGCTGGAAGGACACGACCGGCGTGCAGGCCTATTCCGTGCACGATTTCCACCACGCGCTGGTCGACGAGCTCGTCCGCCGCGGGGCGTTGCGGTCCGGCCTGACTTGGCACTATGCCCGGCCGCCGGTGGTCGATCTCGAATACGAGATGGATTGCCGCCGCGTGATGCGGGAGACCGTGATCTAGCGCTGGCGCGGATCGAGCGCGTCGCGCAGGCCGTCGCCGAGCAGGTTCAGCGACAGCACCACGAGGAAGATCGCTAGCCCCGGCCAGATCGCCATCCAGGGCGCCTGGGTCAGGAAGCGCTGCGCTGCGTTGAGCATGCTGCCCCAGGATGGCGCCGGCGGCTGCTGGCCGAGACCCAGGAAGGACAGCGCGGCTTCGGCGATGATGGCGGCCGCGATCGACAGCGTCGCCTGCACCAGCAGCGCCGGCAGGATGTTCGGCAGGATGTGCGCGAACGCGATCCGCCACGGCGGATTTCCGAGCGCGCGTGCCGCCTCGACATAATCCTCGGCCTTGACGTTCAACACCTGGCCACGGGTCAGGCGGATGAAGATCGGGGTTGCCGAGATGCCGATCGCGATCATGGCGTTGCCGAGGCTCGGGCCGAGGAAGGCGGCGAGCGCGATCGCCAGGATCAGGAACGGGCAGGCCAGCATCGCGTCGGTGATCCGGCTGATCAGCGCATCGACGAAGCCGCCGCGATAGCCGGCAAGCAGGCCGAGCGGAACGCCGACGCCGAGCGCGATTGCGACCGAGATGAGGCCCGCGAGCAGCGACGCGCGGGCGCCGTAGACGACGCGGCTCAGGATGTCGCGACCGAGTTCGTCAGTGCCGAACCAGTGCGCCGCAGTGGGCGGCTTGCGGACCAGGCTCCAGCTCGTCGCGATGGGATCGTAGGGCACGACGAGCGGCGCGAGCAGCGCGATCCCAACGAACAACGTGATCATCACAAGTCCGAACACTGCGGCCTTGCGTTTGAACAAGCGGCGCCGGGCGCGACGCGCCGGGCTGTCCAGCTCGTCAGCCTGCGCGATGGGAGCGGCGGGCAGGGCGGCATCGGTCATGAGTCTATCCTCGTAGCCGCGGATTGACGAGGATGTAGGCGACATCGGCAACCAGGTTCAGTGTGATGTAGACCGTCGCCGTCACCAGCACGACGCCCTGTACGACGGCGTAGTCGCGGTTGAACACGGCATCCACGATCAGTTTGCCGAAGCCGGGAATGGAGAAGATCTGCTCGGTCAGAACCGCCCCCGACAACAGCGTGCCGAGCTCGAGCGCGCCGAGCGTGATGATCGGCGTGAGTGCGTTGCGCATGGCGTGCTTGAGGATGACCGAGCGTTCGGACAATCCCTTGGCGCGCGCGGTGCGGACATAGTCGCTTTCCAGCACCTGCAGCATGGCGCTCCGGGTGTGCCGCATCAGGACCGCGGAAATCGCGTTGCCGAGCACGAAGGCCGGCATGATGGTGGCGGCGAGGCTCCCACGCCAATTCTCGGTCAGCGGCACGTAGCCGGACGCCGGCAGCCAGCCGAGTTCGATCGAGAACAGGAAGATGAGCATGATGCCGAGCCAGAAATTCGGCGTCGAGATGCCCCACAGCGCGAACAAATTGGCGCCATAGTCCCAGACGGTACCCCTTTTCACGGCGGAGACGATGCCAGCGGGAATGCCGATCAGGAGCGCGATCAACATTGCCATCGAGCCGAGCTGGAGCGTCACCGGCAGCTTCTGCGCGATCAGCTCGCGCACCGGCATCTTGTTGCGGAGCGATTCACCGAAATTGCCGGTCAGGACTCCCTTGAGCCAGTAGACGTACTGCACGGGAATCGGTTGATCGAGCCGGTATTGCTGGCGGATCTGCTCGATCACGGCGGGATCGCGCTCCTCGCCGGCCATCACCAGCGCCGGATCGCCGGGCAACAATTGCTGCAGCGAGAAGATCAGCACCGACACGAAGAACAGTGTCGGCACGATCTGCACAATGCGGCGGGCGAGAAAGTTCAGCATAGTCGCACGCCTGTCCCGGGCGCTGTCGCCGTCACTTGAACTTCAGCCCGACCACGCGCACCAGCCCATCGGGCATCTGCCTATAGCCCTGGAGCTTGGTCGTGTGCGCGATCAGAAGCGTGCGGTGGTAGATGTATATGATCGGCAAATCGTCGAGCAGGATCTTGGCCATCTTTTCGTAGATCGCTTTGCGCTCCACGACATTGGCGGTCAGCCTTCCTTCTTCCAGCAGCTTATCGGTCTCCGGATTCGAATAGACGCCATCGTTCTGCGGTGCCTTGCTGCGCATGAAGATGTAGGAGTTGCCGTCGGGGTCGATGCGGCCGCTCCAGTTGATCTGGAAGATCTGGAACTCGCCGGCCTGGGCCTGCTTGAAGGTGGTCGCGAATTCGACCGCGCGGATCTTGATGTCGAAGCCCGCTTCCGCGGCCATCGACTGGATCACCTGGGCAACCGCTTCGTTCTCCGCGCCTTTGGGAATCATGTAATCGACGGTCACCCGCGAAGTGATTCCGGCTTCCTTCAGAAGCGCCTTGGCCTTCGCGATGTCGCGGCCACGAACCGGAAATGCCTTCTGGTAGTAGGGATGGGTAGGGCTGACCCATTGATTGCCCGGGGTGAATTCGCCGTTGAAAACGACCTGGTTGAGAGCCTCGCGATCGATCGACAGATCGAGCGCCTGCCGGACTTTCGCCGATTGGCTCAGCGGCCCCTTGCTCTTGTCGTTGCCGATATTGACCGTGAGGCCGAGATAGCCGAGCTCCGGTGCCGTCGACAGCACGAGCCGCGAATCGGCGCGCACGTCCTTGATGTCGGTGGCGAGCACGCGCTCGATCAGGTCGAGCCCGCCGGACTTCAGGTTGGCAAGGCGCACCGTGGCATCGACGATCGGCAGGAACACCACGCGGTCGATATGGATGTTGTCCTTGTTCCAATAGTCGGCGAATCTCTCGAACACCATGCGGTCCTGCTGCACGCGCTCGACGAACTTGTAGGGACCGGCGCAGACCGGATGCAGGCCGAACTTGTCGCCGGCTTCCTTGGCGGCCTTCGGCGACACCATCATGCCGGAGCGGTCGGTCAGCTGCGCGATCAACGGGGAGTAAGGCGTCTTGAGCACCAGCTTGATGGTCAGGGGATCGACGACCTCGACATGGTCGACGCTGGCGAGCTCGGACTTGCGGAACGAGGTCGGCAGCGTCATGTGACGCTCGATCGAGAATTTTGCTGCTTCCGCATCGAGCGGTTCGCCGTCGTGGAATTTCACGTTGGGCCGGAGCTTGATCGTCATCTCCTTGCCGTCGGGCGAGGTCTCATGGGACAACGCGAGCTGCGGCACGATGTTGAGCTTCTCGTCGATGTCGAACAGCTTGTCGCAGAAGGCGGAGAACACGATGCGGCCGACATAGGTGCGGCCGATGCTGGGATCAAGGATGTCAGGATCCTCGGCGATGCCGATGCGAAGCGTGGTCTGGGCTTGGGCCTGGGTTTGGGCCGCGCTCACGAGCGACGTCAGCAATGCCGACGCCAGGAGTGCCAAACGCATAGGTCTCATCGCTCTCAACCTCTGTTTTGCGGCTATGCCGGGTTCGTCCCCAATGAACTAACCCCGCTGCCGCGGACTGCTTCCGGGCCGCCGCTGAAGGCGGCGACCAATTTTTCGAGAACCGGGGAGAAGCCGCCGTCCGTTGGGACGATCGCCTCGGACGACGGCAGTTCCGAGGCCCGGTGGCATGCCGTTGCATGTCCGATGCCATCCGGCACGAGCTGAGGCATTTCGCTGCGGCAACGGTCGACCACGTAAGGGCAGCGGGTGTGGAAGCGGCATCCCGGCGGCGGATTGAGCGCGCTGGGGATCTCTCCCTGCAGCACAATCCGGCTGCGCTTTGCCCGCGGTTTAGGCACGGGAATCGCGGACAGCAGGGCCCGGCTATAGGGATGGCGGGGTGCCGCAAACAGTGCATCCGCCGCCGCCGTTTCGACGATCTGGCCGAGATTCATCACCGCCACGTGGTCGGCGATGTGCTTGACCACCGCGAGGTCGTGCGAGACGAAAATGTAGGCCAGCCCAAGCCGGTCCTGGAGCTCGCGCAGCAGATTGAGGATCTGCGAGCGGATCGAGACGTCGAGCGCCGAGACCGGCTCATCGCAGATGATCAGTTTCGGCTCGACCGCGAGTGCGCGGGCGATGGCGATGCGCTGGCGCTGGCCGCCGGAGAATTCGTGCGGGTAACGCCGCGCCAGCCGCGCCTCCAGCCCGACCAGCCGCAGGATCTCCTCGACCCGTTCGCGCCGCCGGGCGGGCGGCACCAGATTGTGCAGCGCCAGCGGCTCGGTCAGGATCTGGCCGACGGTCATGCGCGGATTGAGCGAGGCGTAGGGGTCCTGGAAGATGATCTGGGCCTCGCGGCGAAAGGCGCGCAGCGCGCCGGCGTCGAGCGAGAGCAGATCGCGGCCTTCGAACCGGATTTGGCCTGCATCCGGCTCGATCAGCCGCAGCACCAGCCGGCTGACGGTGGATTTGCCACAGCCGGATTCACCGACCAGCGCCAGCGTCTTGCCGGCATCGAGCGAAAAGGAAACGCCATCAACGGCTTTGACATGCGCCAGCGCCCGGCCGAACAGCGAACGCTCGGCGACGAAATGCTTGACCAGGCCATCGACCTCGAGCAGCGCCATCACGACACCAGACGTTCGAGCGGCGCGCGGAGGCAGCGCGAGAGGTGGCCGGGGCTGACTTCGACCAGCGGCGGCGGCGTCTTGGTGCAGGCGTCCAGCACGAAGGGGCAGCGCGCGGCGAAGCGGCATCCTGCGGGCGGCTGCATCATGTTCGGAACCATGCCCTCGATCGTGGCGAGCTGTTCGGCGCGATGGTCGAGCCGCGGGATCGAGCCGAGCAGGCCGACGGTGTAGGGATGTTGCGGCGCCGAGAACAGCTCGTCCACCGCCGCGCGCTCGACGATCTCGCCGGCATACATTACCGCGACCTCGTCGCAGACTTCGGCGACCACGCCGAGATCATGGGTGATCAGGATGATGGCGGCGCCGCTCGCCGCCTTCAACTCGCGCATCAGCTCCAGGATCTGCGCCTGCAGGGTGACATCGAGGGCAGTGGTCGGCTCGTCCGCGATCAGCAGCCGCGGGTCGCAGGCGAGCGCCATCGCGATCATGACGCGCTGGCGCATGCCGCCGGAGAGCTTGTGCGGATATTCGTCGATCCGCCGCTCGGGCGACGGGATGTGGACGCGACGCAGCAGATCGATCGCCCGCTCGCGCGCACTCCTGCGCGAGCCGCCGCGGTGGCGCAAAATCGTCTCGACGATCTGGTCGCCGATGGTGAAGCTCGGATTGAGCGAGGTCATCGGCTCCTGAAAGATCATCGCGAGCCGGTTGCCGCGAAGGTCGCGCAGGGTCTGGTCCGACGTCTTAAGCAGGTCGAAACCGTCGAAGCGGATCGCGCCGGAGATCTCCGCGCTCTGCTTCGGCAGCAGGCCCATGATCGCCAGCGACGTCACGCTCTTGCCGCAGCCGGATTCGCCGACGAGGCCGAGCGTCGCGCCATTGGCAACGCTGAGATCGACGCCGTCGACCGCATGGGTGACGCGGCCGTCGTCGCCGTGAAAACGAATACGCAGATCGCTGATCTCGATGAGGGGGCTCGGGTTCATGAGCGTTTTGCGCGCGCTGCGGCAATGCTAGCGTCGATGACGCTGCGATCGGTGTTGCCGGCCGGGTTCTGCCGCGTCGGCATGGAAGCGCGGAAGTGGACCCAGAGCTCATGGCTGACGCGCTCGAGCCGCTCGAGCTCGCCGAGCGGATCGGGATGATCGTCGGCGCGGATGTCCAGCGTCGGCCATTCCTCCTCGCCGTGGATCAGGAGCGCGGCGGACTGCTTGCCGCGCTTGTCGCCGCCGGCGGCTTCGCCCGCGCGCATCGCGGCGAGCAGGCGGCGCGGGAACGGCAGGCTGTCATTGGCGATATAGGTCTTTGCGGTCTCGTCGAGCACATCGGCGCCCGCGAGCATGTTGCCGGCGATCGAGAAGCCGCTGCCTGCGATGTGTCCGCACCAATCGATGCAGTCGCGCCCAGTATGCGCGGCAATCGCGCCACTGGCGTCCATGATGTGGATCTGGCGGCTCTCGCGGCCATCGTCGGTCGCGAGCAGGGCGGCCAGCGCGTCGTGCGCGTTGAGACCCTGACGCAGCAGCTTGACGCCGTCGATGCCGTAATAAGGATTGACGAAGGCCTGCGTCGCGATGGCGCCAAGGCCCGCAGCGATGTAGGGCACTCGCGCGCCAACGGCGAAGAAGCGCGTGGCTACGGCGATGCCGAACTGGCCGGTAGCAGAATCGCGCGCGATGATCGACCAGGTCATGTGCTGCCTTTAGCGCCCTGCGGCGTAACCCTGCATGCCGCGCGGATTGGCGGCGGCGCGGCGACGCGGACCGACGCGCGAGGCCGCGGTGAGGCGGCCTTCCGACCAATCCGGTCCGACCTCGACGATATGTCCGCGTTCGCGAAGATTTTCGATCGTCGCCTTCGGCACGCGGTTCTCGACTACGAGCACGCCGGGGCGCGCGGTGCGGGGCCAGAACGAGATCGGGAAATGCTCGGAGTGCCAGGCCGGTGCGTCGATCGCCTCCTGGAGATTGAGGTTGCAATGGACGTGTCGCAGGAAGAACTGCGTGATCCACTGATCCTGCTGGTCGCCGCCGGGCGAGCCCCAGGCGAGATAAGGCTCGCCGTCCCGCAATGCCATGGTGGGGGACAGCGTGGTGCGCGGCCGCTTGCCGGGCGCGAGCGAACTCGGTTGGTTCTCCTCCAGATCGAACATCTGCGCGCGGCTGCCGAGGCAGAAGCCGAGCTCGGGAATGATCGGAGAGGATTGCAGCCAGCCGCCGGATGGCGTCGAGGACACCATGTTGCCGGCCTTGTCGATGATGTCGAAATGCACGGTGTCGCCGCGCACCTCGCCGAAGCGGCCCACCGTCGGTTCACCGGCGCCGAGCGCGCCGACAGCCTCGCGCTGGCCCTCGGCGCGGCGCAGCTTGACCACGCCGCCAAAGCCCTCGATCGCACCGGGCCGGAGATCGAGCGAGGCCTTGTCGGTGACGAGCTTGCGGCGCTCGTTGTTGTAGGCATCCGACAGCAGCGTTCCGATCGGGATCTCGCTGAACTCGGGATCGCCGTAGAATTTTTCGCGGTCGGCGAAGGCGAGCTTGGCGCATTCGATCTGGAGATGGATGAATTCCGGCCCCGTGGGGTCGAGCCCATCGAGCGCAAAGCCCTTCAGCAGCGCGAGCTGCTGCAGCGTCACCGGACCCTGGCTCCAGACCCCGGCCTTGCAGACGGTGTAGCGGCCATAATCGTAGGTGAGTGGGGCCTCGACCGTCGGCTGCCAGCGCGCCATGTCATCGGCCGACAGTACGCCGCGATGCGGCGAGCCGCTGACGTCCATCACGTCCTGCGTTCGGCAGAATTTGTCGATGGCTTCCGCGACGAAGCCCTGCGACCACGCCTTGCGTGCGCGCTCGATCTCGGCGTCGCGACCGCCGCCGCCGCTTTCGGCTTCGCTCAGGATTCGTGCGTAGGTCGCCGCAAGCGTCTTGTTGGTAAAGAGCGTGCCGGGTGTTGGCACTTCGCCGTTCGGGAGATAGACGGCGGCTGATGTGGGCCAGTGCTTGCGGAATAATTGCTCGACAGTCTGGATCGTGGCGCAGGCGCGCTCGACCAGCGGATAGCCGTCGCGCGCATAGGAGATCGCGGGCTCCAGCACGTCGCGCACGCGCATCGTGCCGTAGTCACGCAGCAGCATCATCCAGGATTCGAAGGTGCCGGGGACGCAGGCCGCGAGCAGGCCGGTGCCAGGCACCATGTCGAGGCCTTCGCTCTTGTAGTGCGCGATGGTGGCGCGGGCTGGTGCCGGTCCCTGGCCGCAGATCACCTCGGTGCGGCCGCGCTTCACGTCGTGCACGATGATCGGAACGTCGCCGCCGGGGCCGTTCAGATGCGGCTCGACCACCTGGAGCGTGAAAGCGGTGGCGACGCCAGCGTCAAAGGCGTTGCCGCCCTTTTCCAGGATGGCCATGCCGATAGCGGTCGCGATCCAGTGCGTGGTCGCGACGACGCCGAAGGTGCCTTCGATCTCGGGGCGTGTCGTGAATGGATCGGGATTGACGATGGTGGCCATGGACTACCTCATTTGCGGCGCGCGCAATTGATCACAGGGCCAGGCCGCCGCCAAATGCGCAGGCTGCATGGCACGCGCGCGTCACGCCGGTACCGGCTCGGCGTTGACCGCATGGCAGGCGACGCCGTCGATCAATTCAGGTGCTTCCTTGCGGCAGAGATCGAACGCCAGCGGGCAGCGCGGATTGAAGGCGCACCCAGGCGGCGGATTGATCGGGTTCGGGATCTCGCCTTTCACGGGGATACGCTGGCGGCCGCTCATGGCAAGATCGGGCACGGCGCCGAGCAGCATCTTGGTGTAGGGCATGCGAGGACGAGCAAACAGCTCACGTCCTTCCGCGATCTCGACGATGCGGCCGAGATACATCACGCCGACGCGGCTCGCCATGTGGCGGACCACGGCGAGGTTGTGGCTGATGAACATGTAGGTCAGGCCGAACTTGTCCTGGAGGTCGCGCATCAGGTTCAGGATTTGCGCCTGCACGGAGACGTCGAGCGCGGAGGTCGGCTCGTCGCAAACAATGAACTCTGCGTCGGAGGCGAGCGCGCGAGCGATCGCGATGCGCTGACGCTGGCCGCCCGAGAATTCGTGCGGAAATTTCAACCTGTCGTCTGGATGCAGGCCGACAAGGCTGAGAAGTTCGCCGACGCGCGCCTGGATGTCGCGCTCGCCCTCGATCAGGTCGAAAGCGCGGATCGGCTCGGAGATGATGGCGTCGACCCGGAAGCGTGGGTTCAGGCTCGCATAGGGATCCTGGAAGATCATCTGGATGCGGCGGCGCAGCTTTCGGCGTGCCGGTGCCTGCCGTGGGTCGGTCATCGAGACGCCGTCGATCAGGACGTCGCCGGAGCTCGGCGGCAGCAGGCCGACGACCATCCGCGCGACCGTGGTCTTGCCCGAGCCGGATTCTCCGACCAGCGCAAAAGTCTCGCCCTTCCTGATGTCGAAGGTGACGCCGTCGACAGCTTTGAGATATTCGAGATGGCCGCCCTCGAGCACGCGGTTGAGCCAGGGTTTCGAAACGTCGAAGACGCGCCGCAGATTTGTGGCCTGGACGAAGGAAGTGCTCATGCCGCGCTCTCCGCCGGCACGCTGTCATAGAGGTGGCAGGCGACGGATTGCGTGCCGCGCGGCAGCGGCTCTGGCCTCTCTACGCGGCATCGGTCGAATGCGAATGCGCAGCGCGGATTGAACGAACAGCCGCGCGGGATCGCCGACAGGCGCGGCATGGAGCCGGGGATCTGCACAAGGCGCTTGTCGTCGCCGGCAAGGGTCGGGATCGCGCCCATTAGGCCCTTGGCATAAGGGTGCAGCGGGTTCCTGACGACGTCCTGCACCGGACCGATCTCGGCGACGCGGCCGGCATACATCACCGCGACGCGGTCGGATGCCTCCGCGATGACGCCCATGTCGTGGGTCACCAGCATCACGGCGGTGCCGTGGTCGCGTCCGAGCCGCTTGATCAGCGAGATGATCTGGGCCTGCACGGAGACGTCGAGCGCGGTGGTCGGCTCGTCCGCGATGATCAGCTCCGGCTCGGCACAAATCGCGAGCGCAATGACCACGCGCTGGCGCATGCCACCGGAGAATTCGTGGGGATAGCCGTCGATGCGCTTTTCGGGTGCGGGGATTCCGACTTCGGCGAGCAGGTCGATGGCGCGGCGGCGCGCGGCGGTCTCGGACAGGTTCAGATGAGTTCTGATCGTCTCGATCAGCTGATCGCCGACGCGGTAGAGCGGATTGAGCGATGTCAGGGGATCCTGGAAGATCATGCCGATCCGTTTTCCCCGGATACGGCGCAGCTCCTCCGCCGGAAAATTGTCGATGCGCAGGCCCGCAAGACGAATCTCGCCGCCGGCGATGCGGCCGGGCGGATCGATCAGGCCGATCACGGCCAAGCCCGTGACGGACTTGCCGGCGCCGGATTCGCCGACCACGCCGAGTACCTCGCCCTTGGCGATGTCGAAGGAGACGCCATCGATGGCGCGTAGGGTGCCGCGGCGGGAGGCGAACTCGACCTGAAGATTGCGTACGGAGAGGATGGAGTCGGTCATGAGCGAGACGCTCGCATCCGAATTTTGCTTATGCAAGATTTGCTCATCGAAAGTTTGCTCATCGGAGCTTCGGGTTGAGCGCGTCGCGCAGCCAGTCGCCGAGCAGGTTGATCGACAGGATCAAGGCAGCGAGCGCGATACCGGGAAAGGCCACAATCCACCATTCGCCCGCGAACAGGTAGTTGTTGCCGATGCGAATCAATGTGCCGAGCGAGGGCATTGTGTCGGGCAGGCCGACGCCAAGGAAGGACAGCGTCGCCTCGGTGATGATCGCGAGCGCGAGGTTGATCGTGGCGATGACCAGGATCGGACCCATTGTGTTTGGCAGCACGTGGCGGAACATGATCTTTGGTGCGGGAAGGCCGATCAGTTGCGCGGCGGCCACGTAGTCCTTGTTCTTCTCGACCATCACGGAGCCGCGTACCGTCCGGGCATACCCAACCCAGAAACTCAGGCCGATCGAGATCACCAGCACGATCAGCATGCTGGTTGCATCCAGCCGGTTGCCGAGGATCGATTTCGCGATGCCGTTGACCAGCAGCGCGATCAGAATAGCGGGGAAAGTGAGTTGCACGTCTGCAATCCGCATGATCACGCCGTCCACCGCGCCGCCGAAATAGCCGGCGACCAGGCCAAGCGCGATGCCGAGCGCGCCCGCGAAGATCACCCCCGCCACGCCGACAGCGAGCGAGATGCGCAGCCCGTAGAGAATGGCGGAGAACACGTCGCGGCCCTGCTCGTCGGTGCCGAGCAGGAACGGGCTCTGCCCCTCAGCAGTCCACAGCGGTGAGATCCTGGAATTCATCAATTGGAGCTGTGCTGGATCGAAAGGGTCCTGCACCGCGAGCGCGGAGGCAAAGATCGCAAGCAGGAAGAACAGCACCGTAATGGTTGCCGCCACCATGGTCAGCTTGGATCGGCGAAACGAATAGAAGACGTCGCTGTCGAGTGCGCGGCTGAACCAGCCGCGGGCGGCATGCGTCGGCAGCGTGCTCGGCTTGTCGGGATTGGAGGCGACCACTTCGGACATGCAGGCTGCCTTATGTGGCGCGGCCGACGGTCGCGCGCAGGCGCGGATCGACGACGGTGTAGAGGATGTCGACCACCAGATTGATGGTGACGAAAATCAGTGAGACCATCAGCAGGTAGGCGGCCATAATCGGGATATCGACGTTTTGCACGGCCTGCACGAACAGAAGTCCCATGCCGGGCCATTGGAACACGGTTTCGGTGATGATCGAAAATGCAATAACCGAGCCAAACTGCAGTCCGGCCACCGTGATCACGGGAATCAGCGTGTTCTTCAGTGCGTGGCCGAAATGAATGGCACGGGTTGTCAGCCCACGGGCGCGGGCAAAGCGGATATAATCGGTCCGAAGCACTTCCAGCATCTCCGCGCGCACCAGCCGCATGATCAGGGTCATCTGGAACAGGCCGAGCGTGATCGAGGGCATGATCAGCGCCTTCAGGCCCGACAATGTGAGCAGGCCCGTGGTCCACCAGCCGAGCTTGACGACCTCGCCGCGGCCGAACGAGGGCAACCAGCCCAACGTCACCGCGAACAGGTAGATCAGAAGGATGCCGATCAGGAAAGTCGGCAGCGAGATGCCGATCAGCGAAACCGCCTGGAATAATTTGGCGAGCAGGGTGTCGCGCCTGAGCGCCGAATAGACGCCCATCAGGATGCCGGACACCATTGCAAATACGGTCGCGCAGATCGCAAGTTCCAGCGTTGCGGGCATACGTTCCATCAACAGCGTCGAGACCGGCTGGCGGAATTGATAGGAGACGCCGAACTTGAATTGCGCGGCATCGGCGAAATAGCGCACGAACTGCACCGGCACGGGATCATCGAGGCCCAGCGACTTGCGCACGGCGGCGCGTTCGGCCGCCGGCGTATCGAGCGAGACGATCTGGTTGATGGGGTCGCCGGCGAAGCGGAACATCGAGAACGCGATGATGCCGACGGCGAACAAGACGCCGATAGCCTGAACGGCCCGGCGAAGAGTGAAAGCGAGCATGCCTTCCACTTTCCTTGAGTGAGCGTCTGGCCGACGTCTTTGTCAGCCGAAAAAAGAAAGGTCCCGGTAGCCTGACGCTGCCGGGACCTTGTGTTCAACTGACGCTATTCCTTCTTGGTCGCCCAGTGGAACATGACCAGATTGTCGGCGCGCTGCGGCAGGTTGACCTTTTTCGATACGCCCCAGGCCAGCGCCTGCTGGTGCAGCGGAATATAAGCCCAGTCCTTGATGCTGATCTCATACGCCTGCTTGATCAGCTGATTGCGCTTGGCCGTGTCGGTTTCGACCAGCACCTTGTCGGTGATGGCGTCGAATTCCTTGTTGCAATAGCCGCCGAGATTGGCTTCGCCCCGCGAGGATTTCGCGTCGTCACGGCACCCCATGATGTCGTAGAGCACGTTATGGGAGTCCATCGTGCTCGGCGTCCAGCCCAGCATGTAGAACGAGGTCTGATAGCCGCCCTGCTTCAACACCTTGGCGAAGTATTGCGCCTTGGGCTGCGCCAGCAGATTGATCTTGACGCCGATGCGGGCAAGCATGCCCACGACGGCCTGGCAGATCGCGGCGTCGTTGACGTACCGATCGTTCGGGCAATCCATGGTGACCTCGAAGCCTTCGGGGTACCCGGCCTCCACCAGGAGCTTCTTGGCACCATCTGGATCGAACTTCGGCCGGGTGAACTCCTTGGACAGCACGAACAATTCCGGAGCGATCATCAGCGCCGAGGGCGTCGACAGCCCGCGCATCACCCGCGTCTTGATCAGCTCGATGTCGATCGCTTTGTAGAAGGCTTCGCGGACCTTGGCGTCCTTGAACGGGTTCTTGCCCTTGATGTTGGAGTAGAGCAGCTCGTCACGCGTCTGATCGAATCCGATGAAGATGGTGCGCAACTCAGGGGCCTTCAGCACCTGGGCATTCGGGCTCGCATCGACGCGGGAGATGTCCTGGATCGGCACCGGCTCGATCACGTCCACTTCACCCGAGAGCAGCGCGGCGACGCGGGTGGCATCGGACGAGATCGGGGTGAAGATGATCTCCTTCAGGTTACCTTCCATCTTGCCCCAGTAGTCGGGGTTGGCCTTGAACACGGTCTTCACACCGGGCTGATGGCTCTCGATGATGAAGGGACCGGTGCCGTTCTCGTGAAGCGAGGCATAGCTCGGAGACGTCGCGGATACCGGCGTCGGCTCGACCGCTTTGTTCTCCTCAGCCCATTTCTTGTCCATGATGTACCAGACATCCCACGACGAATGCAGGATGGGATTGGGCGAGGGAAGGACGAAATCGACGGTGTAGTCGTCGACCTTGACGACCTTGACGTTGGGCGCCAGGCGGGTCTGCATGTTCGAGTTCTTGTTGCGGACACGGTCGGCGGAGAACAGCACGTCGTCGGCGGTGAAGGGGTCGCCGTTGTGGAATTTGACGCCCTTGCGCAAATGGAAGCGCCAGCGGGTCGGCTCCGGTGTCTCCCAGCTCTCAGCCAGCGCCGGGATGATCTTCAGGTCCTTGTCGCGCGCGGTGAGGCCCTGATAGACGTGACCGAGATGAGCGTGGGTGGTGGACTCGTTCAGCGAGTAAGGATCAAGCGACTTCAGGTCGCCTTGGTTGGCATAGCGCAGCGTCTGGCTCGACGCCGGCGAGACCGCCAACGCAAGCATACTGGCGAGCGTCGCCGCAAACAGACTTCGTCCGACTGACATTCTTGACCTCTCCACTCGCCCGCACCGTCATTTTTGATTGTTCGGCGGGGCTGATCGAACCATGTTGCCCAGAGTTCTCGACCCGTGCAAGCGCCATTCCAGCAAGGAACGCGCCAAGTTGCGCCGCTGTGCAGCAATGCTGACCGGCATTGACGGGCCGATGGGCGAGGGCGCCGGCGTTTTTGATTGACCATATCCGCCGATCGCGGAAGCCGGAGCGCCGCGACCGGCCTCAGGTCGCTTGCGTTGCACACCGTCTCGCGGCGATACTGCGGCCGGGCGCTCGAATCTCATCTGGAGGGGACATGAAGGTTAATATTGAAATCGACTGCACCCCCCTCGAAGCCCGTCAGTTCATCGGATTGCCCGATCTGGCACCGATGCAGACGGCGGTGATGGACAAGCTGCAGCAGCAGGTCTTGAGCAACATCGACAAGGTCTCGCCGGAGTCGCTGATCCAGAGCTGGTTCACCTTCGATCCCAAGCTTGCCGAGCGGTTTCAGGACATGTTCGTCACCATGGCCGGCCTCGGCGGCACGCGCAGCGGCGACAAGAAGAAATAATGCCGCCCGGTCCGGACGGGCCGCAGACCCCAGGCCGGCTTCGTCCGCCCGGCCTTGCTTTGCTGCTCGCCGAAGCCCGTGGGTTGCTCGAACTCAACGCCAGCCTGCTGCTGTCGCCGGTCCTGATGCGGGCGCCCAAAGGCGATGGCCATCCGGTGCTGGCACTGCCTGGCTTCCTCGCCAGCGACCTCTCGATGGCGCCGATGCGGCGCTATCTCAGCGAGCTCGGCTATGAGGCACATGCCTGGCGGATGGGCCGCAATTTCGGCGGGTTCGGACGGATGCGGGATTCATTGCGCGCCCGTCTCGCCGAAATCCATGCTGCGAGCGGACGCAAGGTCAGCCTGGTCGGCTGGAGCCTCGGCGGTGTCTATGCACGCGATCTCGCGCTGCAGGCGCCCGACTTGGTCCGCAATGTCATCACGCTCGGCAGCCCTTTTGCCAATGACATAAGAGCGACCAATGCGACGCGGCTCTACGAGATGATGTCCGGCGAGCGTGTCGAGGATTTCGCCGAGCTGCGTGAGGCGATCGCCGGCGATCTTCCGGTGCCGACGACGTCGATCTATTCGCGCGCCGACGGCATCGTGAACTGGCGGACCTGCCTGCTGCGTCCCTCCGACCGCGCCGAGAACATCGAGGTGCACCTGGCAAGCCATATCGGGCTTGGGGTGAATCCCGCAGCGCTGTGGGCCGTGGCGGACCGCCTTGCGCAACCGGAGGGGGAGTTCTGGCCATTTGACAGGGCAGGGCCGTTTGCCATTGCATATGCCCCGCCGGAACAGGCAGTATCGGCCTGACGAGAAGCGCCGCCAAGGCGCCCGTCAAATACTCGGGAGGGAACTATGGCTGACGGTAAGAAACTGTCGTCGCTGGACGCGGCGTTTCTCTATCTGGAAACGCCGGAAATGCCGATGCATGTCGGGAGCATGGCGATCTTTCGCCTGCCGGACGACTACAAGGGCGACTTCTTCGAAGATTTCAAGGCAATGATCGTCTCGCGCCTGCACATCGCGCCGATCCTCAAGGCGCGGCTGGAGAAGGCGCCGCTCGACATCGATCATCCCTCCTGGGTCGAGGACGATCAGTTCGACATCGACCGTCACATCTTCCGCGCCAGCCTGCCGCAGCCGCGCGACCGCGCCACGCTCGAACGCATCGTGGGCTGGATGCACGCCAAGCTCTTGAACCGCGCCCGCCCGCTCTGGGAGTTCTACGTGTTCGAGGGCATGAAGAACAACGAGGTCGGGCTTTATTCGAAGATGCATCATGCCGCCATCGACGGCGGCGCCGGTGCGGCGCTGACCAACATGATCTACGATATCTCGCCGATCCCGCGGAAGGTCGATGCGCCGACCGCGGGAGCGAAGCCCGGGCAGGAGCCGCGCGACATCGCAGCGAACCTGGTCGATTCCTACCAGCAGCTCTTTACCCAGCCGCTCGATGCATCGGCCGCCGCGAAGAACCTGCAGCTGCCGCGCACCGGCAAGAGCGACATTGGCTCGATCCTGTTCGACAATGCGATGTACCAGATCGAGAGCGCGGTGCGCTTTGCCGGCAACATCCCGACCATGGTCAAGAGCGTCTCGGACGTGCTCGGCAAGATATCCGATCCAAAATCGCGCGAGAGCCTTGCCAGCATGGTGTCGCCGCCGACCATGCTCAACAAATCGATCTCGTCCGAGCGCAGCTTCGCCGGCGTCTCGATTTCGCTGTCGCGATCCAAGGCGCTGGCCAAGCAGGCCGGCGGCAAGCTCAACGACGTCGTGCTGGCGCTCGCCTCCGGCGTGGTCCGGCGCTACCTCCAGCAACACGGAACGCTGCCGGCGAAGTCCCTGACCGCTGCCGTGCCGATCTCGCTGCGTGAGGAAGGCAATACCGAAGCCAACAACCAGGTGTTCGGCATGATCTGCTCGATCGCGACCAACATCGACGATCCCAAGGCACGCCTGGAAGCCATTATCGCGCAATCGACCAAGTCCAAGGAGATGTCGCATCCGCTGCGGGCGCTGATGCCGCAGATCTCCAATATCTCGATGCTGGGCGCGCCGATCGTCGTGCAGATCATGGCGCTGCTCTACAGCCGCTCCGATTTGTCGAATGTGCTGCCGCCGGCTGCGAACATCACGGTGTCCAACGTGCCGGGGCCGCGGCAGACGCTGTACGCCGCGGGCGCGGAGCTGCTGCACATCTTCCCGGTGTCGATCTCGACGCACGGACAGGCGCTCAACATCACCGTGCAGAGCTATCGCGACCAGCTCGATTTCGGCTTCATTGTCGGCGCCAACATCATTCCGCACGTGCAGGTGATGTGCGACATGCTGCCGGAAGAATTCGCCGCGCTGGAGGCGGCCTATGCTTTGCCCGCTGCGGACATCAAGGGCGCCGCTGAGTAGGAATGTTCCGATGATTGAAATGCCGCCGCTCAAGTTCGTGCAGACGAACGGAATCCGCATGGGCTACTACGAGGCGGGCCCGGTCACAGACAAGCCGCCGATCGTGCTGTGCCATGGCTGGCCCGAACTCGCATTTTCCTGGCGCCACCAGATCAAGGCGCTGAGCGAGGCCGGCATCCGGGTGATTGCGCCGGACCAGCGCGGCTACGGCGCGACCGACCGGCCCGAGCCGGTCGAGGACTACGACATGGAGCATTTGACCGGCGATCTGGTCGGGCTGCTCGATCATCTCGGGATCGACAAGGCGATCTTCGTCGGCCACGACTGGGGCGGATTCGTCGTCTGGCAGATGCCGCTGCGACATCCTTCGCGCGTTGCCGGTGTGGTCGGCGTCAACACGCCGCATTGGGACCGCGCACCGATCGATCCGATCGCCCTGTTCCGCCAGCGCTTCGGCGATCAGATGTACATCGTCCAGTTTCAGGATCCCGCGCGTGAGCCGGACAGGATCTTCGGCAGCCGCGTCGAGCAGACGTTCGACGCCTTCATGCGCAAGCCGCTGGCGCGGCCGGCGGAGAAACCGGAGGGGCCGCCGATCGCGGGTGTCGGCGCCTCGTCGAAGACCAATCTGGCATTCCCGCAGATGATCGCAGCCTACGATGCAAAGCACGATCCGCGTACGCCGATCCTGTCGGCCGACGAGAAGAAGGTGTTCGTCGATGCGTTCACGAAAACCGGCTTCACCGGTGGCATCAACTGGTATCGCAACTTCACTCGCAATTGGGAGCGCGCGAAAGGCCTGGACCATCACGTGCACGTGCCGTCATTGATGATCATGGCCGAGAACGATGCTGTGCTGCCGCCGTCGGCGGCCGACGGCATGGAGACGCTGATATCTGATCTGGAGAAACATCTTGTGAAGGACAGCGGCCATTGGACGCAGCAGGAGAAGCCAGAGGAGGTCAGCGCCAAGCTGATCGAATGGCGTAGAAGGCGGTTTGGCTAGCTCGCAACGACGGCGTTGAATACCGAGGCAGGGGAAGCACTTTTAATGTCATCGAAGAACCGTCTGGACCCGATCCCGCAGCCGCCGACCAAGCCGGTGGTCGGCAACATGCTGTCGCTGGATTCGGCTGCGCCGGTGCAGCATCTGACCCGGCTTGCCAAGGAGCTGGGGCCGATCTTCTGGCTCGACATGATGGGCTCCCCGATCGTGGTCGTCTCCGGCCACGATCTTGTCGACGAGCTCTCGGACGAGAAGCGCTTCGACAAGACGGTGCGCGGTGCGCTGCGGCGGGTGCGCGCGGTCGGTGGCGACGGCCTGTTCACGGCCGACACCAGGGAGCCGAACTGGAGCAAGGCGCACAACATCCTGCTCCAGCCCTTCGGCAACCGCGCCATGCAGTCCTATCACCCGAGCATGGTCGACATTGCCGAGCAGCTCGTCGGTAAATGGGAACGGCTCAACGCCGATGACGAGATCGACGTCGTCCACGACATGACGGCACTGACGCTGGATACGATCGGGCTATGCGGCTTCGACTACCGCTTCAATTCGTTCTACCGGCGCGACTACCATCCTTTCGTCGAGTCGCTGGTGCGCTCGCTCGAAACCATCATGATGACGCGCGGGCTGCCGTTCGAGCAGCTCTGGATGCAGAAGCGGCGCAAGACGATGGCTGAAGACGTCGACTTCATGAACAGGATGGTCGACGAGATCATTGCGGAGCGCCGCAAGGGAGGCGATGCGACCGACGACAAGAAGGATATGCTTGCGGCGATGATGACGGGCGTCGATCGCTCGACCGGCGAACAGCTCGACGACGTCAACATCCGCTATCAGATCAACACGTTCCTGATCGCAGGCCACGAGACCACCAGCGGCCTGTTGTCCTGCACGCTGTATGCGCTGCTCAAGCACCCCGAGATTCTCAAGAAGGCCTATGACGAGGTCGACCGCGTCTTCGGTCCCAATGTCGACGTGCGGCCAACCTATCAGCAGGTGACGCAGCTCACCTACATCACGCAGATCCTGAAGGAGGCGCTGCGGCTATGGCCGCCGGCGCCGGCCTATGGCATCTCGCCGCTGAACGACGAGACCATCGGCGGCGGCAAGTACAAGCTCAGGAAGGGTACGTTCACCACCATCCTGGTGACCGCGCTGCATCGTGACCCTACCGTCTGGGGTCCGAACCCGGACGCGTTCGATCCGGAGAATTTCAACCGGGAGGCGGAAGCCAAGCGGCCGATCAATGCCTGGAAGCCGTTCGGCAACGGCCAGCGCGCCTGCATCGGCCGCGGCTTCGCCATGCACGAGGCTGCGCTCGCGCTCGGCATGATCCTCCAGCGCTTCAAGCTGATCGACCACCAGCGCTACCAGATGCATCTGAAGGAAACGCTGACGATGAAGCCGGAAGGCTTCAAGATCAAGGTCCGTCCGCGCGCCGATCGCGAGCGCGGTGCCTATGGCGGACCTGTCGCGGTGTCGTCGGCGCCGAAGGCCCCGCGTCAGCCCACCGCACGTCCCGGCCACAACACGCCGATGCTGGTCCTTTACGGCTCCAATCTCGGCACCGCCGAGGAGCTGGCGACTCGGATGGCCGACCTTGCCGAGATCAACGGCTTTGCCGTGCATCTGGGGCCGCTCGACGGTTACGTCGGCAAGCTGCCGCGGGAGGGCGGCGTGCTGATCATCTGTGCTTCCTATAACGGCGCGCCGCCGGACAATGCGACGCAATTTGTCAAATGGCTCGGCGACGAGCTGCCAAAGGATGCGTTTGCCGATGTGCGCTACGCCGTGTTCGGCTGCGGTAACAGCGACTGGGCCGCGACCTATCAATCGGTGCCGCGCTTCATCGATGAGCAATTGTCGGCGCATGGCGGGCGCGCGGTCTATCCGCGCGGCGAAGGCGATGCGCGCAGCGATCTCGACGGCCAGTTTCAGAAATGGTTCCCGGCGGCCGCCCAGGTCGCGACCAAGGAATTCGGCATCGACTGGAATTTCACCCGTACCGCGGAGGACGATCCGCTCTACGCGATCGAGCCGGTGGCGGTGACCGCCGTCAACACCATCGTCGCCCAGGGCGGCGCAGTGGCCATGAAGGTGCTGGTCAACGACGAGCTTCAGAACAAGAGCGGGGCCAATCCGTCGGAGCGCTCGACGCGCCACATCGAGGTGCAGCTGCCCTCCAACATCACGTACCGCGTCGGCGATCATCTGAGCGTGGTCCCGCGCAACGATCCGACGCTGGTGGACTCGGTTGCCCGTCGCTTCGGCTTCCTGCCGGCTGACCAGATCAGGCTTCAGGTCGCTGAAGGCCGCCGCGCGCAATTGCCGGTCGGCGATGCCGTGTCGGTCGGCCGTCTGCTCAGCGAGTTCGTCGAGCTCCAGCAGGTCGCGACGCGGAACCAGATTAAGATCATGGCCGAGCACACCCGCTGCCCGGTGACCAAGCCGAAGCTGCTGGGCTTTGTCGGGGAGGAGGCTGAGCCGCTGGAGCGCTATCGCGGCGAGATTCTCGCCAGGCGAAAATCGGTGTTCGATCTGCTGCTCGAATATCCGGCCTGTGAATTGCCGTTCCACGTCTATCTGGAAATGCTCTCGCTGCTGGCGCCGCGTTATTATTCGATCTCGTCTTCGCCGTCGCTGGACCCGGTTCGTTGCAGCGTCACGGTCGGCGTGGTTGAAGGACCGGCCGCCTCGGGCCGCGGCACCTACAAGGGTATCTGCTCGAACTATCTCGCCAATCGGCGCGCGGGCGACGTGATCCATGCAACCGTGCGTGAGACCAAGGCCGGCTTCCGGCTCCCGGACGATCCGTCCGTGCCGATCGTCATGATCGGCCCGGGCACGGGACTGGCACCCTTCCGCGGCTTCCTCCAGGAGCGCGCCGCGCGAAAGTCCAAGGGCACCGCGCTCGGTCCGGCCATGCTGTTTTTCGGCTGCCGTCATCCCGATCAGGATTTTCTCTACGCGGAAGAGCTGAAGGCGCTGGTGGCGAGCGGCATCACCGAGCTGTTCACGGCGTTCTCGCGCGCGGAGGGCCCCAAGACCTATGTTCAGCACGTCCTCGCCGCGCAGAAGGACAAGGTCTGGCCGCTGATCGAGCAGGGCGCGATCGTTTATGTCTGTGGCGACGGCAGCAAGATGGAGCCCGACGTGAAGGCGGCGCTGGTCGCGATCCATCGCGAGAAGAGCGGCAGCGATGCCGCCACGGCTGCGCGCTGGATCGAGGAGATGGGCGCCAGGAATCGGTATGTGCTGGACGTCTGGGCGGGTGGATAATCCGGCGGCCGATCGTGCTAAAGCTCTCGCATGATTCCCTGGGAAAAGATCGATACCGCCAAAATCCCCGGCTCCGATGAAGAGCTTCGCCTGATGCGGCGAGGCAAGGAGTTCTCCATCAAGCTCGGCACCAACGAGCTGATGAACAACCGCTTGTCAGGCTCGGAAGCCGCGCTCGCCACGCTCGCGGCGAAGCAGATCGAGATGGTCGCAAAGCCTGTCGTCCTCATCGGCGGTCTGGGCATGGGTTTCACGCTGCGTGCGGCGCTGACCGTGCTGGGAGGCAAGGCGAAGATCGTGGTTTGCGAACTCGTGCCGGCGGTCGTCGCCTGGGCGCGGGGCCCGATGGCGCAGGTGTTCGGTGACAGTCTCGATGACGTCAGGGTGAGCATCCGGGAAACCGACGTTGGCGAAATCATCCGGGCGCGGCGGTCGGCCTTCGACGCCATTCTCCTCGACGTCGACAACGGGCCGGAAGGGCTGACCCGGAAGGGCAACGATGCGCTCTACAATGCGGGTGGGTTGAAGGCGGCGAAGACGGCGCTGCGGCCGGGAGGCGTGCTCGCGGTCTGGTCCTCGGGACCCAATCCGGCCTTCACCAAGCGGCTCGGGAATGCTGGCTTCGACGTCAACGAAGTCAACATTCGCGCCACCGGAAGAGGCGGTGGCGCGCGCCACGTGATCTGGATGGCCAGGAAGGGCTAGGCCGCCTGCCCAGCAACCGGTTCAGTCCGTCAGAACATCGTGTTGTTGTTCGCCGGATTTTCCGGGATCGGTTGCACGACGTCCCAGTGTTCGACCACCTTGCCGTTCTCCAGCTTGAAGATGTCGATGATCGCGTTGCCCCTGCTGCCGGGCTCGCGAACCGCGTGAACGTGCAGGATGACGTAGTCGCCATCCACGAAGCTGCGCTTGATCTCGCTGTGCGAGTTTGGGAATTTCTCGCGCAGGAAGCCGATGAACTTTCGGAAGCCGTCCGGACCATCGGCCGCGTTTGGATTGTGCTGGACGTAACGGTCGCCGACATGGGCGAGGGCTGCATCGGCATCCTTTTGGTTGAGCCCCTTCTCGTAGAACGCAAGCACAGTTTTGCGATTGGCTTCTTCTTGCGCGCTACCCGCCATCGCGGCGCCGCTGGCGAGGGACAGCGTGAGGACTGAAGCGGCGACGATTGCGGCTGACCGGACGATGGGATGCATGTGAACTCCGAGAGGCCGCAGCCTCTTTCTTGCGGATTGAGGTTCTTGGCGATTGAGGAAAGGCTGTATAGCTTCCGTGCCGGCTTGCGTTAAGAGAGTAATCGGCAGCTCACATGGTCACCGTGAGGAGACCTTCTGCGTCGGTTTACGCCGCACGCGCCGCCGCGCCATGTGCGTGCTGGGCGATGGCGCCGATGATCTCCGGCCAGAACCGCATCGGCAGCGCGTGGCCCATGCCTTCGATCATCAACAGCTTGGCGCCCGGAATTGACTCTGCCGTGTCCCTGCCGCCCTCGGGACGGACCAGGGGATCGACGGTACCGTGGATGACCAGCGTCGGCGTCTTCACGCCATGCAGTCGCTCCTTGCGGCTGCCGGAGGCAAGCACCGCGCGGAGCTGCCGGCCGACACCGGCCGGATTGAGCCCGCGCGCGAACACGCGTTCGGCACGACCGGGATCAAGCGCCTCTTCTTCCGGAAAGGACCCGGCCCGCAACACGTTCCAGGTCTGGCCGTAACGGGCGATAAACTCCTCCTTGCTGCGCGGCGGCGGCGCCATCAGCATCGCGGCGGCCTCACGTGTCGGGGGCGGCACGCGCGGATTGCCGGTCGTCGACATGATCGAGGTCAGCGAGCGCACGCGCTCGGGAAACGACAACGTCACTTCCTGCGCAATCATGCCGCCCATGGACGCCCCGACCAGATGCGCCGACTTGATGCCGAGTGCGTCCATCAGCCCGATCGTGTCTTTCGCCATGTCGATCAGCTTGTAGGTTGCGGCGACGGGAATCCTGAGAAACCGAAGCTTCAACAACTCAAGCGGCGTCAGACGCTTGCCGCCGGTGAGATGGCTCGACTTTCCGATGTCGCGATTGTCGAACCGAACGACGCGAAAGCCGTGCGCGGCAAGCTGCTCGCAGAACGCATCGTCCCAGTGGATCATCTGGGCGCCTAACCCCATGATCAGCAGCAGCGGCTCGGCATTGTCGTTGCCGAAAATCTCGTAACAGATGTCGATGCCGTTGGCGTGGACGGTTTGCGGCGGATGATAGGCGTTCACGGGTGCGTTCCCTCGGCTTTTGATCAATGCTGTATCGCACGGTTTCCCCTCGCAATGAAGCCGCGTTCGCGACACCGGACCCGTTGCTTGCCGGTTGACCGGCACCGCGCAACGGTGTGGTATGGCGAAAAAGGGAAGGGCATCGAAGCTCTCGAATTCAGGAGGACGCCGATGACCGGCAAGAGCAACGACCCCATTGCCATGTGGCAGAAGATGGTTGGCGAGATGGAGAAGGGGTTCAATTCCTTCGCCGATCAGGCCATGTCGTCGCCCGAGTTTTCGCAAGCCGTGAACCGGGCCGGCGGCGTTGCTGCAGGTGCTCAGAAGCAGCTCGGCGACCTCATGGAGAAATATCTGGTCTCCATGAATCTACCGAGCCGGGACCAGGTCACCGGTCTTGCGGAGCGGCTGCAGTCCATCGAAGGACAGATCGGTGAGATCAAGTCGATGCTGAGCCAGATGGCGGCAAGTTCCGGCATTTCTCAGGGCTCCGATACTGCATTGCGCCCGCCGCGCACCAAGCGCCCACCATCTGAAGGCGGAGAGCAGACATGAATGCACCCGCCGGATTAGACTTCGCAGGGATCCCGGAGCGGATCCAGTCCGAGGTGCAACGCGCCATCCAGCGCAGCATCAAGGGCGTCGAATATTTTTCGACGTCCGGTCCCACGCTCGGCTCGACGCCGAAGGACGTGCTGCATTCGCGCGGCACGATGAGCCTCTACCATTATCGGCCGATGTCCGACGAGATCTATCGAATTCCGATCTTGATCGTGATGGCGACCACCAATCGCGGTTACATTCTCGACCTCGTGCCCGGCCAGAGTTTTATCGAGTTCCTGTTGAAGCGCGGTTACGACGTCTACATGCTCGACTGGAGCGCGCCGCGGCCGGAGGAGAAGAGCCTCCGCATGGAGGACTATGTCCTCGACTTCATCCCGGATTGCATCCGCCGCGTGCAGCAGGATTCCGGCGAACAGGACGTCTCCGTCATCGGCTATTGCTTCGGCGGCGTGCTGTCGCTGCTCTACGGCTCGATCCACAAGGACGGGCCGATGAAGAATTTGATCTGCTTCACCACGCCGATCGACTTTCGCGAGATGAAGCTGTTCTCGAACTTTTCCGACCGTCGCTATTTCGACGTCGATCGCCTCGTCGACAGCATCGGCAACGTGCCACCGGAGATGATCCTGTCGTCGTTCGAGATGCTGCGCCCGGCCTCCCGCACCGTCAGCCAGATTCAGCTCTGGGAAAACATCTGGAACGACGAGTTCGTCAAATCCTACCGGATGTTCGACCGCTGGGCGACCGACACGCTGCCGCTGGCCGGCGAATATTTCCGCACCATCACCAAGGACCTGATGTGGGACAACAAGCTGTTCAACGACACCATGTCGGTCGGCGGCCGTGCTGCGAAGCTCGAGGACATCAAGGTGCCGTTCCTGCATGCGGTTGCCGAGCATGACCACATCGTGCCGTATGAGGCGGCAAAGCACCTGATCGCCAAGATTGGATCGGAGGACAAGGAGGAGGTGATGCTGAAGGGCGGTCACGTCTCGCTCGTCGCCGGCGCCAATGCGGTGAAGCGACTGTGGCCGAAACTGGATTCCTGGCTGGGGAAGAGATCGACATGAGTGAGCAGCGTTCCTATCCGCGTCATGTGAAGACGGACGCCGGCGATATCGAGATCCGCCTGATGTCGCCCGCGGACGAAGCCGCGGTGCTCGCGTTCGGCAAAGGCCTGCCGACCCACGACCTGTTGTTCCTGCCGCGCAACATCAGTGAGCCGAAGGTGCTCTCCGCCTGGGTCAAGGAGATCGAGCGCGGCGCGATCACGAGCCTGCTCGCGGTCAGGGGCGGCACGGTGGTCGGCTGCGGCACGCTGGTGCGCGATCCGCACTCCTGGTCGCCCCATGTCGGCGAGATCCGGATGGTGGTTTCGCTCGACGTGCGCGGGAAGGGGGTGGGGCGAACACTGTCGCAGGAGACCTTCGCCCTCGCGCTCGGCGCCGGCCTCGAAAAGCTCTCGGTCCAGATGACAGTCGACCAGCAGGCGGCGATCACGCTGTTCGAGAGCCTCGGCTTCAAGGCCGAGGCACTGCTGCGCGATCATGTCCGGGACGTCGACGGCAAGACTCACGACATCGTCGTGCTCGGGCACAATATCGCGCAGGTCCAGGCCCAGATGGAGGCCTATGGGCTGCCTGGCGCCGTCCAGCATTGAGAACCGTTGGACGGGTGTTCGGGAACCCGGATGGTCAGGGAGGCGCCAGATTGCTCCCCGTTAAGGCTATTCACGGCTTCGTGATATCGCACTGCAATATGAATATTGCATCGCACAATTAACTATGCCATATAAGCCGTGCCCCGGGCCAAAACCGGACGGGGTGAGCCCATAGCTCAACCAATGAGGATGGAGAGACCCCAATGACCACCGAAACCAACACCGCTTTCGAAGGCTTCAAGGACGCGTTCAAGAACATCCAGAACCTGGAAGTTCCCGAGGCTGCCCGCGAGTTCGTCAAGAAGTCCGCCAATACCGCCAAGGACCGTGCTGCCGAAGTGTTCGCTGGCTCCGAGCGCGTGACCGCCGCCGTCGAGAACGCGGTGACCGAGTCCGTCACCGAAGTCGGCAAGATCAGCCGCAACATCCAGCAGGCGATCTACGAGGACGCCGAGGCGTTCTTCGCGGGCATCGACAAGCTCGCGTCCGCCAAGTCGTTCAGCGAAGCTGTCGAGATCCAGTCCGGCCTGCTCCGCGCCCGCGGCGAAGCGTTCGTCTCGCGCGCCAAGGCGACCACCGACTATTTCGGCAAGCTCGCCGCCAACGGTGCGAAGTCCGCTCAGGACAATTTTGCCAAGGTCTACAACAAGACCGCCTGATACGGCGCCTGAGTAAAAACTGAATTTGAGGCCCGCTTCGGCGGGCCTTTTGTTTTCCGCCGCAGCCGTCATTGCGAGCCAACGGGTCCGCGCAAAGCGCGGCCCGATGACAGGCTCCGCGAAGCAATCCAGTCTGCCTCCTTGCAAAGACTCTGGATTGCTTCGCTTCGCTCGCAATGACGGATAGGGTGATGCTGTGATGACTCCATCAGGCACCTTCTCTTTCGACTCCCCCGGCGACGCGGAACGCGCGGCCGAATTGCGTCGCGTCAAAGCGCTGGCGACGCTGGTGCTGGGCTCGACGCTTGTCCTGTTCGTCGTCGCGAAATGGCTGCTGCCCGTGCATCCCGTGTTCGGATTCATCGCGGCCTTCGCCGAAGCCGCGACCATCGGCGGGCTCGCCGACTGGTATGCGGTGGTCGCGCTGTTCAAGCGTCCACTCGGCCTGCCGATCCCGCACACCGCGATCATCCAGAGCAACCAGGCGCGTATCGCCGACAAGCTCGGCGAATTCATCCAGGTGCATTTCCTCGAGGCTGCTCCCGTCGAGGCCAAGCTGAAGGAGATCGATTTCGGCTCCTTCGTCGCCGACTGGCTGCGCGATCGCAAGCGCAGCGATGATCTCGCGCGCTTCGCGCTGCGCCTGCTGCCGGAGGCTGTCTCCGCGACGGAAAGCTCCGGTCTGATGACCTTCATCATCCGCCGCATGTCCTCGCAGCTCCAGGCGATCGACCTAGCGCCGCTCGCGGCCGGCACGTTGCGCGGTTTCGTCGCGGAAGGGCGGCACCAGATCCTGTTCGACGATCTCCTGCGCGTGATGCACGAAACGCTCAACCAGACCGAGACGATGGCGATGATCCGCGAGAAGGTGCGTGCGGAGTTGCCGACCTTGCTCAGGCTCTATCGGGCCGACAAATTTCTGGTGAACAAGATCGTGGACTCCGCCACCGCGTTCTTCAATGAGGTGCGCAGCGATCCCAAACATCCGTTCCGCGACGAGTTCGATCGCATGGTGCTGAGCTTCGTCGACCGGCTCGGCACCGACCAGGGCTATATCGACCGCATCGACGGCTTGAAGCGCGATCTGCTCGCGCGTCCCGAGCTTGCCGATCTTGCCCGCACCGTGTGGGCCAACACGCGGTCCTTCATCGAGCGTAGCGCAAGCGGCGAGACGCAGGTGCTGCAGCATCATCTCGCCGGAATGTGTGTCGCGGCGGGCGAAGCGCTTGCCGGCGATTCCGAGCTGCGCGGCGAGATCAACAAGGGCCTGGTCGCGGTGCTGCGCAGTTTCGTCGCGGACCAGAAGAGCGGCGTTTCAACCTTCATCTCCGACCAGGTCAAGTCGTGGGACATGGCGCAGCTGATTTCGCTGATCGAAATCAACATTGGCCGCGACCTGCAATACATCCGCTTCAACGGCTCGCTGATCGGCGGGCTGGCGGGCCTTGCGCTTTACTCCGTAGAATTCCTGCTTCGATGGTTGTGACTTTTGCGTCACGGACGTCAGCATTAACGCGCGGGCCTATTGTGGCTCGGTGTGTCTCCCGCTTGAATGTCGGGAACCCGCTGCCTAGCTGATTCATGTTGCGTTGCGGAACGATCAAGAAGCCGGCGTGTTGGAATCCCATACCCATTGCCGGCAAACAACCGGTGGCCTTTTCAGCAATTCTCCCAAGGGGACCATTGATGACCGCTACTGCCCAGACGCTGAGCCCGCCGTCCCGCACCCTGATGTTCCTGGAAGGGCGAGCGATCCACGAGTTCGGCGCATTCCTCGGCGCGCTGCCGCTGCTCAGCCTGGCGCCGCGCGGCGATGGGCATCCGGTGCTGGTTCTGCCGGGCCTCGTGGCTTCCGATGGGTCCACGCGTGCACTGCGCACCTTTCTGTCCGGTAAGGGCTATGCGGTGAGCGGCTGGCGCCAGGGCCGCAATTACGGCCTGCGCGAGGGCGTGCAGCACGCGATGGTGGATCTGGTTCAGGAGCTCAGCGACAGGCATGGCCGCAAGATTAGCCTGGTCGGCTGGAGCCTCGGTGGTCTCTATGCGCGCCAGCTCGCCAAGATGATGCCCGACCGCGTACGCCAGGTGATCACGCTCGGCAGCCCCTTTGCCGGCGATCCCCATTCGACCAATGCCTGGCGCGTCTATGAATGGGCGAGCGGGCGGAAGTCCGATGAGGTCGATCCGCAGTTCGGCGGCGATCTCGCCGTTCCGCCGCCGGTGCCGACCACGGCGATCTTCAGCCGCACCGACGGTGTCTGCGCCTGGCAGGGCTGTATGGAGAAGAGGGGCGCGCAGACCGAGAGCATCGAGATCGAGAGCAGCCATTGCGGCATGGGCCATCACCCGGCCGCTGTCTTCGCGGTGGCTGATCGCCTTGCGCAGAAGGAAGGCAGCTGGCGGCCCTTCGACCGCAGCGGCTGGCGCAGCGTGGTCTATCCCGATCCGCATCGGTAGTTCTTTGCCTCTCCCCGCTCATGTCCGCCGAAGCTTTAGCGAAGGCGGATGCGGGGGAAGGAAAGAAGGCATTCGCGAGACCGTCGCACCCGTCCATTGTCGCGCCCGCACCAAACGCGCTATGCCTCGCGCATGGCGCATCCGTTGTCCCGCATCATCGATCAGCTCAAGCGCGAGCCGTCGCGCACCGGCTCTATCGTCATCACCGTGTTCGGCGATGCCATCGTGCCGCGTGGCGGTTCGGTATGGCTCGGCACGCTGCTGGAATTCTTCGAGAGCCTGGACATCGACAGCGGCGTGGTGCGTACCGCGATGTCGCGGCTTGCCGCCGATGGCTGGCTGACGCGGGAAAAGGTCGGCCGCAATAGCTTCTACCGCTTGGCCGACAAGGGTCGCCGGATCTTCGAGGCCGCGACACGCCATATCTACGATCCGCCGCCGTCCGACTGGACCGGGCGGTTCGAGCTGCTTCTGATCGGCAATGGCGAGGATCGCGATGCCTCGCGCGAGGCGCTCCGCAATGCCGGCTTCGGCAGTCCGCTGCCGGGCGTGTGGGTCGCGCCGTCAGGCGTGCCAGTGCCGGGCGAGGCCGCGGGCGCCATCCGTCTGGAAGTCTCGGCCGAGGATGACAGCGGCCGCCGGCTGCTCAGCGCGAGCTGGCCGCTGGACCGCACCGCGGACGCCTATCTCAAGTTCATGAAGACGTTCGAGCCGCTGCGCGCCGCGATCGCGCGCGGCACGGACTTGTCCGAGACCGACGCCTTCACCGCGCGCATCCTCCTGATCCACCATTACCGCCGCGTCGTGCTGCGCGATCCGCTGCTGCCCGAAAGTCTGCTTCCGGCCGACTGGCCGGGCAGGGCCGCCCGCGCGCTGTGCGGCGACATCTATCGCGCGCTGCTTGCTCCATCGGAACAATGGCTTGATGGACACGGAACCAATGAGAAGGGGCCGTTGCCGCCGGCGCGAAAACTCTTGGAACGGAGATTCGAGGCTTGATCGTTATGTTACAGAAATATCTTGCATGAGATAATTCTTGTTATATATTGCCTCCCAATAAAACGGGAGGAGCGCATGTATACCCAGGCGCTGAACACGGCCGAGACAGATGATCGCGGTCTTGAGGACACGGCCAAGGCTGCGCAGTTTCAGGCCCGCATCGATGCCGAGGAGCGCATCGAACCGAACGACTGGATGCCGGCGGCCTATCGCAAGACGCTGACCCGCCAGATCTCCCAGCACGCACATTCCGAAATCGTCGGCATGCTGCCCGAAGGCAACTGGATCACGCGTGCGCCGTCCCTGCGCCGCAAGGCGGCGCTGCTCGCCAAGGTGCAGGACGAGTGCGGCCATGGGCTTTATCTCTATGCCGCGGCCGAGACGCTCGGCACGTCGCGCGAAGAGCTGGTCGATGCCATGCTCGCGGGCAAGGCGAAATATTCCTCGATATTCAACTACCCGACGTTGACCTGGGCCGATATCGGCACCATCGGCTGGCTGGTCGACGGCGCCGCGATCATGAACCAGATCCCGCTGTGCCGCTGCTCCTACGGTCCCTATGCACGCGCGATGATCCGCGTCTGCAAGGAGGAGTCGTTCCACCAGCGCCAGGGCTATGAGATCATGCTGACGCTGTGCCGTGGCTCCGACGAGCAGAAGGCGATGGCGCAGGATGCCTTGAACAGGTGGTGGTGGCCGGTGTTGATGATGTTCGGCCCGCCCGATGCCACCAGCCAGCACAGCGACACCTCGACGAAATGGAAGATCAAGCGCTTCTCCAATGACGAGCTGCGCCAGAAGTTCGTCGACGCGACCGTGCCGCAGGCGCAATATCTCGGCCTCGCCATTCCCGATCCCGGCATGATTCAGGACGCGGACGGGCACTGGCGCTACAGCGAGATCGACTGGACCGAATTCAAGCAGGTGCTCGCCGGCAACGGACCGTGCAACCGTGACCGGATGACTGCGCGCCGCAAGGCGCATGACGAAGGCGCCTGGGTGCGCGAGGCGGCAGCTAGCTATGCCGCAAAGCGCGCGCAGCGTCGAACTGCACAAGCGGCCGAGTAGGAGATCATGATGGCCACGCCGAACACGCCGCTGTGGGAAGTCTTCATTCGCAGCCGCAACGGGCTCGCGCACAAGCATGTGGGATCGCTGCATGCGAGCGACGCCACCATGGCCTTGCAGGCCGCACGCGATATCTACACCCGTCGCGGCGAGGGCCTTTCGATCTGGGTCGTGCCGTCGACGGCGATCACCGCAAGCGATCCCGCGGAGAAGGGCATGATGTTCGAGCCGGCGGAATCGAAGATCTACCGGCACCCGACGTTTTATGAAGTGCCTGAGGAAGTGGGGCACATGTGATGCCCGTCGCGAACATCCAGGTCTCAGAGACGCCGCTGGTGCTCTACGCATTGCGCCGCGCCGACGATGCGCTGATCCTCGGCCACAGGCTGTCGGAATGGTGCGGGCACGCGCCGATGCTCGAAGAGGACATGGCGCTCTCCAATATCGCACTCGACCTCATCGGCCAGGCCCGCGAGCTCTACACCTACGCAGCCAAGGCCGAAGGCAAGGACAACGACGAGGACAAGCTCGCCTACCTGCGCGACGTCAGGCAGTATCGCAATTTGCTGCTCCTCGAGCAGCCGAACGGCGACTTTGCCCAGACGCTGGTGCGGCAGTTCTTCTATTCCGCCTTCGCTGATCTCTACTGGCGCGCCATGATGATCTCGCGCGATACGACGCTCGCTGCGATTGCCGCGAAGTCGGAGAAGGAGAGTGCCTATCATTTGCGGCATTCCTCGGAGTGGATCATCCGGCTCGGCGACGGCACCGACGAGAGCCATGCCCGCGCGCAGGCTGCGATCGATCATCTCTGGGCGTTCACCGGCGAGATGTTTGCCGTCGACGACGGCGAGCGCGCCTTGATCCATGCCGGTATCGCCGTAGATCCAGGGATCTTGCGGGGTCGCTGGCTGACGATACTCTCGGATGTGATCGCCGAAGCAACGCTCAAGCTGCCGCAGAACGACTGGATGCAGCAGGGCGGCCGCGTGGGCCGGCACAGCGAGCATCTCGGCCATCTTCTCTCAGAGCTGCAATCGACACAGCGTACCTTTCCGGGGCAGACATGGTGACGGTGCTGGAGCCCCATAGCGAACTGCGCCAACGAGCCTGGGATGCCGCGGCGAGCGTGGTCGATCCCGAAATTCCGGTTTTGACCATCGCCGATCTCGGCGTGCTCCGTGACATCGTCGTCGACGGCGATCACGTCGAGGTCGCGATCACTCCGACCTATTCGGGCTGCCCGGCCATGAACATGATCGCGCTGGAAATCGAGGTCGCGCTGGAGCGCGCAGGTTTCCGCAGTCCAAAGGTCCGCACCGTGCTGTCGCCGGCCTGGACCACGGACTGGATGAGCGAAGAGGGCCGCCGGAAGCTTCACGCCTACGGCATCGCGCCGCCGCAGGATTCGAATTCACGCCGCGCGCTGTTCGGTGAGCAAGCTGTTACGTGCCCGCAATGCGGCTCGGCGAATACCGAGCTGCTGTCCGAATTCGGCTCCACCTCCTGCAAGGCGCTCTGGCGCTGCAGGGCCTGCCGCGAACCCTTCGATTATTTCAAGTGTCATTGACCATGTCAGCAGCCGCACCACGCTTTCATCGCCTGGCCGTCAACGACCTCCGCCGCGAGGCGTCGGACGCCGTATCGCTGACATTCGCGATCCCGGCGGAGCTTGCGACCGACTACGCCTTCACGCCCGGCCAATACCTCACACTCCGCACCACGCTGGATGGCGAGGAAGTGCGCCGCTCCTATTCGATCTGCTCCGGGCCCGATGACGGCGAGATACGCATCGCCGTAAAGAAGATCGATGGTGGCGCGTTTTCGAGCTGGGCAGCGGACGATTTGAAGTGTGGCGACGCGCTGGATGTGATGACGCCCACGGGACGTTTCGGCGTGATCCCGCCGGCCGGCGCCGGCCGCATCCATGTCGGCTTTGCCGCTGGCTCCGGCATCACGCCGATCCTGTCGATCGTCAAGGGCACGCTTGCGCGCCAACCGGACAGCCAGTTCTTCCTGTTCTACGGCAATCGCACCACTGACAACATCATGTTCCTCGAGGCGCTCGAAGAGCTCAAGGATCGCTTCATCGACCGCCTCTCGATCTTCCACGTCATCTCCGGCGAGGAACAGGACATTCCGATCTTGCACGGCCGGCTCGACGGCGACAAGGTGAGGGTGCTGCTGCGCTCGCTGGTACCGGCGGAAAGCGTCGATCACGTCTTCATCTGCGGTCCGTCCGGCATGAGCGAAGACATCGAGGCGACCTGCCGAGGGCTCGGCATCGCGGACGAGCGTATCCATGTCGAGCGCTTCGTCTCCGAATTCGGCGGCAAGCCGCGACCGAAGAAGATCGTTGCGCCGGACGCGCCGCCGAAAGCGATCGCGTCGCTGATCATCGACGGCAAGCGCCGCGACGTGCCGGTGGCCGAGGACGAGGCGATCCTCGATGCCGCGCTACGCGCCGGTGTCGATCTGCCCTTCGCCTGCAAGGGCGGCATGTGCTCGACCTGCCGTGCAAAACTGGTTGAGGGCGAGGCGCCGATGGACATCAACTACTCGCTGGAACCCTGGGAGCTGAAGGCCGGCTTTGTCCTGACTTGTCAGGCCAAGCCATCGTCGAAGCGGGTTGTAGTCGATTACGACCACGTTTGACAGTTTTAGCCAGGCAGCAGAACATCGTGTCCAAACAATTGGACGGGAGAAGCGCGTGAACGTCAAAGCCGCCTTGTCGCCCGAGGATGTTGCCCGCGCCTGCGCCGATGCGATGTGGGCGGAGGACGATGCCTCCAAAGGGCTCGGCATGGACATCGTCGAGATCGGCCCGGGCTATGCGACGCTCGCTATGACTGTACGGCCGGACATGGTCAACGGCCAGCGCATCGCCCATGGCGGCTTCATCTTCACGCTCGCCGATTCCGCGTTCGCTTTCGCGTGCAACTCGCACAACGACCGCGTCGTGGCGGCGCAGGGACAGATCACCTTCATCAAGCCGGGCAAGCTCGGCGATCGCCTCGTCGCAAAGGCCCGCGAGGTCACGCGCGGCGGTCGCTCCGGCATCTATGACGTGCGCGTCACCGCCGGCGATACAGTCATCGCCGAATTCCGCGGGCATTCGCGGGTCATTCCCGGCAATTGGCTGCCGGCGCAGGATCAATAAAGAAAAACAATGATACGGGAAACGAGGATGGCTCTGTCGAGGCTCAAGGAAGGTGGTAGCACCTATCGCGCCGAAATGGATGCGCATGAGCGCGCATCGCGCGACGAGATCATGGCACTCCAGACGGAGCGACTGGCCTGGTCGCTGAAGCACGCCTACGACAACGTGGCGCATTATCGCAAGGTATTCGACGCGGCCGGCGTGCATCCGTCAGACTTTCGAGAGCTCTCGGATCTTGCGAAATTCCCGTTCACGGTGAAGACGGACCTGCGCGACAATTATCCCTTCAACATGTTTGCCGTGCCCCGTGAAAAGCTGGTGCGCGTGCATGCGTCCTCCGGCACGACGGGCAAGCCGATCGTGGTGGGCTATACGCAACGCGACATCGACACATGGTCGGACGTGATGGCGCGCTCGATCCGCGCCGCCGGCGGCCGCACCGGCATGATCATCCACAATGCCTATGGCTACGGTCTCTTCACCGGCGGGTTAGGGGTGCACTATGGCGCCGAAAAACTCGGCTGCACCGTGGTGCCGATCTCCGGGGGCATGACCGAGCGGCAGGTGCAGCTCATCAACGATTTCCGGCCCGACATCATCACGGTGACGCCGAGCTACATGCTGGCGATCCTCGACGAGTTCAAGCGTCAGAAGCTCGATCCGCGTCAATGCTCGCTCAAGGTCGGCATCTTCGGCGCGGAGCCGTGGACCAATGCGATGCGCGGCGAGATCGAAGACGCCTTCGACATGGACGCGACCGACATCTATGGTTTGTCCGAGGTGATCGGCCCCGGTGTCGCCCAGGAATGCATCGAGACCAAGGACGGCCTGCATATCTGGGAGGATCATTTTTATCCCGAAGTCATCGACCCCGACACCGGTGCGGTGCTGCCCGACGGGAAGAAGGGCGAACTGGTGTTTACCTCGCTCACCAAGGAAGCCTTTCCGGTGATCCGCTATCGCACCCGCGACCTGACGCGGCTGTTGCCGGGCACGGCGCGGCCGGGCATGCGGCGGATGGAGAAGGTCACGGGCCGTTCCGACGACATGATCATCCTGCGCGGCGTCAATCTGTTCCCGACCCAGATCGAGGAGGTTCTGCTCGCGACCGACTGGTGCGGCGGGCATTTCATTCTGGAACTGACCCGCGAAGGCCGCATGGACGAACTGACCATCATTGCCGAGGCGCGGCCCGAGAGCTGGGATGGCCGGGGCCTCCTCGACCATGCCGATCGGATCTCAACGCACATCAAGAACACCATCGGGATCAGCTCCAGGGTGAGCGTGGTTGCGCCGGCGACGCTGGAACGCTCGCTTGGCAAGGCCAAGCGCCTCTACGACAAGCGGCCCAAGGATTGAGTTGACGGATTGACTCGACCGTCCTCAAAGGCGACAAGGCCCGCGAGAAATCGCGGGTTTTTCCATGTCAACAGCCGATCCCAATGCCGTCGACGCGCGCTGCGTGCGCCTCAATGCCAAGGCCGAGAACGCGGCTGTGGTCGCGCCGGCGGTCGAGCGCCAGACGCTTGCTCGCGGTCCGAATGATCTGCTGATCGAGGTCAAGGCCGCTGCAGTCAATCCGTCCGACGTCAAGGCCGCGACCGGTCTGATGCCGTATGCCATCTTCCCGCGCACGCCGGGCCGCGATTACGCCGGTGTGGTGATCGACGGGCCCGCCGGTACGATCGGCCGCGAGGTGTTCGGCTCCTCCGGCGATCTCGGCATCCGTCGCGACGGCACTCACGCCAGCCATCTCGTCGTTGAATCCGACGCGGTGGTCGATAAGCCCAAGACCGTGTCCTGGGAGGAGGCCGCCGGCATCGGGGTGCCCTTTGTCACCGCGATGGAGGGTTTTCGCCGCGCCGGCATTCCAAAGCCCGGGGAAACGGTGCTGGTGTTCGGCGTCAATGGCAAGGTCGGCCAAGCGGCGGTACAGATCGCGACCTGGCAGGGCGCGCGCGTCATCGGCGTGGTGCGCAAGGCGGAAGCTTATGAGGGCCATGCCAACGCATCCATCGAGGTGATCGACGCTTCCGCGACCGACGTCGCCACACGCGTGCGCGAGTTGACCGGGAGTAAAGGTGCCGACATCGTTTTCAACACGGTCGGCGATCCCTATTTCCAGGCGGCGCACAAGTCGCTCGCGCTTCGCGGCCGCCAGATCCTGATCGCCGCGATCGATCGCATCGTGCAGTTCAACATCCTGGAATTCTATCGCGGGCAACACACCTATGTCGGCATCGACACGCTCGGCCTCTCGTCGATCGCGACAGGCGCAGTGCTGCGTGACCTCGGCCCGGGCTTCGCGAGCGGGCACCTGAAGCCGTTCCCGATCAAGGCGAACGCGGTCTATCCGCTCGAACGCGCGAAGGAGGCCTATGTCGCCGTTGCAGGCTCGTCGCGTGATCGCGTGATCCTGAAGCCTTGATGATGGAATCGTCCACCCAACTCGTCATCCTCGCGGGCCTCGTCATTGGCCTGGTTTACGGCGCTGTCGGCCTGCTCAGCGGCTTCTGCCTGATGAGCAGCATGCGCGGCTGGCTGGCGAAGGGGGATGGGCGGTTGGTACGAACCTATGCATTGGCGATCGCGGTTGCGACCGCAGCGAGCCAATTTCTCGCCGGGAACGGCATGGTCGATCTCGGCAAGTCGATCTACCTGCAACAGTCCTTTTCGGCGCCGGTGCTGTTTCTCGGCGGACTTCTGTTCGGCTACGGCATGGTGCTGTCGAACGGCTGCGGCTCGCGCGCGCTGGTGCTGCTCGGTCGCGGCAACCTCCGCTCCTTCGTCGTGGTGGTCGTGCTCGCCATCGCCGCGCAGATGACGCTCAAGGGCCTGATCGCGCCGGCGCGCATCGCGCTGGTCCAGGCATCGCAAACCACGGTCAGCGTGAATTCGCTGCCGTCATTGTTGGCCATGTTCGGTCCGGCTGAAGCGCTTTCGCGCGCGATGGCTGCTGCTGTCATCGTCGTTGCGCTGATCCTGTTTGCTTTCGCGCACCCAGCGTTCCGGCGTTCCCCCGGCCAGATCGCGGCCGGTGTCATCGTCGGTCTCCTCGTCGCCGGCGGCTGGTTCGTCACTGGCTATCTCGGCGCGGATGACTTCAACCCGGTGCCGGTGACCTCGCTCACCTTCGTCGCGCCGATCGCGGACGGCCTGCAATATGCCATGCTCTCGACCGGTCTGACGCCGAATTTCGGCGTTGCGACGGTTGCCGGCGTCTTCGCTGGCAGTCTGGCCACCGCGCTTGCGACGGGCCGTTTCCATCTTGAAGGCTATTCCTCGCCACGCCACATGCTGCGATCGGCGGGTGGCGCCGCGCTGATGGGCATCGGCGGCGTGATGGCGTTCGGTTGTTCGATCGGGCAAGGGCTTACAGGCGTGTCGACGCTCGCGCTGGGCTCCTTCGTCGCCGTCGCCGGCATCCTGCTCGGCACGACGGCGGGCTTGCGCGGGATGCTGCGCGTTCAGCCGCTCGCAGTGGCCTGACTGCGCAGCAACCGGTCGCCCAGGGTCGCAAAGCCGATGCCGGCGATGATCAGTCCGGCCGCAACGGCAAGACTAGTATCAATAGGCTCGCCCAGCAGGATCGCAGCGCAGGCCATCCCGACGAGCGGCGTTCCGGTGGTGCCGAGCGCCGTCGTCAGAGCCGAGATGCTCTTGTTGACCATCGACATGGCCCAATAAGCCAGCGCTGTCCCGATCAGACCGGAGTACAGGAACAGCAGGACGAGTTTCCATGACCATTCCGCGTGCGGCAGTCCCTCCACGATCATCGCAGCCGCTGACAGCACGATCGTGGCAACGAGCACCTGCCAGATTAGGAGCTGAAGTGGCGATGCGATCCAGCGATGGGCCCGAATATAGATGATGTTCGCAGCCCATGAGATCGCGGCCAGGATCACCATGCCGGCGCCAAGCACGACGTTGGCATTCGTCCAGTCGATCGAGGTGGGATTCAGGATCACGGCAAGACCAATCAGCCCGAGCAGGGCGCCGGCCAGTTTTGGCGCAGTCAGCGTATCCTGCCCCAGCAGGGGCGCTGCGATCGCGACCCAGAGCGGGGTGGTGTAGCCGAGCACAATAGCCTTGCTCGCGGGCAGGAAGCGCACACCGGCCGCCACCAGGACAGAGAATATCGTCATGTGCAGCAGCGCGACACTCAGGACCACCGGAATGTCGCGCCGCTTGGGGATCACCAGATTGTTGCTGAGCCCCAGGATCACGAACAATGCTGCCAAAGCGATCCAGCTGCGGATCGCCGAGGTCCAGAGCGGCGGAAGGAATTGCACGAGCTGCTTCGTCACCGACCAGTTTACGCCCCAGGCCAGCACGACGATGAGGAATAGGCCGACGGCGGCGCGGGGCGAGAGGGAGTTCATCGCAAAATCCTTGAAGCAGTTCTATCCGGCGGATAGCATTCCGCCTGGCACCTAAAAAAGTGCCAGATCAGAAAGGATCAAGGTGCCAGTTTCGGAAAGCATGATCTCCGCCCTGATCGACCTGAACCGGGCCGACGACGAGGGGCTGGTGGCTCAACTGACGAGTCAGCTCCGAAGCTTGATCGCGACCGGCCGTCTCGTCAAAGGCCGCACGCTGCCGTCGAGCCGCCGGCTTGCGAGCGATCTTGGCGTCTCGCGCAACACCGTCACCTATGCGTTCGAGCAGCTCGCCGCCGAGGGATATCTCGAGGCCTCGCACGGCCGCCGTCCGATGATCACGGTCGAGGGCGGCGAGCGCATTGCAGAGGCGGGCGCCGTCGCATCTCGCATGCGCCTTGGCAAGCCGCGGCTTTCGCCTTGGGCTTCGAGCCTCACGCAGACCGACTGGCCGATGTCTTATCAGGCGCGACTGAGACCCTTGCGTCCCGGGCACGGCGATTTCCGGGAGTTTCCGAACAAGGTCTGGGCGCGCTGCCTGCGCCGCAGCGCTGTGCACGCGGCCAGGCGTGAGCTCGGACCGGTCAACCGGACGCGCCTGCGCGAGGCACTGGCGCATTATCTCGCGACCAGCAGGGGCGTGCGCGCGACGGCGGATCAGATCCTGATTCTGCCGAGCGCGCAGGCTGCGCTGACCTTGATTGCGGCCGCCGTCATCACCCCCGGCGACGACGTCTGGGTCGAGGATCCCGGCTACCCCGGCGCCGCAGCCGCCTTCCGCGCGTCCGGTGCGCGCGTGACCGGGATCAGGTTGGACGAGCAGGGCATGCAGCGGATTCCGGGGATGGCGACCCCGACATTGATCTTCATGACGCCGTCGCACCAGCACCCGACCGGTCGCCTGATGTCGCTCTCGCGCCGCACGGAGTTTCTTGGCCTGAGCAGGCCCGGCAAGACCTGGATCGTAGAGGACGATTACGACGGCGAATTCCACTATGACAGCCGGCCGGTGCCGGCCTTGCAGGGACTCGATGCCCATGGCCGCGTGTTCTATGTCGGCACGTTTTCCAAAGCCATGACCTCGGACATCCGCCTCGGCTATCTCGTCGTTCCGCCGGCCCTGGTCAACACCTTGGAGATCGCACAACGGCACATCGGGCTGATCGCCCCGAGCCACGTCCAGGACGCGCTGGCCGAGTTCATTGCCGATGGGCATTTCCTGGCGCATCTGCGCCGGGTGCGCCGGATCTATCATGCCCGCCGCGATCACCTCGTGGAGGGACTAGAGCGTCATTTGGGCGACGTGCTCTCTGCCGAAGTGCCCCCCGGTGGCATTCAGCTCGTCGCTCGCCTCAAGCGTGGCCGCGCCGATCGGGCGGCGGTCAAGCGGGCTGGTCGAAGCGGGCGTCGAAACGCGCGCCCTGTCCGGCTTGGCACTGGGCAGGCCGCGCGATCGCGGCCTGCTGCTCGGCTTCGCGGCCTGGCGCGAGAGCGAGATCACCGCGGCGTTGCGGACGATGGCGTCCTGCTTCTAGCGCAAGCGCGCTAATCCACGGCCCTGGTCACGATCCGGATTTCCGAGGTCAGCGTCCGGTGCACCGGGCATTTGTCGGCGATCTCCATCAGTTTCTTGCGCTGCTCGGCATCGAGCGCGCCGTCCATCGCGATGTCGCGCTCGATCTGGTCGAGCATGCCGTCGCGCGTCTCGCATTCCGCGCAGTCTTTTGCATAGATCTTGGAATGCTTCAGTGAGACGGTGACACGATCGAGCGGCAGCGACTTGCGGTCGGCATAGAGGCGCATGGTCATCGAGGTACAGGCCCCGAGGCCAGCGAGCAGGAGATCGTAGGGACCAGGGCCGGCATCCTCGCCGCCGGCGGCGACCGGCTCGTCTGCGATGAGGCGATGCGGACCGACGGAGATGACTTGGTTGAACTTGCTCTTGCGGGTCTCCTGCACCACGACCCGGCGCGGCGCCTCGGGGAGATCCAACGCCTTCGCAGGTTTTGCCGTGTCGATGTACCGGCTCGCCCAGGCCGCGATCACGTCGGCTGCGTAGAGCGCGTCGGCCGGCTGGGTCAGGAGATGATCGGCATGATCGAGCGAAACGAAGCTCTTGGGATGCCGGGCGGAGACGAAGAGCTTCGTCGCATTGTCGATGCCGACAGTATCGTCGACTGGAGAATGCATGACCAACAGCGCCTTGTGCAGGCCCGTGACGTCCTTCATCAGCTCGTGCTCGGCGATGTCGTCGAGGAATTCGCGCTTGATCCGGAACGGGCGTCCCGCAAGCGAGACTTCGACCTCACCTTGGGTGCGAATGTCGTCGAGATGCTCTTTGAACAGGCCGGTGACGTGGGCGGGATCGGATGGTGCCGCAATGGTCACAACCGCCTTGGCTTCCGGGATTTGTCCGGCTGCCGCAAGGATCGCGGCGCCGCCGAGGCTGTGACCGATCAGGATCGACGGCGCCTTGCGGACGCTACGCAGATGATCGGCAGCGCGTACGAGATCGGCGACGTTGGAGGAAAACGTCGAATTGGCGAAATCTCCTTCACTGGAGCCGAGCCCCGTGAAGTCGAAGCGCAGCACGGCGATGCCTTTGGCGGCGAGCGCGACCGAGATGCGCTTGGCGGCCAGCGTGTCCTTGCCGCAAGTGAAGCAATGCGCGAACAGCGCGAAGGTCGTGGGCTCGCCGTCGGGTAGCTCCAGCGCGGCCGAGAGTTGATGACCGCCTTCGCCGGTGAATTGAAAGCGCTCTGTCGGCATGGGCTTCCCCCGTCCTTGCTTGAACCTAATCGCCCGAATAGCGCTGCTCTGCCCAGGGATCGCCGCGATTATGATAGCCGCGGACTTCCCAGAAGCCCGGCGCGTCCTCGGTCAGGAATTCGATCGACTGAACCCATTTGGCGCTCTTCCAGAAATACAGATGCGGCACCACCAGCCGCACCGGGCCGCCGTGCTCGGCCGAGAGCGGTTGGCCGGACCAGCTATGGGCGAGCAATGCGTCCTCGGCGGCAAAGTCCTCCAGCGCGAGATTGGTGGTGTAGCCGTCATGGGAATGCAGCACGACGAAGCGCGCGTCCTCGCGCGGCTGGCAGGCCGCGAGCAGCTCGCGCGTAGCGAGCCCCTCCCACTCATTGTCGTAGCGCGACCAGGTCGTGACGCAGTGAATGTCGGAGGTGAACTGCGCCTGCTTCTGGGCGGCGAACTCGGCAAAGGTCCAGAAAACCGGGTTCTCGACCGCGCCGTAGACGTCGAGCCGCCAGCGCTCGCGCGAAACCGGCGGCACGACCCCGAGATCGAGCACCGGCCAGTCTTTTGTCAGATGCTGGCCGGGCGGCAGGCGCTGGTCTTCCGGCCGCGTGATCTTGCCGGTCAAGAAGCGGCCTTCGCGCGCCCATTTTTCCTTGGTGCGCGTCAGCTTGCTGTCGGGCGGCTCGTTGTCTTCGACCATCGGCTACTCGTGGCGGTGCATCGCGGAGGCGTGCTTGGTGTCGCGCATCGTGGAATAGATGATCAGCGACAGGCAGATGATACCAGCGAGATAATAGTAGAACCACTCCTCATGCCCGATGCTCTTGAAATAGAGCGCGATCGCCAGCGCCGTGTCTCCGAACACCGAGACGTTGATCGCATAGGGCAGGCCTAGGCCGAGGTTGCCGATCGAGCCGATGAAGATCGCGTTGATCCGCGCAGGGCGCTGGCGATATCAAAATGCTCAGAGGCCGGTTTGATTGCTTGCTCAGTCACGTCCGGCCTCTCCGCATCGCTGTTTGGAGAGGTCTACATCGCCTTTCCAAGCAAAAATGGCAACTGGCGGGGACCTCTGACGGTTCCCTGTGACCAGGTCACCGTGCCCGCCGGATCGAGGGCGAAGTCCGGAATTCGCTTCAGCCATTCCTCCAGCGCAACCTGCATCTCCATGCGCGCAAGGTTCGAGCCGACACAGCGGTGGATGCCGAGGCCGAAGGCGGCGTGGCGGTTCTCACGACGGTCAATCACGACCTTGTCAGCATCCGGAAACATTTTCGGGTCACGGTTGGCGGCCGGGAAGGACAGCAGCACCATGTTGCCTGCCTTGACCGGGCAGCCGGAAATCGTGGTCTCCTTGACCACTTCGCGCGCCATCGTCACCGGCGAATAGGCGCGCAGCAGCTCCTCCACCGCGGTCGGGATCAGTCCGGGCTCGGCGACCAGGCGCTGGCGGTCGGCCGGCGTCCGGGCGAGGTGCCAGAGCGAGGAGCCGATCGCGCTCCAGGTGGTGTCGATGCCGGCGATCAGGAGCAGTCGCAGCGAGCCCAGCACATGCGAATCCTCGAGCGGATTGCCGTCCTTGTCCCGGGCATTCATCAGGTAGGAAATGAGGTCGTCGGTCGGCTTGTTCTTGCGCGCCTCGATATGGCCGCTGAAATAGACGGTCATCTCCTGCACCGCCTGGAGCAGCGTGTTTTCGTCCTTGATACCAAGTTCCAGGATCATGTGGATCCAGCGGATGAAAAGATCGCTGTCTGTCTCGGGGATGCCGAGCATGTGTGCGATCGCGCGAACCGGAATGTGCTTGGTGTAGCGCTCTGCCGCGTCCAGTCGGTCTTCAGCGATGAAGCCGTCGATCAACTCGTTGCAGATCGCGCGCACCCGCGGTTCCAGCTTCTTCATCGCGTCCGGCGTGAACGGCGGCAGCAGCAATTGCTTGGCTGGCTTGTGCACCGGCGGATCGGACGTGATCGGCGGGGCGGAGTTTCTGCTGGTGATCTCCGGCCGAACGTCGCGGACGATGATGCGGCGCGAGGAGAAATGCTCGCTGTCGTTGGCGATCTGGCGCACCGCTTCATAGGTTGTCGGCAGGTAGCAACCGAGGAAGCGGTCGGTATGCACGACCGGGCTTGCGGCGCGCAGCTCGTCCCAGATCGGGAAGGGATCTTCCGTCCATTGCGGATCGGTGTGGTCGAAATCATGGACCCAGTCGGTCACGGGCGGATGGGCGGCGGGCTGGCTGACGTCGGACATCTCGAAATCCCTTGAAATCCCTTGGGGCTCGTGTGCGCGGAAGGCTCGCGGGCAGCGGCTGCGCTACTCCTCGATCACGTCGATCGCGATTTCCGGACAATTGGATTTGGCGAGCCAGGCCTTGTCTTCGAGGCCGGATGGGACGGTGCCGTCGCCGGCTTCGTGGGCGTTGCCGTATTCGTCCAGCTCGAACAGCTCCGGCGCCAGCGCCTTGCAGCGCGCGTGCCCCTGGCATTTGTCCGGATCGACGCGAACCCTCAGTCGCTCTGTCATGGCGGCTTCCTCGGTCGTATGCGCTCCGGCCCGAAGGCGGCGCGCGCTCCCATCTGAGTTCTTGTTCAAGTTATATGATATTACATTCGCGGCAAGCTTCCCCTGTCAAGCGCAAACTTATAGGCTCTGCGCAACATGCGTTCACAATTTGCCCGCAAGCCCGAGAATACCTACCACCATGGCGATCTCCGCGACGCCTTGATCAAGGCCGCGCTGCGCGAAGCCGAGCAGGGCGGGACGGAGGCGATCAGCATCAAGGCGTTGGCAAAGCAGCTGGGCGTCTCGCAGCCGGCGCCCTACCGGCATTTTGCCGATCGCGAGGCGCTGCTTGCGGCGGTGACGGCGGAGGCGTTCCGGCAGCTCAGCGCGCTTCTGCGGGCGGCGATGGCAAAGCCGTCGAAGCGGTCGAAGCTGTCGCTGCTGGCGCAGGCGACGCTGGATTTCGGCTTACGTCGCAACGGTGTCTATCGCTTGATGTTCGCCTCGCGCACGGTGTCGTGTGCGGCGAAAGGCAGCGAGCTGCACGAAGCAACCCGCGAGACCTTTGCGCTCGTGATCGAGGCGCTGGAAGCTCCGGCAGTTGATTACTTGCGCGAGCGGCAGGCGCTCAAGATCTGGGCGGCAGTGCACGGCGTGGTGATGCTGGCTGAGCAGGGACTGTTCACCGGCGAGGCGGCCCATGCCACGCGCGAAGACCTGGTCGAGGACTTTGTCAGCGAAACCAAGGCGGCGCTTGCGGCGGCGATCAAGGGCGCACGGCGGTCGAAAAAGCCTGGCGCTTAAGCCTTTGCCGCCAACAACTTCCTCAGCTTCTCGACGGCGCTGTCAGGCGTGGTCACGACGGGGCGGCCGGTAGCTTCTGCCACGACGGGCGCCGTTGCCGCGATGCTGAACTGCGCGAGCGCGATGACGTCGCAATCGCGCAAATCGCGTGAGGCTTCCACGATCAGCCGGTCATGCGTAGCGCGGTCGCCGCGGTCCAGCGCGGCAAGCGCGCCTTCGGCTAGTTTCGGCACGACCTGGACGGAGGAAGGAAACTCCGGCGGCATCGAGGCCAGCGTCGGCGCGAAGGTCGAGAGCAGGCCGATGCGCCGGCCCATCGTCACTGCCCGTTCGATCATGGCTTCGTTCGGCTTCAGCACCGGCATCGGCGCATGCGTGCGCGCGACCGCCTCGATGCAGGGACCGAAGGCCGAACAGGTGAACAGGATCGCATCCGCGCCCGTCGTCGCGGCGTAGCGGCCGAGCGCAAGAAAGCGCTCGGTCATGGCATCATCGAGCTTGCCGTCACGCGCCAGATCCGCCGACAGGCTATCATCGAGCAGGTTCATCAGCCGCACTTCCGGCCACGCCTTCGCGAACGCAGCTTCGATCGGGGCGACGGAATGCTTGAGGGCGTGGATCAGGGCGATACGCATGGTGTCTCCTCTCCCTCGCCCCGCTTGCGGGGAGAGGGTTGGGGTGAGGGGGAGTCTCCACGGGGGTGGTGAGAGTTGAACTTGCGGAAGCTCCCCCTCACCCGGATTGCTGCGCAATCCGACCTCTCCCCGCAAGCGGGGAGAGGTGAAGCATCGTCTACTTGAACGGCACCGCGTACATCAAGCCGCCCTTGCTCCAGAGGCCGTTGAGGCCGCGCTCGAGCTTGAGCGGGCTCGCCTTGCCGACATTGCGCTCGTAGATCTCGCCGTAATTGCCGGTGGCCTTGATCGCCGTGACCAGCCATTTGTTGTCGAGCCCGAGCCGCGAGCCGAGATCGCCGGAGGCACCGAGCAGGCGCTGGATCGCGGGCGTCTGCGACTTCGCCATCTCGTCGACATTGCCTTGTGTGACGCCAAGCTCTTCGGCCTCGATCAAGCCGTAGTGCAGCCAGGTGATGATGTCGCTCCAGACTTCATCGCCATTGCGGGTGAACGGGCCGAGCGGCTCCTTGCTGATGGTCTGCGGCAGCACGACGTAGTCGGCCGCGTTCGGCGCCGCGGTCGTCACGGCGCCTGCGAGCGCGGAAGCGTCCTGGGTCATGGCATCGCAACGCCCGCCGAAGAAGGTCTGGTACATGGTGTCGATGCGGTCGAACACCAGCGGCTTCCAGTCGATGCCATTGGCGCGGCCGTAATCTCCGAGCGTGACCTCATGCGTGGTCCCCTGCGCGACGCAGACGGTAGCGCCCTTGAGATCCTTAATCTCCTTCACGCCGAGGTCTTTCTTTACCACAAAGCCCTGACCGTCGTAGAAGTTGACCGGTCCCTGCCGCAGGCCCAGCGTGACACCGCGCAGATAGGTCTGCGTCGAGTTGCGGTAGAGCACGTCGATCTCGCCGGACTGCAGCGCGGTGAAGCGGTTCTGCGCGGTCAGCGAGACGTAACGCACCTTGTTGGCATCGCCGAGCACACCGGCGGCGAGCGCGCGGCAATAATCGACGTCGAGACCCTTGTAGTTGCCTTGCGAGTCCGGCGCAGAGAAGCCGGCAAAACCGGCGCTGACGCCGCATATCAGCGTGCCGCGGCTCTTCACCGTGTCGAGCGTTGCCGCCGACGCGACCACCGTCGATGCCGCGAGCACGCCGGCTACGATAACCACTTTCCTCATCATGCTATTCTCCCCTCAGTGATTGACACGACGCAATACGTTGTCGACGGCCGTGCCGAGCTTGTCGACGATCAGCTCGATCTCCTCCGGCGAAGCGATATAGGGCGGCGCCAGCAGTACGTGGTCGCCACGGATGCCGTCCACGGTGCCGCCGCCGGGATAGCAGCCGAGACCGTTGGCGAAGGCCTCCGCCTTGATCTTCTGGTTCAGCTTCAGCGCGGGATCGAACGAGGTCCGGCTGGCGCGATCGGCGACGAGCTCGATCGCCCAGAACAGGCCGCGGCCTCTGATGTCGCCGACATGGCGGTGATTGCCGAATCGCTCGGTGAGCCGCTGCTCGAGCTGCTTGCCGCGCTCCTTGACCCGGTCGAGCAGGCCGTCCTCGCGGATCACGTCCTGCACTGCGAGTGCAGCAGCGCAAGCGAGGGGATGCGCGAGATAAGTGTGGCCGTGCAGGAAGGCGCCCGAACCTGAGCGGATTGTGTCGATAATCCTGCCGCTCGCGAGCATCGCGCCGATCGGCTGGTAGCCGCCGCCGAGACCCTTGGCGATCGCCTGGATGTCGGGCGCGATGCCTTCCTGCTCCCATGCATGCGTGGTGCCGGTCCGGCCCATGCCGCACATGACCTCGTCGAGGATGAGCAGGGCGCCGTGTCGGTCGCAGATCTCGCGCACCGCCTTGAAGTAGCCGTTCGGCGCCGTCACAGCACCAGCGGTGGCGCCGACGACGGGCTCTGCGAGGAACGCGGCGACCGTATTGGGACCGAGGCGCTGAAACTCGGTTTCGAGCTCGGCCGCAAGCCGGACGACGAATTGCGTATCGGATTCGCCATCGTGCTTCTCGTGATAAGCGAAGGCCGGGGTCACATGGCTGAAGGCGTCGGAGAGCAGCGGCGCATAGGGCGCACGCCGCCAGGCATTGCCGCCCGCCGCGAGCGCGCCGAGCGTATTGCCGTGATAGCTCTGCCGCCGCGCGATGAAGTGCTGCCGCTCCGGCTCGCCGCGTTCGATGAAATATTGCCGGGCGAGCTTGATGCTGGCTTCGATTGCTTCCGATCCGCCGCTGACGAAATAGGCGTAGGCGAGGCCGCCGGGTTCATGGCCGACCAGCCTCTCGGCCAGCGCCTCGGCCGGCTCGGACGAGAAGAAGGATGTGTGGGCGTAGGCCAGCGTCGAGGCTTGCTTCGTCAGCGCCGCGATGACGCGTGGATGCTGGTGGCCGAGACAGGAGACCGCAGCTCCGCCGGAGGCGTCAATGATGCGCTGCCCGTCCTCAGCGAAGAGGTAGACGCCTTCGCCGCCGATCGCCTTGGGCGGCGTTTCACGCAGCGAGCGATGCAGCACGCGGCTGATGCGAGCGGCCATGGGTCAACCTTTCTCTGAAACGTAAGTTGAGGCCGCGGCGAGCCGCGCCTCGGTATTCTCCAGGCGCTTCTTCGCGGGCGTGCCGCCGAGCGAAAACGTCACGGCGGCGAGCGATTGGGCGATCGCAATGGCGCCGGTGAGGCTGGGGAAAAAGCCGGGAGAGGAGGCCGCCTCGAACAGCAGCACGTGGTCGGCGCCTTCGGCCATCGGCGCCGAAGGGCTATCGGCGACCGCGATCAGGGTGGCGCCAGCACGATAGGCGGCCTGCGCCGCCCGGACGCTCGCGTGTGTGTAGGGCATGAAGCCGATGACGATGACGGCTTCGCCGGGCCGGAACGCGCCGAGGTCGAGATCGTCGGGGCCGGACGCACCGACGAGTTGCACCTGTTCGGGACGAAACAGCCGGAGCTCGTAGTTCAGCAGTTCCGCGACGCTGCGGCAGCTTCGGTAGCCGGTGATCCAGATCCGCTTGGCATCGTGGAGCGCGCGGGCCGCTTCCGCAATCGGCTGGGCCGGGATGCGCGGAAGGCCGGCGGCCTCGGCCTCGAGCTTTTCGGTGACGAGCGCGACATCGGCATTCGGGCCATGGCGGCGGCTCCTGGCGCGGCCGGAGAAGGGCGCTATCTGCGAGGGCCGTCGCGCCTCCGTCAGTGCCGCGCGCAATTCATCCCAGCCCGAATAGCCGATCGCTTTGGCAAGCCGCGTGAACGCGGCGGGATCGGCGCCGGCAACCGCTGCGAGATCGCGCATCGAACGCGTGGTGGCGTCGTAATCGTTTGCCGCGACGAAACGCCCGACCTCCTGCAACCGCATCGGAAGCGAGGGCAATGCAATGCGCAGTTCGCTCAGGGGCGAGGATTTGGCGGGCTCGGCCATGAAACATTTGTTGCACGAAGTAGAGCTTGGTGCAACGCTTGACGTACGCCGCCGGAAATCGCCGTCTTGAGAAGGATTTTTGTGCTGTGACGTCAGACGCTCCGAGACCGCCGCCGCGCCGCCGCTTCTTCGGCGCTTTCGGACAACGCGAGCTGAAAGGCCTGTTCTGGCAGGCCCTGGTGGTGGGGATTGCGGTCGCCGTCATCGTCTTCCTCTGGTCCAACACGGTCACCAATCTCTCCGCGCGCCGCATCACGACCGGTTTTGCCTTCCTCGGCCGAGAGGCCGGCATGCCCATCGCCGATAGCCTGCTCGCCTATAATCCGAGAGACTCATATCTCTGGGCATTCGTCGTCGGCATCGCCAACACCCTGCGCGTCGCCGTGATCGGAGTCGTGCTTGCAACCATCCTGGGCACGGTGATCGGCATCTCGCGCCTGTCGGCCAACTGGCTGCTGTCGCGGCTCGCCGCGGTGTATGTCGAAACGCTCCGCGACATCCCGCTGCTGCTCCAGCTCCTGTTCTGGTACGTGCTGATGCAAGCGCTGCCGGCCGCGCGCGCGGCATGGCGGCCGATCGAGGGCGTGTTCCTGTCCAATCGCGGATTGATCCTGCCGGCGATTCCGATCGGGACGCCGCAACTTTGTGTGCTCGGCACGGCAGTGCTCGGGCTTGTCGTGTTCTATGTCATCCAGCGGAGGCTCATCGCGCAGCAAATGCGCGACGGCAAGCCGCGGCCGGCTTGGCCTTTTGGACTCGGGTTGCTCGTTGTGCTGCCTGCGGCGGTGTCCGTGCTGCTCGGCGTGCCCTGGACGGTCGAATGGCCTCAGTTGCGCGGCTTCAACTTCGTCGGCGGGCTCACGCTCGCGCCGGAATATTTCGCGCTGCTGATCGCGCTCGTCACCTACACCTCGGCCTTCATCGCGGAGATCGTGCGCAGCGGCATCCAGTCGGTGCCGCGCGGCCAGTGGGATGCAGCCAATGCGCTCGGACTGCGCCGCAGCTTCATGCTGCGGCAGATCATCCTGCCACAGGCGCTACGCGTCATCGTGCCACCGATGACGAGCCAATACCTCAACCTGACCAAGAACTCTTCGCTCGCCGTGGCGATCGGATATCAGGACGTGGTCTCGATCGCCAACACGACGCTGAATCAGACCGGACAGGCGATCGAGGCCATCGCTTTGATCATGGCGGTGTTTCTCACCATCAGCCTCGGCATCAGCTTTTTCATGAACTGGTACAATTCGCGCATCGCGCTGGTGGAGCGCTGACCATGACGGCGATCGCCGATATTCCGGAAGCACCGCGCGCCGCCCGCCGCCCGCAGATTGGCAACCCGGTGCTGCGCTGGCTGCGCACCAATTTGTTCTCGTCGATCCCGAACGGCATCCTCTCGGTCGTGTTGCTGGCGGTGCTTGCAAAGGGCCTCTTCAGCTTCGCGCAATGGGGCATCGCCAATGCGGTCTGGCTCACCCCGGCGAACGATTCCAGTGCCTGCCGCGCGGTACGCGGCGTCGGTGCATGCTGGGCGATCATCCCCGAAAAATATCGCTTCATCCTGTTTGGCACCTATCCATTCGACGAGCAATGGCGGCCGGCGCTGGCGGTACTGCTGTTCATCGCCCTGTTCTATCTCTCCACCCGCCGCGCCTTATGGCGGCGCGAACTGGCCTATCTCTGGATCGGAGCGCTCGCGCTGATCAGCATGCTGATGTGGGGCGGCATACTCGGCCTGTCGTTCGTCTCGCAGGACCGCTGGGGCGGCTTGCCCGTGACGCTGATCCTGGCGACCTTTGGTCTGGCCTTCGGCTTCCCGCTCGGCATCCTGGTCGCACTCGGCCGGCGCTCAAAGCTGCCGGCGATCCGCTCGCTCAGCGTGCTCTATGTCGAACTGATCCGCGGCGTGCCGCTGGTCAGTCTGCTGTTCATGGCCAGCGTGATGTTTCCGCTGTTCATGCCGAACGGATTCAACATCGACAAGCTCCTGCGCGCGCAGGTCGCGATCATTCTGTTCGCGGGTGCTTATCTTGCCGAAGTCATTCGCGGCGGCCTCCAGGCCGTGCCGCGCGGGCAATACGAGGCCGCCGACGCGCTCGGCCTGTCCTACTGGCGCAAGAATCGGCTGATTGTCCTGCCGCAGGCGATCCGCCACGTCATCCCGCCGCTGGTCAACACCTTCATCGCCTTCTTCAAGGACACCAGCCTCGTCTTGATCATCGGTATCTTCGACTTGCTGACGACGGCCAAGACCGCGATCATCGATCCGGCGTGGCAGCAATTCTCCGTCGAAGTCTACATCTTCGTCGCCGCGATCTATTTTGTCTTCTGCTTCGCGATGTCGCGGTATAGCCGCAGCTTGGAGGCGACGAGCGGAAGGTGAGGATTCTTCACCTCGCCCCGCTTGCGGGGGAGAGGTCGATCGCGAAGCGATCGGGTGAGGGGGAATCTCCGCGAGTTGAACTGTCACCGTCTTCGCGGAAGCAGCCCCTCACCCCAGCCCTCTCCCCGCAAGAGCGGGGCGAGGGAGTCTACCGAGCCCGCTGCGTCTTCCCCGTTCTAGTTCTTCACGCGCGGATCAATCGGCGTCGTGCCGCGCACGCCCAAAATATCCTCCAGCACCTTGGCGCCGGCGATCACATGCGCATCCGCGCGCGGAGCCCCGACGACCTGCAGGCCGACCGGAAGTCCCGATGCCGTGAAGCCGCACGGCAGCGACAGCGCGGGACAGCAGGCGAGCGTGATGGCATAGACGATGCCGAGCCACTCGACGTAATTTTCAAACGTCTTACCGGCGCATTCGGCGACATAGCGATGCTCGATCGGGAAGGGCGGCACGATCGTGGTCGGTACCAGCAGCAGATCGTAGCTCTTGAAGAACTCGACCGCACGCGCGGTCATGCCGACGCGCTGCGCCTCGGCGCGTTCGAGCTGCTCGATCGTGAGCTTGAGGCCTTGCTCGATGTTCCAGATCACTTCGGGCTTGAGCAGGTCGCGCTTGGTGCGCAACAGATTGGCCTTGCTGATCGCAAAATCGAACGCGCGCAACGTGTGGAAGCACTCGTGCGCCTCGCGCCAGTCCGGGTGCGCCTCCTCGACGATGGCGCCGGCTTCGGCAAAGCGTTCAGCCGCCTTGCGTGTGATCGCTTTGACTTCGGGATCGACCGGCGTGATGCCGAGATCGGCCGAATAGGCGATGCGCTTCGGTTTGCTGCCTGACTGCGCCGCCGAGAGAAACGACGTCAAGGGCGCCGGCAGCGACAGCGGGTCGGCGGCATAATCGCCGCTCATGGCATCCAGCAGCAGCGCGAGATCTTCGACGTTGCGGGCCATGGGGCCAACAACACCGAGATTGCGGTCGATGGCTGCTTTCGGTGTGTGCGCGACGCGGCCGATGCTCGGCCGCATGCCGACGACGCCACAGAACGCTGCCGGGCTGCGCAGACTGCCGCCCATATCGGAGCCCTGCGCGAGCCAGGCCATGCCGGTCGCGAGCGCCACCGCCGCTCCGCCCGAGGAGCCCGCGGCGGATTTGGATGTATCCCAGGGATTGAGAGTCGCGCCGAACACCTCGTTGAACGTGTTGGCGCCTGCACCGAACTCCGGCGTGTTGGATTTGGCGTAGACGACCGCGCCGTTACCTTCGAGGTTCTCCACCATGAGGTCGGACTGCTTGGGCACATTGTCCTTGAAGATCGGCGAGCCCTGGGTGTTCAGCACGCCAGCAACATCGGTCAGGTCCTTGATTGGCACCGGCAGGCCCGCGAGCAATCCGCGCGCACCGGCCGGCTGCCGCATCAGCGCCTTTGCGTTATCCCGCGCGCGATCGAAGCACAGCGTCGGCAGCGCGTTGACCTTGCCATCGACTTGGCCGATGCGCTTCTCCAGCACATCCAAGAGCTCCAGCGGCGAGACGTCGCCGGACCGCAGCTTGTCGACGACGGTGCACGCGGTTTCGCGGATCAGGTCTTGAGACAACTATTTTACTCCTGTGCTTGTTCTAGGCTCCGTCATTGCGAGGAGCGAAGCGACGAAGCAATCCAGACTTTTGCCGCAGATACATTTCTGGATTGCATCGCTTCGCTCGCAATGACGTGGACAGACTTAACTTAACCCCATCCCGCGCTGATTCCGCCATCCACCGTGTAAATCACGCCCGACGTATACCCCGCGCGATCGGACGCGAGGAACGCCATAAGATCTCCGATCTCGCGGGCGTGCGCAGGCCTGCCGAGCGGCAGGCTCTTCTGGAATTCCTTGTAGCGGCTCTCGTCGCCGAACTGGTGCTTTGCCCGGGTCTTCAGCAAGGTGACGTGACGGTCGGTGCCCACAGGGCCGGGATTGATTCCGACCACGCGGATGTTGTCCGCGAGGCTCTTGCCCCCGAGCGCGCGGGTGAAGGCCATCAGCGCGGCATTGCCGGCGCTGCCGCAAATGTAGTTGGCGTCGAATTTTTCGCCGGCGGCACCGATGTCGTTGACGATCACGCCGCCGCCCTTCGCCTTCATCTGCGCATAGATCTGTCGCGTGAGGTTGATGTAGCCGAACACTTTCAATTCCCAGGCATGGCGCCAGGTCGCCTCGTCGATCTTGTCGATGGAGCCGCCGGGAATGTCGCCGGCATTGTTGACGAGCACGTCGATGTCGGCGGCTTCCTTGGCGAGCCGCGTCAAATCCTCGCTCTTACGCAAATCGACGATGCTCGTGGCGGCATCGATCTGGTGCGCCGAGCGCAACCGCTCGGCCAGAGCCTTGAGCTGATCGCCGTTGCGGGCGGCGAGGAGGAGATGGCAGCCTTCCTCGGCAAAGGCCTCGGCGGCAGCTGCGCCGATGCCCTTGGACGCGCCCGTGATCAGGACGCGCTTGCCACGCAGATGCAGATCCATGGGAGTTACTCGCAGGAGAGGAACGGGAATAAAATCAGTAGGCGGTCGGCCGCGCCATGGTCAACATTGCAGTGCAGCGTTGCACTGCCGCCGCGTTTGGTCCATTGCAGTGCGGTCAAAAAGGCGGCGGCTGCCGGAGCAATCAAGGACGTTCTCGATGAGCAAGAAACAATACCGGATCGCGGTCATTCCTGGGGACGGCATCGGCAAGGAAGTGATGCCGGAGGGTCTGCGCGTTCTGGAGACCGCGGCGAAGAAGCACGGGGTGTCCCTTCATTTCGATCATTTCGACTTCTCGTCCTGGGACTATTACGAGAAGCACGGCCAGATGATGCCGGACGATTGGAAGGATAAGATCGGCAAGCACGATGCGATCTATTTCGGCGCGGTCGGCTGGCCGGCCAAGATTCCGGATCACGTCTCGCTCTGGGGCTCGTTGATCAAGTTCCGCCGCGAGTTCGATCAGTATGTGAATCTGCGCCCGGTACGGCTGATGCCGGGCGTTCCGTCCCCGCTGGCAAACCGCAAGCCCGGCGACATCGATTTCTGGGTGGTGCGCGAGAACACCGAGGGCGAATATTCCTCCGTCGGCGGCCGCATGTTCCCGGACACCGACCGTGAGTTCGTGACGCAGCAGACCGTGATGACCCGCATCGGCGTCGATCGCATCCTGAAGTTCGCGTTCGAACTCGCGCAGTCGCGGCCGAAGAAGCACCTGACCTCGGCGACCAAGTCGAACGGCATCTCCATCACCATGCCCTATTGGGACGAGCGCGTGGAGGCGATGGCGAAAAAGTTTCCGGGCGTGAAGTGGGACAAGTACCACATCGACATCCTGACCGCGAATTTCGTGCTGCATCCGGACTGGTTCGACGTCGTGGTCGGCTCCAATTTGTTCGGTGACATCCTGTCCGATCTCGGCCCGGCCTGCACCGGCACCATCGGCATCGCGCCGTCGGGCAACATCAATCCCGAGGGCAATTTCCCGTCGGTGTTCGAGCCGGTGCACGGCTCGGCGCCCGACATCGCGGGGCAGGGCATCGCCAATCCGATCGGCGCAATCTGGTCCGGCGCGATGATGCTCGAACATCTCGGCGAGAAGCAAGCCGGCAAGTCGATCGTCGAAGCGATCGAGCGCACGCTGGCCGAGCGCACGCTGCGCACCAAGGATCTCGGCGGCAATGCCGACACCACGGCTTGCGGCAAGGCGGTTGCGGATATGGTGGATTAGGCAAGCGATCAACCACGGTGTCGTCCCGGCGAAGGCCGGGACCCATTACCCCAGGGAGTAGTTGCGGTACTCGCTGGTAACCGCGAGTCTTCGCCAAACCACTTCCTGTGGTTATGGGTCCCGGATCTGCGCTGCGCTTGTCCGGGACGACACCGGTTTATAGTGGCTCAGCCCGCGATTTTCTCGATCGTCGCCTCATCGAGCCCGAATGTTTTTCCAGCCAGCAAAATATCCCGCCAGGTGGTCGGATCGACCGGGATGCCTTCCGCCAGCCGCTTCTTCTTCGTCTCGCGCTCGGGCTCGCCGGCGATCTTCACCTTGTCGACGCCTGGGGCCGGAGGTGAGCCGGTGTGCCAGGCGATGAAGCTCTCGACTTCGCGCGCGAGATTCTCCGCGGTGCCGAGCTTGGTCGGATCGATGATGATCGAGAGCATGCCGTTGAGGACGTTGTACTTGCCATCGGACGGGCCCTTGACCACCTGCCCGCCGGAGAGCGCGCCGCCGAGGATTTCGCACACCAGCGCGAGCCCTGACCCCTTGTGCTCGCCGAACGGCAGGATGGCGCCGTGCGGCGGGATCACGGTGTAGCGCGGGTTGGTGGTCGGCTTGCCCTCATTGTCGATGATGGTGCCGGGCTCGAGCTCGACGCCCTTGTTGTGAGCGACGCGGGTTTTGCCCTGCGCGATCCTGCTGGTGGCGAAGTCGAGCACGATGGGGTCCTTGCCCGCGCGCGGGACGCCGACGCAGAAAGGGTTGGTGCCGTGGCGCCCATCGCTGCCGCCCCACGGCGCCACGATCGGGCGCGAGATTACGTTGACGAAGTGAATCGAGACCAGTCCGTGGTCGATGCACTGCTCGGCCCAGTGGCCGATCCGGCCGATATGGTGCGAGTTGGAGAGGCCGACGAGGCACACGCCGTTGCGCTTGGCCCGCTCGGCAGCCAGCTCCATCGCTTCATGGCCGATGACCTGGCCGTAGCCGGTGAGGCCGTCGAGGGTGAGCAGCGGACCGGTGTCGAGCACGATCTTGACGTGCTGGTTCACGGCGAGGCCGCCCGTGGTGACGCTCTGGACATAGCGCGGGATCATGCCGACGCCGTGGGAGTCGTGTCCCTTGAGATTGGCCTCGACCAGATTGGTGGATACGAGCTCGGCCTCGCGGTCCGTGGAGCCGCCGGCCTTGACGATGGCACTGATGGCTTCGATGAGCGGCTGTGCCTTGATGGTGCGATAGTCGGCCATTGTTGGTGCTCTTATCCCTTTACGATTCTGCGGCAGTGCTCCCACGCCGCATGAATGAGGTTCTCGCTCGCCTCCGGGGTCCGGAACGCCGAATGCGCCGACAACGTCACGTTCGGCAGTTTTGTCAGCGGATGATCGCCGGGCAGGGGCTCGATGTTGAAGACGTCGAGGCCGGCATGGCGGATGTGGCCCGACTTCAGCGCGTCGATCATGGCGGCCTCGTCGACGACGGCGGCGCGGGCGGTGTTGATGAGAATGACGCCTGGCTTCATCTTCGCGATCATCTCGCGGGTGATCATGCCGCGCGTTTCGTCGTTGAGCAGCAGATGCAGCGATACGACATCTGCTCTCGCCAACACCGTGTCGAGATCGGCGAATTCCACGCCCGGATAGCTCTTCGGCGAGCGGTTCCAGGCGATCACCTTCATGCCGCTGCCCGAGGCAATGCGCGCGACCTCCGCGGCAATACCGCCGAAGCCGATCAGGCCGAGCGTCTTGCCGGTGAGCTGCATGCCGTCTTCGCGCAGCCAGTTTCCGCCGCGCATCTCCCGGTCCATCATCGCGATGACGCGGGCCGAAGCCCACATCAGCGCGATCGCGCATTCCGCGACCGCAGTGTCGCCATAGCCCTTGATCAGGTGCACGGAGATGCCGAGCTCGGCGAGCTCCTCCGGGTTCATGTAGCTGCGCGCGCCGGTGCCGAGGAACACGACATGTTTCAGGCCTGTGCACTTTTTTGCGACATCGGTCGGCAGCGCGGTGTGGTCGACGATCGCGATCTCGGCGCCGTCGAGGATTTCAGGATATTGCTCGGGCTTGATGTCGGGATCCCTGTGGATCCGCACCTTGGGATCGCCTGATAGCTCCAGCCGCTCCATGATCACGGCCAGGGCTTCGTTGGCGTCGACGAAAACTCCGCGCATGACTCTCTCTCCGATCAGGATGCGACGCCGGCGATCGCCAGCACCGTGTGCATGAGGACATTGGTGCCCGCGGCGCAATCGGGCTGCGTGGCGTCTTCCAGCTCATTGTGGCTGATGCCGTCCTTGCAGGGTACGAAAACCATTGCGGCCGGCATGATCGTATTGAGGTTGCAGGCGTCATGGCCGGCGCCGGAGGTGATGCGGCGAGAGGAGTAGCCGAGCGTCTTCGCCGCGTTCTCGACGGCCGCAATCAGCTTGGGATCGAAATGCGTCGGCGGCTTGCGCCAGACCAGGTCGATCTTCACCTCGACCTTGCGGCGTGCGGCGATCTCGGCAATCGCGCTGCGCAGATCGCGATCGAGCGCATCCATGATCGCGCCGTCCGCGCTGCGGCAATCCATCGTGAAGGCGATCTCGCCGGGGATGACATTGCGCGAGGGGTTTGCGATCACGGCTTCGCCGATGGTGCCGACTGCCTTCGGTCCGTGCTTGCTCGCGATGGCTTCCATCGCCAGCACGATCTCGGACAGCGTCGCCAGCGCATCGCGCCGCAGCGGCATTGGCGTCGACCCGGCATGGCTCTCGAAGCCGGAAATCTTGCCGTCGTACCAGAGCACGCCCTGGCCGGAATCGACCACGCCGATGGTCTTGCCTTCGGCTTCCAGGATCGGGCCCTGCTCGATGTGCAATTCGACGAAGCAGCCGAGCTTCTGGAAGCCGACCGGCTTGTCGCCGCGATAGCCGATGCCGTCGAGCGCCTGGCCGACGGTGGTGCCGTCGGCGTCCTTGCGCGACAGGATGTCGTCGGTGGTGAAGTCGCCGACATAGGCGGCGGAGGCCATCATCGCGGGAGCGAAGCGCGAACCCTCTTCGTTGGTCCAGTTGACGACGCAGATCGGCGCCTCGGTCTCAATGCCGGCGTCGTTCAACGTGCGGATCACTTCGAGCGCACCGAGCGTTCCCAGAATGCCGTCATACTTGCCGCCCGTGGGTTGCGTGTCGAGATGAGAGCCGATGCCGACCGGCGGCTTCGACATGTCGCGTCCCTTGCGCAGGCCGAACTGCGAACCGAGCGCATCGGTGTGCACCTCCAAGCCGGCGTCCTCGCAGGCCTCGCGGAACCAGTCGCGCACCAGCTTATCCTCCGCGCTCAGCGTCAGCCGCCGCACGCCGCCCTTGGCCGTCGCGCCGAACTGCGCGGTCTCGTGGATGGAGCCCCAAAGGCGGGCGGAATCGATTTGCAAATTGGTGGCGGCTCGGCTCATGCGGTCAGTCTCTCAATTGTCCGGCGCCTGTTTCAATGACGCGCCGGCGCGGGCGCGTCAACTGTAAGGCTGCCCTGCGCAATCTGACATGCAAGCTCTGCGACCCGCTCCACCGCCACGACGTCGGGCGAGGCGAGCCAGCTGGCGGTGAATGTCAGCGGCGCGATTTTGAGATCGGTGTCGAGCAGTTGCAGCCGCCCGTCTGCAAGCTCGTTCTCGACGATCGCGTCGGGGATCACGGCGATGCCGAGGCCCTCGACCGCCATGTGAATCACGGTCGCAAGCGAGGCGGAGGCGTGCAGCCGGATCGGCGGCAGCTCCGGCCGGTCGAACACTTCGCGCACGACCTCGTAGGGCCGCGTCTTCCGCGGGAAGGTAATGATCGGAAACCGCGCGAGCTCGGCCCGCGTGACCGGTCCATGGCCGAGGCCGAGCGAGGGGCTGGCGAGAAAGCCGATCGGATAGTCGGCGAGAACGCGATTGTGCACCCCGGAGGCCGAGAGCGGACCGACGACGAAAGCAAGCTCGATCTCCTGCGCGAGCAGGCGCGCGGTCAGGTTCGGCGTGATGTCGACCTCGATCTCCAGCGACAGGTTCGGGTAGACTTGGTTCATGCTCTTCACGAGCCGCGGCAGCCAGGTGTGCACGATGGTTTCGGCGACGCCGAGCCGCATCACGCCGCGCATCGCGGAGCGATCGCCGATCTCGGCGATCATCGCGGCGCGCAGGCCAATCAGCTTCTCCACGTAGACCATCATCTGCCGGCCGCTCGGCGTCGGCGAGGCCACGCGATGGTCGCGATTCAGGAGCTTCACCCCCATCTCGCGCTCGAGCTGGGCGATGCGCTGGGAGATCGCCGGCTGGGTCGTGTTGAGGCGTGCTGCGGCGCCGCGAAAGCTGCCCAGCTTCACAACCCAAAGGAACGTCTCGATTGATCTGAAGTCCAGCATTGGAAGGATTTTCCCGTCCGATAAATAAAATTTATCGATATTGATTAGAAAGGAAGATTAGACTTTATAGCACGCGTGGTGTTGGCTTGTCTTTGTCGAGTTTATAGGCAGGTCGATCCCATGACTGTTTTGGTGGCAGTGCAGCAAACTGAAACGCCCGACACGCTCCCGAGCCGCAAGGCGCGGCTTGCCTACCGCGAGGGGCTGGTCGCCTCCACCGCCGGCGTCGCCCCCGGCTTCGTCCAGGGCAATCTGGCGATCCTGCCGGCGGAACATGCGGGCGCCTTTCACCGCTTCTGCCAGCTCAACCCCAAGCCGTGCCCGATCATCGGCATGTCCGATGTCGGCAGTCCGCATATCCCGGCGCTGGGCGCCGATCTCGACATCCGCACCGACGTGCCGCGCTACCGCGTCTGGCGCGACGGCGAGGTCGTGGACGAGCCGACCGACGTGACAAAGCATTGGCGCGACGATCTCGTGACCTTCGTGCTCGGCTGCTCGTTCTCGTTCGAAGAGGCGCTGCTCGACGAGGGCATGCCGATCCGCCACATCGAGCACAATGTGCGCGTGCCGATGTATCGCACCAACATCGCCTGCGGCGAGTCCGGTCCCTTCGCCGGTCCCATGGTGGTATCGATGCGTCCGTTCAAGCCCGCCGATGCGATCCGCGCGGTGCAGATCACTTCGCGCTATCCGGCCGTGCACGGCGCGCCCGTGCATCTCGGTCATCCGCATCTGATCGGCATCAAGGACATCGCCAAGCCCGATTACGGCGATCCGGTGCCGGTCGCCGACGACGAGATCCCGGTGTTCTGGGCCTGCGGCGTGACGCCGCAATCGGTCATCAATGCCGCAAAGCTGCCGTTCGCGATCACGCATTCGCCGGGTCTGATGCTGGTGACGGATCTCAAGAACAGGACCATGGCCGTGATTTAGTGGGCAGCGTTTGCTGCTTCTTCGAGCTTTACCGCATCCATCAATCGCTTCATTCGATCAGCCGAAATTCAGTAACAGGGGACTTTGCCATGACGATCACTCGCCGCGACGTATTGTTGGGAGCCACCGCTACGGCCGCGCTGGTGCCGCTGGCAGCGCGCGCACAGACTTCGGAAGTCGTGATCGGCGTGATCTATCCGTTCTCCGGCGGCAGCGCACAGCAGGGCGTCGACGCGCAAAAGGCCTACGAGACCGCGCTCGAGGTCATCAACAAGGACACCGATTTCGACCTGCCGCTAGCGAAGGGCGAGGGCCTGCCGGGTCTCGGCGGCGCAAAGGTCCGTCTCGTTTTCGCCGACCACCAGGCCGATCCGCAGAAGGGCCGCGCCGAGGCCGAGCGCCTGATCACGCAGGAAAAGGTCTGCGCCATCATCGGCACCTATCAGAGCGCGGTCGCCGTCACCGTCAGCCAGATCTGCGAGCGCTATCAGATCCCGTTCGTCTCCGCCGACAACTCCTCGCCGAGCCTGCACCGTCGCGGCCTGAAATATTACTTCCGCGCCGCGCCGCACGACGAGATGTACTCGGCCGCGATGTTCGACTTTTTCGATGCCTTGAAGAAGAAGGGCACCAAGATCGAGACGCTGTCGCTGTTCCACGAGGACACCATCTTCGGCACCGATTCCGGCAACGCCCAGGCCAAGATCGCCGGCGAGCGCGGCTACAAGATCGTTTCCGACATCAAGTATCGCGCCAACTCGCCCTCGCTCTCGGCCGAGGTGCAGCAGCTCAAGAGCGCGAACGCCGACGTGCTGATGCCCTCGAGCTATACCACCGATGGCATCCTGCTGGTGAAGACCATGGGCGAGCTCGGTTACAAGCCGAACGCGATCGTGGCGCAGGACGCCGGCTTCTCCGAGAAGGCGCTCTACGACGCCGTCGGCGACAAGCTCGAAGGCGTGATCTCGCGCGGCACCTTCTCGCTCGATCTCGCGCAGAAGCGCCCGATGGTCGGCAAGATCAACGAGATGTTCAAGACGCGGTCGGGCAAGGATTTCAACGATCTGACCTCGCGTCAGTTCATGGGCCTGATCATCCTCGCCGACGCCATCAGCCGCGCCAAGTCGACCGACGGCGAGAAGATCCGCGACGCGCTGGCCGCCACCGACATCCCGGGCGAGCAGACCATCATGCCCTGGAAGCGCGTCAAGTTCGACGAGATGGGCCAGAACAACGACGCCGATCCGGTGCTGCTGCAATATGTCGGCGGCAAGTTCGTCACCATCTTCCCGCCGCAGGCCGCGATCGCCGAGGCGATCTGGCCGATGAAGTAAGCGCTGCGGGAGCAGGGAAGCAAATCGAGATCGTCGCAAGAGCCTCGTCATTGCGAGGAGCGAAGCGACGAAGCAATCCAGACTGTCTCCGCGACGAGATTCTGGATTGCTTCGTTTCGCTCGCAATGACGGAGCAAACGATGATATTTCGAGCGGGGGACCACCGGTGACAGCCCAAACCATTATCCAAAGTCTCGCGAGCGGCCTTCTCATGGGCCTGCTCTACGGACTGATCGCCGTCGGCCTCGCGCTGATCTTCGGCCTGATGGACGTCGTGAACTTCGCCCATGGCGAGTTCCTGATGATCGCGATGTATGTGAGCTTCTTCCTGTTCACGTTCTTCGCCATCGACCCCTTGCTGTCGGCGCCGCTGGTGGCCGCCGCGCTGTTCGTATTCGGCGCGGTCGTCTATTTGTTGATCGTACGCTTCGCGATGCGGGCCAAGGCTAATGCGGGCATGGTGCAGATCTTCTCCACCTTCGGCCTCGCCATCGTGATGCGCGGTCTCGCGCAGTTCTTCTTCACGCCGGATTATCGCAGCGTTCCGCATTCCTGGCTCGGCGGCAAGACGATCTCGATCGCCGGCGTCTTCCTGCCGGAGCCGCAGCTCATGGGCGCGCTGGTGTCGATCCTGGCCTTTGCCGGCCTCTACTTCTTCATCCATCGCACCGATTTCGGTCGCGCGCTGGAGGCCACCCGTGAAGATCCCGGCGCGGTGGCTCTCGTCGGCATCGACAAGAATCGCGTGTTCGCGCTCGGCTGGGGGCTTGGTGCCGCGCTGGTCGGCCTCGCCGGAGCGATCATGGCAAGCTTCTTCTACATCTATCCCGACGTCGGCGCGTCCTTCGCGCTGATCGCCTACGTCACGGTCGCGCTCGGCGGCTTCGGCAGCGTCTTCGGGGCTTTCGCCGGCGGGATCATCGTCGGCCTCGTCGAGGCCACCACCGCGCTGGTGCTGCCGCCGTCGCTGAAATCGGTCGGCATCTACGCCGTCTACCTGCTGGTCGTCTTCATCCGGCCGCGCGGCCTGTTCGGATCGATGTGATGGACAAGGATTTTGCCGCGCGGCGCCGCCGCGACCTCATCATCGCCGCGGTGCTGACCGCCCTGGCGGCGCTCGCTCCCCTGTTCATCAAGGACGTCTACGTTCAGAACATCCTGATCCTGACCTTGATGTATGCGGCGCTGTCGCAGAGCTGGAATATTCTCTCCGGCTATTGCGGGCAGATCTCGCTCGGACACGCGCTCTATTTCGGCATCGGCGCCTACACCACCGAGCTGCTGTTCACCAAGTTCGGCGTGCTGCCCTGGTTCGGCATGCTCGCAGGCGGCACAGTCGCGGCCGCGATCGCGATGGGGCTCGGCTATCCCTTCTTCCGCCTGCGCGGCCATTACTTCGTGATCGCGACCATCGTCATCGCCGAGATCGGGCTGCTGCTGTTCCAGAACTGGGAATGGGCGGGGGCCGCAATGGGAATCACCATTCCGGTGCGCGGCGACAGCTGGCTGAAGTTCCAGTTCATGCGCAGCAAGCTGCCGTACTTCTATTTCGCACTGGTGCTGTGCAGCCTCGCCTGGTTCGTCACCTGGTGGTTGGAGGACTCCAAATGGGGCTTCTGGTGGCGCGCGGTGAAGGACAATCCGGAAGCGGCCGAGAGCCTCGGCGTCGTCGTGTTCAACTCCAAGATGGGCGCGGCCGCCGTCTCCGCTTTCCTCGTTGCCATTGGCGGCGCCTTCTATGCGCAGTTTCTGGCCTATATCGATCCTGAAAGCGTCATGGGCTTCCAGTTCTCGCTGCTGATGGCGTTGCCGGCCGTGCTTGGCGGCATCGGCACCCTCTGGGGCCCCGTGTTAGGGGCGGCCATCCTGATCCCGATGACGGAGCTGACGCGCTCCTATATCGGCGGCTCCGGCCGCGGCGTCGACCTCATCGTCTACGGCACCCTGATCGTGCTGATTTCGCTCGCCCTGCCACAGGGGCTGGTGAGCCTGTTCTCTCGTGCGAAGCGGAAGGGAGCCACGCGATGACCCCGCTGCTTGAAACCCGCGGCGTCTGGCAGCGTTTCGGCGGCCTCGTCGCCAACAGCGACGTCTCGATCTCGGTCGGCCGCGGCGAGATCGTCGGCCTGATCGGCCCGAATGGTGCCGGCAAGTCGACGTTGTTCAATCTCATCGCCGGCGTGCTCCCGCCGACGCAAGGCTCGATCTGGTTCGACGGCGAGGATGTCACCAGCATGCCGGCCGCCGAGCGCTGCCAGCGCGGCGTCGGTCGCACCTTCCAGGTCGTCAAGAGCTTCGAGACCATGACCGTTATCGACAATGTCATCGTCGGTGCGCTGGTGCGCAACACCGTGATGCACGAGGCACGCCGCAAGGCGCATGAGGTGCTGGAGTTCACCGGCCTTGCCGCGCGCGCTAACGTGCTCGCGAGCGACCTCGTGCCGGCCGAAAAGCGCCGCCTCGAAGTCGCGCGTGCGCTTGCGACAGAACCGAAATTGCTGCTGCTCGACGAAGTCCTCACTGGTCTGACGCCGACCGAGGCGCAGACCGGTGTGGCGCTGGTGCGCAAGGTGCGTGACGCCGGCATTACCGTCCTGATGGTCGAGCATGTCATGGAGATCGTGATGCCGCTGGTCGATCGTGCCATCGTGCTCGACCTCGGCAAGGTGCTGGTCGAGGGCAAGCCCGCTGAAATCGTCCGCGATCCCAAGGTGATCAGCGCATATCTGGGAGATCGTCATGCTGTCGGTGCGTGAAGTCACGACCGCCTATCAGGGCCTGGTCGCGATCTCCGCGGTCAGCATTGAGGTCGCCAAGGGCGAGATCGTCTGCGTCGCCGGCGCCAACGGCGCGGGCAAGTCGACGCTGCTGAAATCCATCGCCGGCGCCGAGCGCCCGCGCTCGGGCGCGGTGACGTTCGACGGCAAGCGCCTCGACGGCATGGCGCAGCACCACATCACCGCCACCGGCATCGCCTATGTGCCGGAGAACCGCCGCCTGTTTCCGCGCCTCTCTGTGCGCGACAATCTGCGCCTCGGCAGCTATCTCTACCGCGGCGAGGCCGATCGCGAGAGCCCGCTCGATCTCGTGTTCCAGCTGTTTCCGCGTCTCTCGGAACGGCTCGAACAGCGCGCCGAGACGCTATCCGGCGGCGAACAGCAGATGCTCGCGATCGGCCGTGCGCTGATGACGCGCCCGCGGCTGTTGATGCTGGACGAGCCCTCGCAGGGCATCATGCCGAAGCTGGTCGACGAGATCTTCCAGGCCGTGAAGCGCATCCGCGATGCCGGCATGACCGTGCTGATCGTGGAGCAACGCATGGCGGAGTGCCTGGAAATCGCAGACCGCGCCTACATCCTGCAAACCGGCCGCGTGCTGATGCAGGGCGCGGCAAGCGAGATCAAGGGCAATCCCGACGTGCGCAAGGCGTATCTGGGACTGTAGCCGCGGAGTGTTGGGCACGTCGCGCAACACACTCGGCGTCATCGCCCGCGAAGGCGGGCGATCCAGTATTCCAGAGGCCGTTGTGATTGAGCCAAGAAGCCGCGGCGTACTGGATTGCCCGCCTTCGCGGGGAATGACAGCGGTGAGTAAGGCGGTGTTAGTTCGCCCACGGCTGCACGAGGCTCAATGCTCGTGCCCGTGCTCCGGCAGCGATACCCCGAACACCCTCACCAGATCCGTCACCTGCTCCGGCGACAGATAGCGCGGGTTCATCCCGCGCAGCAGCAGATACAGCTTCGCCGTCTCCTCCAACTCCTCCGTCGCGAACACCGCTGCTTCCAGCGTGCCCCCAGCGACGACCGGGCCGTGATTGGCGAGCAGCACGGATGAGTATTTTCCCGCCAGCCCCTTGATCGCATCGGCGACGGCGGGATCGCCTGGGCGGTAATAGGGCACGAGCGCGGTGGCGCCGCATTTCATCAGATAATAGGCCGTCATCGGCGGCAGCGCGGCGCGCGGGTCGATCTCCGGCAGCATCGACAGCGCAACCGAATGGGTGGAGTGCAGATGCACGATCGCCCTTGCGCTCCCGCGCGTGGCGTAGAGTGCATTGTGCAGCGGAACTTCCTTGGTCGGCGCATCGCCCGAAACCAGTCGGCCCTGATCGTCCAGCCGCGACAGTTTTGCGGGATCGAGGAAGCCGAGCGAGGCATTGGTGGGCGTCACCAGCCAGCCGCCGCCGTCCAGGCTGACGCTGATATTGCCGGAGGAGCCGGGCGTCAGCCCACGCTCGAACAGGGACCGTCCGAAGCGGCAAATGTCTTCGCGCAGCAATGTCTCGTTGCTCATGGCCGTCATGTCCGTTTGTCTCACGCTTTGGCAGCGCGGCCAAGCCGTGTTATTCGGTTGGCAAGCTGCCGCAAAGGGCGGCCCTCCGGGAAACGTCGCAAGGATCAGTTGTATGTCCGCCTCCACGTCACAGAATCAGCGCATCGCCGTCATCGGGCTCGGCTCGATGGGGTTTGGCATGGCGACCTCGCTGAAGCGCGCCGGTCATGTCGTCACTGGCTGCGACGTCTCCGCTGATGCGGTCGCGCGGTTCGTGACGGAGGGCGGCGCCGGCGCCAAGACGCCGGCCGAAGCTGCCAAGGGCGCCGACATCGTCGTCAGCGTCGTCGTCAATGCCGCGCAGACCGAGACGATCCTGTTCGGCAAGGATGGCGTCGCGGAAACCATGGCCAAGGACAGCGTCTTCTTGTCGTCGGCGACCATGGATCCCGACGTGGCGCGGCGTCTCGCAAAACAGTTGGAGGCGACCGGCCGGCACTATCTGGATGCGCCGATCTCCGGCGGGGCACAGCGCGCAGCGCAGGGCGAGTTGACGATTCTCGCTTCCGGCAGCCCGGCTGCGTTTGAGAAAGCACGGCCCGCGCTCGATGCCATGGCCGCAAAACTCTACGAGCTTGGCGATGCCGCCGGCCAGGGCGCCGCCTTCAAGATGATCAACCAGTTGCTCGCCGGCGTGCATATCGCCGCTGCCAGCGAGGCGATCGCGTTCGCGGCCAAGCAGGGTCTCGACATCCGCAAGGTCTATGAGGTGATCACGGCGTCCGCCGGAAACTCCTGGATGTTCGAGAACCGCATGCCGCACGTGCTCGACGGCGATTACACGCCGCGCAGTGCGGTCGAGATCTTCGTCAAGGACCTCGGCATCATCCAGGACATGGCGCGCAGTGCCAGATTCCCGGTTCCGGTCTCCGCCGCAGCGCTTCAGATGTTCTTGATGACGTCAGCCGCCGGCATGGGCCGCGACGACGATGCCTCGGTGGCGCGGATGTATGCGCAGGTCACCGGCGTCAAGCTGCCCGGCGACAAATAGACAAGAGGATTCCCATGCCCCGTTTTGCCGCCAATCTCTCGATGATGTTCACCGAGGTGCCGTTCCTCGACCGCTTCGACGCCGCTGCGGCAGCCGGCTTCACCGCCGTCGAGTTTCTCTTTCCCTACGAGCATCCGGCCGAGGCGGTCGGCGAGCGGCTCAAGCGCAACGGCTTGACTCAGGCGCTGTTCAACCTGCCGCCGGGCGATTGGAATGCCGGCGAGAAGGGCTTTGCGGCACTCCCGTCGCGATTCCCCGAGCTCAAGGCGAGCCTGGAGACCGCGCTGCCCTACGCCAAGGCGACCGGCGTCAAGCGGCTGCATTTGATGGCGGGCATCGCCAACCGCGGCGAGCGCGTCGCCATCGAGGCGTTCTACAAATCGGTGGCGTGGGCCGCCGAGTTCTTTGCGCCGCACGGCATCGACATCGTGCTCGAGCCGATCAATGCGCGCAACGTGCCGGGCTATTTCCTAAACGATTTCGGCTTCGCGCGCGACCTGATCCAGGAGCTGCGGCTTCCGAACCTCAAGCTCCAGTTCGACATCTATCACTGCCAGATCATCCATGGCGACGTCACGATGCGGCTGCGTGAGATGATGCCGGTCATCGGCCACATCCAGATCGCCAGCATCCCCTCGCGCAACGAGCCTGATGGCGAGGAGCTGAACTATCCGTTCCTGTTCGACGAACTCGACCGGCTCGGTTATGCCGGCTTCGTCGGCTGCGAATATAATCCGCGCGGCAAAACCACCGACGGCCTTGCCTGGTTCAAGCCTTATGCGGGAGTGAAGCCGTGACAGTTGGAGCGAAAATATCTCTTGGCTGCATCGCCGACGACTACACCGGCGCCTCCGACCTCGCCAACACGTTGACGCGCGCGGGCCTGCGCACGGTGCAGACCATCGGCGTGCCCGCGGACGATCTCGCGCTGCCCGAGGTCGACGCCGTCGTGGTGTCCTTGAAGAGCCGCTCGATCGAGGCCGGCCTTGCCGTATCGCGCTCGCGCGCGGCCGAGACATGGCTTCGCGGCCGCGGCGCCGGCCACGTGCTGTTCAAGATCTGCTCCACCTTCGATTCCACCGATGCCGGCAATATCGGCCCGGTGATGGACGCGCTGCGCTCCGATTGCGGCGAGGCGGCCGTGCTGGTGACACCGGCCTTTCCGGAGACCGGCCGCACCGTCTATCAGGGCAATCTGTTCGTCGGCACCGTGCCGCTGAACGAGAGCCCGCTGAAGGACCATCCGCTCAACCCGATGCACGATTCCAACCTGGTGCGCGTGCTGGCGCGCCAGAGCAAGACGCAAATCGGCCTCGTCGGCCTCGCCACTGTCACGGGCGGCGCGGATGCCGTGCGGGCGCGGCTGGCCGAACTCGCGGGCAAGGGCATTGGCGCGGCGATCATCGACGCCGTGTTCGATCGGGACCTCGAAACCATCGGCCTCGTCGCTGTCCAGCATCGGCTGTCGGTCGGCGCCTCCGGCATGGGTCTTGGGCTGGCGCGGGCGCTGGTCTCGACAGGCAAGGTCACATCGACAGCGGCGAGCAGCGAGGTGGGGGCAGCGGTCGGCGGACCGGCGGCGTGCCTGGCCGGAAGCTGCTCGCAGGCGACGCTTCAGCAGATTGCGAATGCCGAGCGCGTCATGCCGGTGCTGCATCTCGATCCGGATCGTATTACTACGGGCGAGGACGAGGCGCAGCGCGCACTGGCTTGGGCGAAACCGCGACTGGCCGACGGTCCGGTCCTGATCGCATCGAGTTCGACGCCGGATCAGGTCGCCGCGCTCCAGGCGCGCCACGGCCGCGACGCGGCCGGTCACGCCATCGAGCAGGCGATGGCCAATATCGCCGAGGGTCTGGTCCAGGCCGGCGTCAAGCGCCTGGTCGTTGCCGGCGGGGAGACATCCGGCGCCGTGGTCGACCGGTTGAAGATTCCCGGATTTCTCGTGGGAGCAGAGATCGCAGCCGGCGTCCCGGTGCTGCGTGCGGTCGGTGCTGAAAAAGGCGACATGCTGCTCGCCTTGAAGTCCGGAAATTTCGGCGGCGCGGAGTTTTTCTCCGACGCGCTTGGGCTCATGCACTGAGCGCAGGGCATTTTTAGCACCCTGTTCATTTGTTTCGGGCTTCGTACTCGTACGGAGTCGTCGTTAACATCTGCTCAGGTGCTCTCGTGTTGGATGTCGGTGCTGCTCCCTTAGGTTGATTCGTAAAACTCCCGGACGCGCCGCCGCGCCAGCACAAAGAGACTCCATAATGCTCGCCACCATTTCCATTCGCGCCAAGATCATCAGTGTCGTGGCGTTCCTGCTGGTCGCGATGGCTGGCATGGGCCTGCTCGCCGTCATGAAGATGCGGGCCATCAACGCCAACACCGTCGACATCACCACGAACTGGATGCCCAGCGTGCGCGTGCTCGGTGACCTGCGTGCCGGCGTGATCACTTACCGCAACGTCATCCGAGAGCATATGCTGTCGGAAACGCTGGACGAGAAGCTCGCGATGGAAAAGACCCTCGCGACTGTGATCGAGGCCAACACCAAGTTTCGCAAAACTTACGAGGACATGATCACCTCGCCTGAAGAACGGGTACTCTACGGTGAATGGTCGAAGCTCTGGGAGGAGTACAAGAAGGGTACCCAGGAGGTCATGGCGCTGTCGCGCAAGGACGCCAACAAGGTCCCGCACGAAGCGCATGAGCTGAACACGAAGACGGTCAACAAGATCGGGCTTCAGGCCGACGAGGTCCTGCGCAAGGACATCGAGCTCAACACCAAGGGCGGCGACCAGGCCGCTGCGGATGGCGCCGACAGCTATTATCACGCGTTCATGCTCGTCGCGATCATTCTCGCCGCCGCTGTCATTATCGGCATCGGCGTCGGCTTCTACCTCGTCCGGGACGTCTCCAGCGGCATCAATTCGATCATCGAGCCGATGCAGGCGCTGGGCAAGGGCGAGCTTTCCGCCGAAGTCCCTCATCGCGGCGAGAAGACCGAGATCGGCGCGATGGCCGACGTGCTCCAGATCTTCAAGGAAGCGCTGATCGCCAAGAAGGCCGCCGACGAGGCTGCCGCGGCCGATGCGGAAGCCAAGATCGAGCGCGGCCGCCGCGTCGACAACATCACCCGCGAATTCGAAACGATGATCGGCGAGATCGTCCAGACCGTGTCGTCGGCCTCAACCCAACTCGAAGCCTCCGCCTCGACGCTGACCTCGACCGCCGACCGCTCGCAGCGGCTGGCGACCACCGTTGCAGGAGCGTCGGAGGAAGCCTCGACCAACGTGCAGTCGGTGGCCTCGGCCACCGAGGAGATGGCCTCATCGGTCGGCGAGATCAGCCGCCAGGTCCAGGAATCGGCCCGCATGGCGGGCGATGCCGTCGGCCAGGCGCGCACCACCACCGAGCGCGTCAGCGAGCTCTCCAAGGCAGCGTCGCGCATCGGCGACGTCGTCGAGCTCATCAACACCATCGCAGGCCAGACCAACCTGTTGGCGCTGAACGCGACCATTGAAGCCGCACGCGCCGGCGAAGCCGGCCGCGGCTTTGCGGTTGTCGCCTCCGAGGTGAAGGCGCTCGCCGAGCAGACCGCGAAGGCGACCGGTGAGATCGGCCAGCAGATCTCCGGCATCCAGGCGGCGACCAACGACTCGGTCGGCGCGATCAAGGAGATCTCGTCGACCATCGAGCGTCTGTCGGAGATCTCGTCGGCGATCGCGGCGGCCGTGGAAGAGCAGGGCGCGGCGACCCAGGAGATCGCCCGCAACGTCCAGCAGGCAGCGCAGGGCACCCAGCAGGTTTCCTCCAACATCACCGACGTGCAGCGCGGCGCGACCGAGACCGGTACGGCCTTCTCGCAGGTGCTGTCGGCGGCACAGATGCTGTCGAAAGACTCGAACCGGCTCAAGACCGAAGTCAGCAAGTTCCTGACCAACGTCCGCGCGGCGTAACGACGGACGCGCGCGGCGTAAACCCCCGCGTCAACATCCATTGACGAAAGAGCGGCGCCGCAAGCGCCGCTCTTTTTTTTCGAACGCCGGTAGCCTGATGTCGGTAGCAGGTACCATCATGGTGGTTCCGCGGAAGTGGGCGGGTGGTCTCCTTCATTGATAGTTAAATTCGGCTTACGAGAATGGTCTCAAGGACCGCCGGTTGCAGCCCTGATTGGAATAGCCGCTTATTTCATCCAACTTTTGGGGCTCACATGCGCAAGAATTTACCCGTCACCGATGTCGAATATCCCGTCAGCGACGAGACGCTGATCGTCTCCCGGACCGACCTCAAGGGCAAGCTCACTTACTTCAACGACGATTTCCTTGCCGCTGCGGGCTTCACGTCCGCGGAGCTGATGGGCCAGCCGCACAATATCGTCCGTCACCCCGACATGCCCCCGGAGGCGTTCGACAATCTCTGGGACACGCTGAAGGCCAGCAAGCCCTGGCTCGGCGCGGTGAAGAACCGCCGCAAGAACGGCGATTTCTACTGGGTGCTGGCGACGGCATCGCCGATTCGCGCGGACGGCCAGGTCACGGGATTTACGTCGATCCGCACCAAGCTGCCAGCCGACCAGCGCAAACTGGCCGAAGAGGTCTACGCGGCGATCCGCGAGAAGAAGCCGCATGGTTATCGCGTTGACGCCGGCATCATCCGCCGCCGCTCGCTGCTCGACCATTTTGCGATCTTCACCAGGACGCTGAAGGCGCGCCTGGTCACCACGATGGCGCTCCAGTTGCTGTTCGTGCTCGCGCTTGGCATCGGCGGAGCGCTCTCGACCGGCGGTACGACCAGCCTGAGCCTGGCGCTGCTGGCCGTCGCCGGCGCTGCCGTCCTCGGCTTCGCCGGCCTCACGACCATGCGCGCTGTCCAGGGCCCTATGCAGCAGCTCAACGAGACCTTGGTCAACCTCGTCCAGGATAAGCTGGACAACCGCATCGTGATCCAGCGCGACGACGAGATCGGCGAAGCGCTGCGCAACCTCCAGACCGTGCAGACCATCATCCGCTTCAGCCGCGACGAGGTGCAGGCGGTGCAGCGCCGCGCCGCGGGACAGCGCAAGGCCGACATGACAAAGCTTGCCGACGGCTTCGAGGCCGCGGTCAGCGAAATCGTCGAGACCGTGTCCTCGGCGGCGACCGAACTCGAGGCCTCGGCCTCGACGCTGACCTCGACCGCCGGTCGGGCGCAGGAATTGGCGACGGTGGTCGCGTCCGCCTCGGAAGAAGCTTCCACCAATGTCCATTCAGTGGCGTCCGCGGCCGAAGAGATGTCCTCCTCGGTGCGTGAGATCAGCCGGCAGGTGCAGGAATCCGCCCGGATCGCAGGGGAGGCCGTCAGCCAGGCGCAATCCACCACCGAACGTGTCAGCGAATTGTCGCGGGCGGCGTCGCGGATCGGCGACGTCGTCGAGCTCATCAACGCCATTGCAGGCCAGACAAATCTGCTGGCGCTGAATGCGACGATCGAGGCGGCTCGTGCCGGCGAGGCCGGCCGCGGCTTTGCGGTGGTTGCCTCGGAGGTGAAGGCGCTTGCCGAGCAGACGGCCAAGGCCACCGGCGAAATCGGCCAGCAGATCGGCGGCATTCAGACGGCGACGCAGGAATCGGTCGGTGCCATCGGCGAGATCAGCGGCACGATCGCCCGCTTGTCGGAGATCTCCTCGGCGATCGCGGCGGCGGTGGAGGAGCAGGGCGCGGCGACCCAGGAGATCGCTCGCAACGTGCAGCAGGCGGCCCAAGGCACCCAGCAGGTGTCGGCCAATGTCGGCGAGGTTCAGCACGGTGCTTCCGAAACCGGCTCGGCGTCCTCGCAAGTGTTGTCGGCCGCGCAGATGCTGTCGCGCGACTCGAGCCGCCTCAAGCTCGAAGTCGGCAAGTTCCTGGACTCGGTCCGCGCCGCATGAGGCGGCCGCATGGCCGCAGTGCGTGTTCCGCAGTGCGGTAGCACGGAAGTGAAGGCTGGAAAGTCGCCGGAGATTGGTGTTTCCGGCGGTGCTCGGGTAAAGGGAGGAAGGGATCCCCGTGGGGGCGGATTCCGCATCCTCGCTTGACCTGGAATTTTCCGGCGAATGATTGCTCTGGTCCGTATTGCCCTGAGCCGGCCCTACACGTTTGTCGTGCTCGCGCTCCTGCTCCTGATCATTGGACCGCTGGCGGCGCTGCGGACGCCGACCGACATCTTCCCGGACATCCGCATCCCCGTGATCGGGGTGGTCTGGCAATACACCGGCCTGCCGCCCGACCAGATGTCGGGTCGCATCACCACGCCGTTTCAGCGCGCGCTGACGACGACGGTCAACGACATCGAGCACATCACCGCCAATTCCTATAACGGCTTTGGCATCATCAAGATCTTCTTCCAGCCGAACGTCGACATCCGCACCGCCAACGCGCAGGTCACCGCCATCTCGCAGACGCTGATCAAGCAGATGCCGCCGGGCGCGACGCCGCCTCTGATCCTGAACTACTCCGCCTCCACCGTGCCGATCGTCCAGGTGGCGCTGTCGGGCGACGGGCTGACCGAGCAGAACCTCGCCGATATCGGCATCAACCAGCTCCGTACGCCGCTGGTCACCGTGCCAGGCGCCGCGATCCCTTATCCGTTCGGCGGCAAGCAGCGCCAGATCCAGATCGACCTCGACCCGACCGCGCTCCAGGCGAGGGGCCTCTCCGGCCAGGACGTCGCCAACGCGCTCGCGGCCCAGAACCTGATCACGCCGGTCGGCACCCAGAAGATCGGGCAGTTCGAATACATCATTCAGCTCAACAACTCGCCGCTGAAGATCGACGAGCTCGGCAATCTGCCGATCAAGACCGTCAACGGCGCGATGGTCTATGTGCGCGATGTCGCGACCATCAGGGACGGCAACCCGCCGCAGACCAACATCGTCCATGTCGACGGCAACCGTTCGGTGCTGATGATGGTGCTGAAGGCGGGCGCGACCTCGACGCTCGACATCATCGCGGGCATCAAGCAGAAGGTGATCGACGTCAAGGACCAGCTGCCGGACGCGCTCAAGATCGGCTTCATCGGCGACCAGTCGGTGTTCGTCCGCGGCGCCATCGAAGGCGTCGCGTTCGAAGGCGTGATCGCGGCGCTGCTCACCAGCGTCATGATCCTGTTGTTCCTCGGCAGCTGGCGCTCGACCGTGATCATCGCGGTCTCGATTCCGCTCTCCGTGCTCGGCGCCATCATCATGCTGTCAGCGATCGGCGAGACGCTGAACATCATGACGCTCGGCGGGCTGGCGCTGGCGGTCGGCATTCTCGTCGACGACGCCACCGTCACGATCGAGAACATCAACTACCATCTGGAGCAGGGCAAGCCGGTCGAGCAGTCGATCCTCGACGGCGCCAACCAGATCGTGACGCCGGCCTTCGTCTCGCTGCTCTGCATCTGCATCGTGTTCGTGCCGATGTTCTTCCTCACCGGTGTGGCGCGCTTCCTGTTCGTGCCGATGGCGGAAGCGGTGATGTTCGCGATGATCTGGTCGTTCCTGCTGTCGCGTACGCTGGTGCCGACCATGGCGAACTATCTGTTGCAGGCGCATGTCCATCACGAGGACGGTCCGCCGAAGTCGCGCAATCCCCTGGTCTGGTTCCAGCGCGGTTTCGAGGCTCGCTTCGAGCGCATTCGCGGCGGCTACCACAATTTCCTCGGGCTCGCGCTGGCGCACCGTCCGGTGTTCGTGATCGGCTTCCTTTGCGTGGTCGGCGCGTCGTTCGCGCTGGTGCCGTTCCTCGGGCGCAACTTCTTCCCCGCGGTCGATGCCGGCAACATCCTGATGCATGTTCGCACCCAGGTCGGCACCCGCGTGGAGGAGACCGCGAACCAGCTCGCCGACGTGCAGAAGGCAATCCGCAAGCTGATCCCGGGCGAGATCGAAACGCTGACCGACAACATCGGCATGCCGATCTCCGGCATCAACATGACCTACAACAACACCGGCGTGATCGGCCCGCAGGATGGCGACATCCAGATCAAGCTGAAGGAAGGCCACAAGCCAACCGAGGAGCATGTGCGCGTGCTGCGTGAGCAATTGCCGCGGCTGTTCCCCGGCGTCAGCTTCGCATTCTTGCCGGCCGACATCGTCAGCCAGATCCTGAACTTCGGCGCGCCGGCGCCGATCGACCTGCAGATCCGCGGCGCCAATCTCAGTGCCAACTTCGCGTATGCCAACACTCTGCTGGCGAAAGTCCGCAGGATTCCCGGGGTCGCGGATGCGCGCATCCAGCAATCGCCGAACAATCCGACCTTCAACATCGATGTCGACCGCACCCGCGCGCAATATGTCGGCCTGACCGAGCGCGACGTCACCAACAGTCTCGTGGTCAATCTTGCCGGCTCCTCGCAGGTGGCGCCGACCTACTACCTCAATCCGGATAACGGCGTGTCCTATTCGATCGTGATGCAGACGCCGCAATACCAGATGGATTCGCTCAGTGCGCTTCAGACGCTGCCGATCACGGCTGCCGGCAATACGCAGTCGCCGATCCTCGGCGGCATCGCCGACATCAGGCGCTCGACCTCGAGCGCGGTGGTCTCGCAATACGACATCCAGTCGATGGTGCAGATTTTCGCCACGACCTCGGGCCGCGATCTCGGTGCGGTCGCGACCGACATCCGCCAGGTGATCGCCGACACCGCCAAGGAGGTGCCGAAAGGCTCTTCGGTGGTGCTGCTCGGCCAGGTGCAGACCATGAACAGTGCCTTCACGGGCCTGCTGTTCGGCCTGCTCGGAGCGGTCGTCCTGATCTATTTCCTGATCGTCGTGAACTTCCAGTCCTGGTCCGATCCCTTCGTGATCATCACGGCGCTGCCGGCCGCACTCGCCGGCATCGTCTGGATGCTGTTCGCCACCGAGACGACGCTGTCGGTGCCGGCGCTGACCGGCGCCATCATGTGCATGGGCGTTGCCACCGCCAACAGCGTGCTCGTGATCTCGTTCGCCCGCGAGCGCTACGAAGAGCTCGGCGATCCCATCGCCGCGGCGCTCGAAGCCGGCTTCGTCCGGTTCCGCCCGGTGCTGATGACCGCGCTCGCCATGATCATCGGCATGGCGCCCATGGCGCTGGGGCTCGGCGAGGGCGGCGAGCAGAATGCGCCGCTCGGCCGCGCCGTGATCGGCGGCCTGATCTTTGCAACCTTCGCCACGCTGATGTTTGTTCCCGTGGTGTTCAGCATGGTACACAAGAAGCAAGGCGCCAAAGCCGCCGCCCTCCAGGAGACCCCGCATGTCGCCCACTGAATCCCGCTCCCCGGTGTCGCACCGGAAACTGGGCCTTTTCGGCGTGGTGGCGCTGATCGCGGCGGGACTGGTCGTTGGCACCGGCATCCGTGCCCGCGAGGAGCAGGGCTCCAAACTGAAGGCATGGACCGATGACCAGGCCGTTCCCAGCGTCGCGGTGACGCTGCCCAATGCCAAGGCTCTCAACGCGACCATCGACTTGCCGGGCCGTCTCGAAGCCTATTATCGCGCGCCGATCTTTGCCCGCGTTCCCGGCTATCTCAAAAGCTGGAGCGCCGATATCGGTGCGCGGGTGAAGGCCGGTCAGGTGATCGCCGAGATCGAGGCGCCCGACCTCGATCAGCAATTGCTTCAGGCCCGCGCCGACCTCGCCAGCCAGCAGTCCAGCGCCAGGCTTTCGGAAGCCACCCTCAACCGCCGCAAGACGCTGGTCGCCTCCAACTTCGTCTCCGCGCAGGAGATCGACGAGCGTACCGCCGATCTCTCCAACAAGAACGCGGCGGTTCGCTCGGGCCAGGCCAACGTCGAACGCCTCGAAGCGCTGGCCGGCTACAAGAAGATCACCGCTCCGTTCGACGGTGTGGTCACGGCGCGCGACACCGACGTCGGTGCGCTGATCAATTCGGGCGGCGGCTCGGGCCCGGCGATGTTCGTGGTCTCCGACATCACCAAGCTGCGCGTCTACATCAACGTGCCCCAGAACTACGTGCCCGCGATCAAGATCGGCGCCAAGGCTGCCATCGTGCTGCCGGAGTATCCGAACCGGACCTTCCAGGCGACGGTGGAGGCTTCCTCACAGGCGGTTGACGTCGCCTCCGGCACGACACGCATGCAGCTTGGTCTCGACAATTCCTCAGGCGAGCTGATGCCCGGCGGCTACGCCAGCGTGAAGCTCAGCCTGCAGCGCGACTCCGCGCCGCTCAGCATTCCCGCCAGCGCGCTGATTTTCAACGGCAGCGGCCTGCGCGTCGCAACTGTCGGTCCGGACGACAAGGTCCTGTTCAAGCCCGTGACCATCGCGCGGGACCTCGGCCGCGAGATCGAGCTCGCCTCGGGAATTGCAGCGGATGATCGCGTCATCACGGCACCACCCGACGGCCTTTCCGACGGCGACCAGGTCCGCGTGACCGGCGCCGGCGCCAAGGGCAAGCCGGCGACCGCGTCGGAAAAGCAGGCGCCGAAGGGGTAGGCTTCTTCACCTCGCCCCGCTTGCGGGGAGAGGTCGATCGCGAAGCGATCGGGTGAGGGGACTCTCCGCGAGTCCAACTCTCACCGTCCTTGCGGAGACTCCCCCTCACCCCGACCCTCTCCCCACAAGCGGGGCGAGGGAGATTAACCGCCCCTCCACTCCGGCACGCCATCGGCGGCCGTCGCGATCTCGCCCAGCGAACCCACCGGCGTCTTATTCATGTCGAGCAGATGCGCCAGTGTCGCGGTATCGCTCGCGGGAATTCGCGCCAGTGTGCGCCTGTCATCTTCGGTCCGCAACATCACCACGCCATGCTCGACATCGCCACTCCGGCCGTAGAGCACGGTAAAGCTCTCAACCTTGCCCTTGCCTGAGACATCCGTGACGAACTCCGGCACCGCGCGCTTGTTGCTATCCGCCGAAGCCTGCACGCTGGTCTCCTGTGCCAATGCTTCACGCGGCGGCACCTTCGACACCACCAGCGCATGATGCTTGGTGACGAAGCCGCCCTGGCCGTAGAGCAGGCCGAGCTTTGCGCCGTCGCGCACACGCCGCACCATCGCGCAGGCTGCATGCGTCATGTAGGTGTTGAGCGGTGCGCCGAAGAAGGTGAGGCCGCCTGTTACGGTCGGCTGCACGTTCGCACCCAGGCCCAGCGTCCGCCGCGCCATCTTGGGCACGCACGGGAAGCAGCTATAGAGCTCGATCGCGTCGAATTTCTTGCCGTCGCCGCCGGCGAGATCCATCACGGCCCTCAAGACGGCGTTCTGCGGATGGCTCTCGTAAAACTGGTCACGCAAGAGATAGTCGCGCGGTTCTTCCGCCGAAGCGCCGCCGAGCGGGTAGACGAGCTTGTCCTCGGCGATGCCGGCCGCGCGCGCCTTGGCCAGGCTGGTCAGCAGCAGCGCGCCGCCCATGTTGACGCTCGGGTTGGCGACCATGAGCTTGTTGTAGGGCCAGGCGATCAGGCGGTTGTCCGCCGTCGGCGTCGTGATTTCGTCGGGCGTATAGCGCCGCTTCAGCCAGGCGTTGGGATTTTGCGCAGCGGCCTCGGAATAGCGTGACCAGAGTGTACCCGACTCTGCCATCGCCTCGCGCGGCGTCTGGCCCCAATGGGCGGATGATGCGGCTTCATAGAACGGATACACCGTGACCGGCCGGAACACACCCAGCTTCACGGCCAGCGGTTTCTGGAACGCTGCGCCGCGTTTCGGCTCCTCGACGTCATGGGCGAACGGCGTCCATGGCAGCTTCGCGCCGGCGCGCTCCGCCTTGGTCGCGGTCGACTGTGCCTCCGCGCCGCAAACTGCGGCAACCCTGCATTCACCGCGCGCAATGCGCTTTGCGGCTTCGTGGATGTAGCGGATCGGGCTCTCGCCGCCGACCGGGCCGTAGTGGCAACGCGCAGGCGTGATGCCGAGCCGTTGCGCCAGCAGTTGCTCCGGATCGCGATAGCGCCAGCTCAGGAAGTTGACGACGTCGAGCGACTGCACCTCGCCGAGCAGCTTTGCCCCGGCATCAGCTTCCGCGCGCAGCAAGGCCTGTTCGAGCAGGTCGAGCGGCTCGAGGCCCTCGGTGATCTCCTTGGGACGGTCGACGATCTCGCCGACGCCGACGATGACGGGGATGCGGTCTTCGGGGGTATTTTTCTGGTCTGTCATGCTTCAATTCACGATGTCAGTTGTTCGTCATTGCGAGCGCAGCGAAGCAATCCAGGATCTTTCCGCGGTGATAGTCTGGATTGCTTCGCTGCGCTCGCAATGACGGTGTGTGGCAATCACTCCGCCACCAGCGCATTCATGTGCTCGACGCCTTCGGCAAACTCTTCCTTGAATTCCTGAACCACCGCGCCGGCCGATTTCACGCTGTCGATCAGCCCGACGCCCTGGCCGACGAAGTAACTCACGAGATCGCGCGCCTTGGCGTTGCCGCCCGCCGCCGCGCGGTCGATCGCGTTGAAGGCGTCGCGGCTGACAATGCTTTGCAGCGGCATAGGCAATGCGCCGGGGCTTTCGGGTGCGCGGTCCCAGGCGTCGGTCCAGACCGAACGAAGCTGCCGTGCCGGCTTTCCGGTGCGGCCCTTCGAGCGCACCGCATCGCGCGACGATGCCGCGATCATCTTCTCGCGAAAGATCTCCGTGGTCTCGGACTCGACGGTGGCAAGCCACACCGAGCCGGTCCAGACGCCGGCCGCGCCCATCGCCATGCAGGCCGCCATCTGCCGACCCGTCATGATGCCGCCGGCGGCGAGCACCGGCACGTCGCGGATATTCTTGATCGCCTTGATCACCTCAGGCACCAGCACCATGGTCGAGACCTCGCCGCAATGGCCGCCGGCTTCGGTGCCCTGAACCACGAGGATATCGACGCCGGCCGCGACCTGGCGCAGCGCGTGCTCCTTGGCGCCGACCAGCGCCGCGACCGGCACGCCGTGCTTCCTGCCCATCTCGATCATGGCCTTCGGCGGCACGCCGAGCGCATTGGCGATCAGGCGGATCGGGTGCTTGAATGAGACCTCCAGCAGCTCCAACGCGGTCCTGCCATCGAACGGCTGCGGCTGGTTGTCGGCGACCTCGGTGGTCGTGAGTTCGATATCGTATTTCTTCAGGAGATCGCGCGTGTAGTTGCGGTGCTCCTGTGGCACGCGCGCTTCAAGGCTTTTCCAGGTGACGTTCTTCTCGCCCGCAGTCGAGATGTTTTCGGGGATCAGAACGTCGACGCCGTAAGGCTTGCCGTCAACGTGCTCGTCGATCCATCTCAACTCGCGTTCGAGGGTATCCGGCGTGTGCACGGTCGCACCCAACACGCCAAATCCGCCGGCGCGGCTGACGGCGGCGACGACATCGCGGCAATGGCTGAAGGCGAGCAGGGGGAAATCGATGCCCAGCATGTCGCAGATCGGCGATTTCATCGTTTCCTCCGGCGGCCTGCGCATCTCGTTGCTTTCGCTGGCGAAGCGGTGACGACGCTAACTCATCACTGTCGGCGATCCCATGCCGGATTCCCCCGCTGTTCTTGCGTGCAGGCGTCGTCAATCGGGAGCCCGCGAGGGTATGGTGACGGCTGATCGCATGACGCGGTCGCGAGGCCCGCGCCGGACGCAGGGCCGGCAGGGCTTGCCATCGGCCGTCCGCGGGCTAATTAATGCAGGCGCATCTTTTTCGCCGGAGCCCTCCCATGACCGACACCCCCGCCTACGTGCCCCCGAAAGTCTGGACCTGGAACAAGGAGAACGGCGGACAGTTCGCCAGCATCAACCGTCCCATCGCCGGTCCCACCCATGACAAGGAGCTGCCGGTCGGCAAGCATCCCTTCCAGCTCTATTCGCTGGCGACGCCGAACGGCGTCAAGGTCACCGTTATGCTGGAGGAGCTTCTGGCGCTCGGCCACAAGGGCGCGGAGTACGACGCCTGGCTCATCAAGATCGGCAACGGCGACCAGTTCGGCAGCGGCTTTGTCGACATCAATCCGAATTCCAAGATCCCGGCGCTGATGGACCGCTCCGGCCCGGAGCCGATCCGGGTGTTCGAGTCCGGCTCGATCCTGTTCTACCTCGCGGAAAAGTTCGGCGCGTTCCTGCCGAAGGACATCAAGAGCCGCACCGAGGCGATGTCGTGGCTATTCTGGCAGATGGGCAGCGCGCCCTATCTCGGCGGTGGCTTCGGCCATTTCTACGCCTACGCGCCGACCAAGATCGAATACGCCATCGACCGTTTCGCAATGGAGACCAAGCGCCAGCTCGACGTGCTCGACCGCCGGCTCGCCGACAACGAATATCTCGCCGGCAGCGACTACACCATCGCCGACATGGCGGTGTGGCCCTGGTACGGCGCACTCGCCAAGGGGCTGGTCTACGGCGCCGGCGAATTCCTCTCGGTGCAGGACTACAAGCACGTGCAGCGCTGGACCGACCAGATCGCCAAGCGTCCGGCCGTCAAGCGCGGCCGCATGGTCAACCGCGTCTCCGGCGATCCCGCCAGCCAGCTCCACGAGCGGCATGATGCCGGCGATTTCGAGACCAGGACGCAGGACAAGATCGGTGAGGTGGCCGCGTCGTAGGGCGGTGCTCGCTTCACCTCGCCCCGCTTGCGGGGAGAGGTCGGATTGCATCGAAGATGCAATCCGGGTGAGGGGGACTCTCCGCGAGTCCCACTGACAGCGTCCCCGCGGAGACTCCCCTCATCCCAACCTTCTCCCCGCAGGCGGGGAGAAGGGGAAGAAAGATCACGCCATGCTCAGCTCGTGGCGTCCCACCACCATCCAGTGCACCTCGTCCGGACCATCCGCGAAGCGCAGATGGCGGACGTCCTGGTACATTTCGGCGAGCGGGGTCCAGTGCGAGATGCCGGTGGCACCGTGCATCTGGATCGACTGGTCGATGATCTTGCAGGCGCGCTCCGGCACCATGGCCTTGACCATGGACACCCAGACGCGAGCCTCCTTGTTGCCGAGCACGTCCATGGCCTTGGCGGCCTTCAGCACCATTAGCCGCATCGCCTCGATCTCGCAGCGCGCCTGCGCGATGATCTGCATGTTGCCGCCGAGATGGGCGATCTTCTTGCCGAAGGCTTCGCGGGTGAGGCCACGCTGAACCATCAAATCGAGTGCCTTCTCGGCCTTGCCGATGGTGCGCATGCAGTGATGGATGCGGCCGGGGCCGAGCCGAAGCTGCGAGATCTCGAAGCCGCGGCCTTCGCCGAGCAGGATGTTCTCCTTGGGCACGCGGACATTGTTGAAGCGCATGTGCATGTGGCCACGCGGCGCATGGTCCTGGCCGAACACGTACATGGGGCCGAGCACCTCGACGCCGGGCGTGTCGCGCGGCACCAGGATCTGCGACTGCTGCTTGCTCGGCGCCGCATCCGGATTGGTCTTCACCATCACGATGAGGATCTTGCATCGGGGATCGCCGACACCCGAGATGTAATACTTCTCGCCGTTGATGACCCATTCGTCGCCGACGAGCTTCGCGCTCGTCGAGATGTTTTTGGCATCGGAGGAGGCGACGTTCGGCTCGGTCATGACATAGGCCGAGCGGATCTCGCCGTTCATCAGCGGCTTCAGCCACTTCTCCTTCTGCTCCTTGGTGCCGACGCGCTCCAGCACCTCCATGTTGCCGGTATCCGGCGCCGAGCAGTTCATGCTCTCCGACGCCAGCGGGCTCTTGCCGAGCTCGGATGCGATATAGGCGTAGTCGAGATTCTTCAGGCCCTGGCCGGTCTCGTCGTCGGGCAGGAAGAAGTTCCAGAGGCCTTCCTGCTTGGCCTTGTTCTTGGCCTTCTCCAGCACCTCGAGCTGCTTTGGCGTGAAGCTCCAGCGGTCTTCCTTGCCTTCGCCGGCCTTGGCGAATTCGATCGACATCGGCTCGACGGTATCGCGGATGAACTTCCTGACGTGATCATAGAGCGGCCGGACCTGGTCCGACATCCTGAGGTCGTTGAGCTCGTCGCCGGGATTAAGGGTGTAGTTGGTGGTGCGGGGAATATAGGTGTGTTTTGTCATTGTTCCTCCCGGGGGCGCTGAGATCGCGTTGGACGCGAGAATAGTCGCAGCGTCGCCAAAGTGCGAGCGCGCATTTTCCCGTGCGCCGTGCCACGCGATGGAATATCGCGGTCGTTTGAAATGTTGTTTGAATGGGGCCGCATTCTCGCTGTCATCGCCCGACTTGATCGGGCGATCCAGTACTCCGTGACGTCGGTGATTCATGGAGAAGCCGCGCGTACTGGATGCCCCGGTCAAGCCGGGGCATGACAGCGGTCGTTGCGGCTGGCTCAGTTCGCCATCCGATGCATCGCGCAGATCTTGTTGCCGTCGAGGTCGCGCAAATACGCAATATAGAGGTTGACGCCCGGGCCCTGGCGAATGCCGGGAGGATCTTCGCAGGGAACGCCGCCGGCGGCGATGCCGGCCGTATGCCATGCATTGACCTGCTCCGGCGAGTTGGCGGCAAAGCCGATGGTGCCGCCGTTCGCAGGCGTTGCCGCTTCGCCGTTGATCGGCTTTGTCACCGAGAACACGCCGGTCTTGGTGATGTAGAAGATGCGGTGGCCGTCAACGCGCGCCGGCCGCACCTCGAGCGTGGACAGCAAATTGTCGTAGAAGGCCTTGGCCTTGTCGAGGTCGTTGGTGCCGATCATGACGTGTGAAAACATGTGCCCGTTCCCCTCATTATGAAAATCAAAACGCCGTATAACCGCCGTCGATCACGAACGTATCCGCGGTGTGATACGACGAGGCCTTGCTCATCAGATACACCGCGATGCCGCCGAAATCGCTGGCCTCGCCGAAGCGCCGCACCGGAATGCGCGGCATCACGTTGGCGACGAATTTCTCGTTGGCCATCAGGCCGGCGGTCATGTCGCTCTTGATCCAGCCGGGCAGGATCGCATTCGCGGTGACGCCGTGGCGCGCCAGCTCGACGCCGAGCGCGCGCACCAGCGCGTTGATCGCGGCCTTGGTCGCCGCGTAGTGCTCGTTGCGGGCGGTGCCGAAGATCGAGGCAAGGCTCGAGGTCGCCACCAGCCGGCCGAAGGGATCGCCGGACTCGGCGCGCTCGGTCATGTGTTTTGCGGCCGCCTGGAACGCGTGGAATACGCCGTCGAGATTGGTCGCAAACATCGTGCGCCATTCCTCTTCGGTGCGCTCGATGAAGGAGCGCCGGCCACCGCCGCCGATGCCGGCATTGGCGAAGGAGCCGTCGACCCGGCCGAACATGTCGAGGGTAGCCTGCATCGCGGCATTGACCGAGGCCGGGTCGGTGACGTCGCAGACCCGCGCGTCGACCTTGCCGGGCAGCCCCGCCAGGCTCGCGGCAGCGCTGCTGTTCTTGTCAGGATTGCGACCCCAGATCGAGACGTTGCAGCCCTGGCCGGCAAGCGCCTGCGCGATGCCGAGTCCGATACCGCCATTGCCGCCGGTGATCACGGCGACCCGTCCCGAAAGGTCGAAAAGGTTCATGGAGCGTTTCCTGTTTTTTGGCATGCGCGCATCAGCCGCTGCGCGCAAGATTGCTTGCTATGCTCCGATCACCATGGACAAGACCGCGCCAAAAATCAAATATGCGCCCCGGCAAAAGTAATTCCGGTCTGCGAAACTGGCGCAGGCCGCAACTCACGAGGAAACCATGCAGTTCAAACACGTCACGCTCGATCTCGATGGTTCGGTCGCGATCCTCAAGCTCGACCATCAGGAGGTGATGAACGCGGTCTCTGTGGACATGCTGGGCGGTCTCGCGGAAGCGCTCGACGCGATCGAGGAGAAGAAGGACGAGGTGCGCTGCGTCGTGCTGACGGGCGCCGGGCGGGCGTTCTGCACCGGCGCCAATCTGCAGGGCCGCAACAACCAGTCGAAGAAGACCAAGGCCGGCCTGACGCTCGAGGCCGGCTTTCATCCCTTCCTGCGCCGCATCCGCAATCTGCATTGCCCGATCGTGACTGCGGTCAACGGCCCGGCGGCCGGCGCCGGCATGAGCTTCGCGCTGCTCGGCGACATGATTTTATGCGCGCGCTCGTCCTATTTCCTGCAAGCCTTCCGCCGTATCGGCCTCGTGCCGGATTGCGGCTCGACCTGGCTCTTGCCGCGGCTGATCGGCAAGGCACGCTCGATCGAATTGTCGCTGATGGGCGAGCGACTTCCCGCCGAGAAGGCGCTGGAATGGGGCCTCGTCAACCGCGTCTATGATGACGGCGTGCTGATGGAGGAGGCGATGAAGCTCGCGCGCGACCTCGCCAGCGGCCCGACGGTCGCGCTGTCGCTGATCCGCAAGCTCTACTGGGATAGCCCGGAAAATTCCTTCGAGGATCAGCTCAATCTCGAGTTCCAGTGCCAGCTCCGTGCCGGCGACACGGATGATTTCCGCGAAGGCGTCGGCGCATTCCTGGAGAAGCGCCCGGCGCAGTTCAAGGGCAAATGATCGAGGCCGAACTCTCCCGCAGCGTTGCGCGCTGGTGCCCGGGGGCGACCGGTGTCGCTGGCGTGGCAAGACTGTCCGGCGGCGCCAGCCAGGAGACCTGGCGCTTCGACATCGTGCATCCCGATGGGCCGATTGGTGCGATCCTGCGCCGCTCGCCGAAGGGGTATGGCGCGGCGCCGACGCGCGCGGCGGGCCTCGCAGCCGAAGCGCAGCTGATGCAGCTTGCCTATGAGGCCGGCGTACCGTCTCCACGCGTGATGCATGTGCTCACGCCGGACGACGATCTCGGCACCGGCTTTATCATGCAGCGGGTCGAGGGCGAGACCATCGCGCGCAAGATTCTTCGCGATGATGAATTCGCCGCGGCGCGGCCGCTTCTCGCACGGCAGATCGGCGGCGTGCTCGCGAAGCTGCACGGGCTACCAGCCGACAAATTGCCCGAGCTGCGCAGCCGGTCCGCGACCCAGGAGATCGGCGAATTCGAACGCGATTATCGCAGCCTGGACTGGCCAAAGCCGGTGTTCGAATTGGCGCTGCGCTGGCTGCGCGACCAGGACCCGGGTCCCGCCGGCGAGACGACGCTGGTGCATGGCGATTTCCGCAACGGCAATCTCATCATTGGCGCCGACGGCATCCGCGCCGTGCTGGATTGGGAGCTCGCGCATCTCGGCGATCCCATGGAGGATCTCGGCTGGGTCTGCGTCAACTCCTGGCGCTTTGGCGAGATCGACAAGCCCGTCGGCGGCTTTGGCTCGCGTGAGGAGCTGTTCGCCGGCTATGAGGCGGCTGGGCGCAAGGTCGATCCATCGCGGGTCAAATTCTGGGAAGTAATGGGCACGCTGCGCTGGGGCATCATGTGCGGCGGCATGATGCAGCGATTTCGCGAAAGTCCGGAGCATTCGATGGAACGCGCCATGATCGGCCGTCGCGCCTCCGAGACCGAGATCGATCTGTTGCGGCTGCTGGCGCCGCGGGGGAGTTGACCATGCAAGACGAGCCGACCCCGATCGAGCTGACCAAATCGGTTTCCGATTTCCTCCGCAACGACATCGCGCCGCTGGTCTCCGGCCACCAGGCCTTCAAGCTGCGCGTCGCCATCAACATCCTCGATCTCGTGACACGGCAGTTGACGCGGGAGGAGGGGAGCGATGCTGCGGAGGTGGAGCGGCTGCGCGCGTTGCTCGGCATGGAGGGCTCGGTGACCGAGCTCAACCGCGCACTCGCCGAGCGTATTGCGAGCGGCGAGGTCGATCTCGCAACGCCAGGCCTTGCCGAGCATCTGTGGGCGACCACGATGGACAAGCTCGCGGTCGACCAGCCGAGCTACGCCTCGTACAAGCGGGAGCTGTCGCGAGGCGGATAGGCGGCGCCACATTCTCCGCGGTCATCGCCCGCGAAGGCGGGCGATCCAGTATTCCAGAGACGGTAGCGATTGAGCCGAGAAGCCGCGGCGTACTGGATGCCCCGGTCAAGCCGGGGCATGACACCGGTGGTGTTGGGAGTCGTGAGGGGCGGAGAGAGACCGCCTTACTTCCCCACCCATTTCGGCGGGCGCTTCTCCGCAAACGCCTTCGGGCCCTCGATGTAGTCCTGCGAGGCCACCATCGCCTTCACCGCCGGATACTCCCGCTGCTCCTCGATCGCCTGCTCCAGCGAGACGCCGAGGCCCTTCTGGATCGCCTGCTTCGAGGCGCGGATCGACATCGGCGAATTCTTGGTGATCATCTCGGCCCAGCGCAGCGCGGCCGTCAGCGCTTCGCCCTGCGGCACCACCTCGTTGACGAAGCCGAGCTCATAGCCCTCCTTGGCGCTGACATGGCGCGCGGTGAGGATCATGCCCATGGCGCGCTTCAAGCCGATCTGCCGCGGCAGCCGGTGCAGGCCTCCGGCAAGCGCGGCCAGCCCAACGCGCGGCTCGGGCAGGGCGAAGGTCGCGTTCTCCGAGGCAATGATGAGGTCGCAGGCGAGCGCGATCTCGAAACCGCCGCCCATGGCCACGCCATTGACCGCGGCGATGATCGGCTTGTCGCAGTCGAAGCGCGCGGTGAGGCCGGCAAAGCCGCCCTTGTCCCAGCCGCGCTTGCCGCCGGCCGCCTGCCACTTCAGATCATTGCCGGCGCAGAACGCCTTGTCGCCGCTACCAGTGACGATCGCGATCCACTGCTCGGGATCGGCAGAAAAATCATCGAACACCTTTTGGAGTTCGAAATGCGCATCGGTGTGCAGCGCGTTGTAGACCTCGGGCCGCGACAGCGTCACGATCGTGATCGGCCCCTTGCGTTCCACCTTTGAGAATTTCAGCTCCATCGCGCGCTCCCGCAGTTTCTCGTGAAGGAATATTGCCGGAATACTACCGCGCCTCGGCGCTAGAGCACCATCGAATTGCGCAATGCGCCTTGCGCCTCTCACACGCCTCGCATTGCTTGACTTGGCGGCGCTCTTCTCACCTTAATCGTGCGAAGCAAAGCTGCGCCCAGCGCCTTAACGCAAAACGAAAAATCATCCGGGAGAGAGCCGTGGATTTCTCATTGCCAGCCGATCTCGTCGCCTATCTCGCAGAGCTCGACCGTTTTATCGAACGCGAGATCAAGCCGCTGGAAGAGGCCGATGATAATATCCGCTTCTTCGATCATCGTCGCGAATGGGCCCGCACCGATTTCGAGAATGGCGGCCTGCCGCGCCACGAATGGGAAGCCCTGCTGCGCAAGGCCAAGGATCTCGCAGACGCTGCCGGTCATTTGCGTTTCGCGGTGCCGAAGCAATATGGCGGCAAGGATGGCTCCAACCTCTGGATGGCCATCATCCGCGAGCACTTTGCCGCCAAGGGGCTCGGCCTGCATAACGACCTCCAGAACGAACATTCCATCGTCGGAAATTTCCCCGTCGCCACCATGCTCGATCGCTATGGACGGGACGACCAGAAGGCGATGATCGACGGCTCGATCAAGGGCAAGTATCGCATCACCTTCGGCCTGACCGAGCCGCATCACGGTTCGGATGCGACCCACATGGAAACGCGCGCGGTGCCGGCGACCCGCGACAACGTCAAGGGCTGGATCATCAACGGCGAGAAGATGTGGACCACCGGCATGCACGTCGCGACGCATTGCGCGCTGTTCGCGCGCACGTCCGGCAATGACGGCGACGCGCGCGGCATCACCTGCTTCCTGGTGCCGGCCAAGAGCCATGGCGTGAAGATCGAAGAGTACATGTGGACCTTCAACATGCCGACCGATCATCCCCGCGTCAGTTTCACGGACGTGTTCGTTCCCGAGGACGCGCTGTTCGGTGAGGTCGGCCGCGGCCTGTCGCTGGCGCAATGTTTTGTCCATCAGAACCGCATCCGGCAGGCGGCGAGTTCGTTGGGGGCAGCGGTCTACTGCATCAACGAGAGCGTCAAATATGCGCGTGAGCGCAAACCGTTCGGCAAGGCGCTGGCCGAGAACCAGGCGATCCAGTTCCCGCTGGTCGAGCTGGCAACGCAAGCCGAGATGCTGCGGCTGTTGATCCGCAAGACCGCCTGGGAGATGGACAAGCTCACCGAGGAACAGATCGAGCGCACGCTCTCTGACCGCGTCTCGATGTGCAACTACTGGGCAAACCGCCTCTGTTGCGAATCCGCCGACCGCGCCATGCAGGTTCACGGCGGCATGGGCTACTCACGCCACAAGCCGTTCGAGCACATCTACCGTCATCACCGCCGCTATCGCATCACTGAGGGCAGCGAGGAGATCCAGATCCGCAAGGTGGCGGGATTTTTGTTCGGCTATATGGGGCCGGGGAAGCATTGAGGAGTTGCACCCCGTTTATGTCTCCTCGAGTCGTCCCGGCGAAGGCCGGGACCCATTACCCCGGGGAGAAGTCGTAGCGCGAGACGGCAACTCCGAGTGTTCGCAAAACCAAATTCGGTGGTTATGGGTCCCGGCCTTCGCCGGGACGACGCTGTGGCTGGAGTGGCGCTAGTTCACCCTTCTATCCTTCCCCGCCCAGTACGGCTCCCTCAGCTGCCGCCGCAAGATCTTGCCTGACGGATTGCGCGGCAGCGCCGGCAGGAACTCCACGCTCTTGGGCGTCTTGAACCCGGCGATGCGCTCGCGGGTGAAGTTGATGATGTCGGTGGCGGTCGCCTGCTTGCCGGGCTTCATCACCACCACGGCCTTCACCGCCTCGCCCCATTTGTCGTCGGGTATGCCGATCACGGCAGCTTCCGCGACATCGGGATGATCGCACAGCGCGCTCTCGACCTCGGCCGGGTAGATGTTCTCCCCGCCGGAGATGATCATGTCCTTGATGCGGTCGTGGATGTAGAGATAGCCGTCTTCGTCCATGTAGCCGGCATCACCCGTGCGCAGCCAGCCGTCGCCGCGCAGCGTCGCGGCGGTTGCTTCCGGCAGGTTCCAGTAGCCTGCCATATTGGAGCCCGAGCGTGTCGCGATCTCGCCGACCTCGCGCGGCGGCAGCGGCTTGCCGTCCACATCGAGGATCGCGATCTCGACGCCCGGCAGCGCCTTGCCGGCCGAGCGCATCCGCTCCAGCCCCTCGATATGATCCTCCGGCGGCAGCGCGACGATGGTGCCGGTGGTCTCGGTCATGCCGTACATCTGCACGAAGCCGCATTTGAAGATCTCGATGCATTCCTTCAGCAGCGCCGCCGGGATCGGCGAGGCGCCGTACAGCATGTATTTCAACCGGGAGAAATCGACCGTCCTGGCGCGGGGCTGCCGCACCACGAACTGCATCGCGGCCGGCACCATGAACAGCTTTGTGATGCCCGACTGCTCGAAAAAATCCAGCACTTTTGTAGGATCGAACTCGCGCGCGATCACGCCGCGGGCGCCGTGGTAGAGTCCCATCACGCCCCAGCCGGAACCGCCGATGTGGAAGATCGGCATCGCGACCAGCGACACGTCGTCGGTCGACCACCGATTCCACTCGGGCTTGTCCTTGGCATTGCCGGTTTGCACGAGGTTGAGGAAGTTCGCATGCGACAGCATCGCGCCCTTCGGCTTGCCTGTCGTACCCGACGTATAGAGCTGGATCGCGATGTCCTTCGTGTCGATCGGCACCTTGGGATCATCGCCACTCTGTGCATCGCGCCAGGCTGTAAAATCCTGCCATTCCGGCGCGCCGCCTTCGGTGGTGATGACGCTGCGCACCCCCGGCAACTGGTCCTTGATCTGGCGGACCTGGGCGATGAACTCCGGTCCCACGAACAGCACCGGCGCTTTGCAGTCGCTCACGATGAAGGCGACCTCGGGCCCCGCGAGCCGCCAGTTCACCGGCGCCATCACCACGCCGGCCTTCATCGCGCCCATCAGCAGCTCGAAATAGATATCGCTGTTCTTGCCGAGATAGGCGATGCGTTCGCCGCGTTTCACACCCATTGCGATCAGCGCATTGGCGACGCGATTGGTCTTGATGTCGAACTCGGCGAAGCTGGTGACACGGCCTTCGAACTCGAAGGCGATGGCGTTGCCGCGGCTCTTGGCGCGCTCGCGCACCATGTCCGCGAGGTCAGCCAATGGCTGTGTGATGGACATGTCTCTCCCGTGACGTCTTGTTTTTATGGTGCGGAGTGTGGCGTCATCCGCGGGCGATGACAAGACGGGAGGGTCGCGCTGACGCCTCCACGCCGTCGTCCTGGCGAAAGCCAGGACCCATAGCCACAAAACGCAATTTGGCGAAGACTGGCCATGACCAATCTTCGCCAAAGAACATTCGGTGATAATGGGTCCCGGCTTTCGCCAGGACGACTACCGAGAGAGCATCACCCCCGCTTCGCCCGGTCCTTCTCGTTCTGCGCCATGATGCTCTCGCGCGCGGTTTTCCAGTCGTCGTCGCTCCAGTCGCGGAGCTGGTAGAAATTGCCGCCCATGGCCAGCGCCTGCGCGCCGTCCATGGCGATGGTCTCGCCGGAGATCCAGTCGCAGCCGCCGGAGATCAGGAACACGGCGACGTTCTGCAGTTCCTCCATGGTGCCGACGCGGCCCATCGGGTTCATCGCCTTGGTGCGCGCACCGGCTTCGTCGCCGGGCTTGATGCGCTTGCTCATGCCTTCGGTCGGGATCTCGCCCGGCGCGATCGTGTTCAGCCGGATGCCATAACGGCCCCACTCGGTGGCGAGCGACATCGTCATGGCATGGATCGCCGACTTGCTCATCGCCGACGGCACCACGTAAGGCGAGCCGTTGCGCACCCAGGTCGTGGTGATCGAGACGACGTTGCCGGGCTGCTTCAACGCGATCCAGCGCTTGCCGACCGCCTGCGTCACGTAGAACGTGCCGTGCATGACGATGTTGGCGACGGCGTCGAAGCCGCGCGGCGACAGCTCCTCGCTTCGCGAGATGAAATTCCCGGCGGCGTTGTTGATGAGATCGGTGAGGGGGCCGTCGCGAAAGATGGTCTCGATCATCTCCTCGACCGCGAGCGCGTTGCGGATATCGACGCCGTGGCTGCTCACGCGGCCGCCATACTCCGCCATCAGCTCGGTCGCGGTTTCGTCGCAGACGATCTTGCGCCGGCCGCAGATGTGCACCTCCGCGCCGAGTTGGAGGAATCGCGCCGCCATCGACTTGCCGAGCCCGGTGCCGCCGCCGGTCACGAGGATGCGTCGTCCCGCCAGAAGATTTTCCTTGAACATGGCTGTTTCCCCTGTCGCGATTGTCGGTTAATTGATCAATTGACTAAATCCGGCTGCCGTCGTCCTGTAAAGCGGCACCGAACAAGAACAGCCGGGAACCAGGGGAGAATTCATCGATGGAAGAGCGCGTCTCGATCTCGATCTCGGAAGGCATCGCCGATGTTCGGCTGGTGCGCGCGGACAAGATGAATGCGCTGGATCAAGCCATGTTCGAGGCCCTTGTCGCCGCAACCGATCGGCTTTCGAAGGAAAAAGGTGTGCGCGCCGTCGTGCTGTCCGGCGAGGGCCGCGCCTTCTGCGCCGGTCTCGACATGGGGCGTTTTGCCGCCATGAAGGAGAAGGGCGGCAACGGAATTCCGGGTGGCGAAAATCGCGACCTCACCAAGCGCACGCATGGCCAGGCGAACTTTGCGCAACAGGCGGTGTGGGGCTGGCGCCAGCTTCCAGTCCCCGTGATCGCGGCAATCCAGGGCGTCGCCTTCGGCGGCGGCTTCCAGCTCGCGCTCGGCGCCGACATGCGCTTCCTCACCCCGGATGCGCGGATGTCGGTGATGGAAATCAAATGGGGTCTGGTGCCCGACATGGCGGGCACGCCGATCCTGGCCTCGCTCGTGCGCGACGACATCTTGCGGGATCTCACCTACACCGGCCGCATCTTCTCCGCGCAGGAGGCGATGGCTTACGGTCTCGCCACGCGCATCTGCGACGACCCGCGCGCGAGCGCCCTCGACGTCGCGCGCGAGATCGCGGGAAAAAGCCCCGATGCGATCCGCGCCGCGAAACGCATGCTCAACAATCTCTCGGTCGATCCGGGCCCCGCGCTACTCGCCGAGTCCGTCGAGCAGCAGAAGTTGATCGGCAGCGCGAACCAGACCGAGGCGGTGCGTGCCAATCTGGAGAAGCGCGCGCCCAAGTTTGCGGATTAGCGCAGACCTCATCCCGAGGAGCCCCCAAGCGGCGTCTCGAGGGATGAGCCACGGGCTCTCATGCTTCGAGACGGCGCTTTGCGCCTCCTCACCATGAGGGCAACTTCAACAACAAAGAAAAACAACAATGAGCGAAACTTCAAATTTCCTCGGCATCGTCTCCGGCGGGCGCAGCCGCTCCCATGCCGAGGTCGCTGATCGTGCCGACCGCATCGCGAGCGGCCTCAGCCAGATCGGCGTCAGGCAGGGCGATTGCGTCTGCATGCTGATGCGCAACGACATCGCCTTCATCGAGGCCGCCTATGCCGCGATGCGGCTGGGCGCCTATGGCGTGCCGATCAACTGGCACTTCAAGCCGGAAGAGATCAATTACATCCTGAACGATACCGGCACCTCCGTGCTGATCGGCCATGCCGACATGCTGCATGCCTTGCGCGATGCGATCCCGAAAGGCGTCACCGTGCTCAGCGTGCCGACGCCGCCGGAGATCCTGTCCAGCTACAAGATCCATCCCGATCATCTGAAGACGCCGGATTTCGCGATCGATTTCGAGTCATGGCTCGCTTCATTCCAGCCCTATGACGGCCCGATCGTGCCGCAGCCCATGAACATGATCTACACCTCGGGCACGACCGGCCATCCCAAGGGCGTACGGCGCAACGCGCCGACGCCGGAGCAGGCGGCCGCCGGCGAGCGCATGCGCGCGATGATCTACGGGCTCAAGCCCGGCGCCCGCACGATCCTGCCGGGTCCGCTCTATCACTCCGCGCCGAACTCGTTCGGCATTCGCGCGGGAAAACTCGGCGGCGCATTGGTGCTGATGCCGCGCTTCGAGGCCGAGGAATTTCTCGAGCTGATCGAGCGCTACAAAATCGACACCATCTTCATGGTGCCGACGATGTTCATCCGCCTGATGAAGCTGCCGGAGGAGGTGCGCAAGAAATATGACGTCTCCTCGCTGCGCCATATCATCCATGCCGCGGCACCCTGTCCGGCGGGCGTCAAGCGCGCCATGATCGAATGGTGGGGGCCGGTGATCTACGAATTCTACGGCTCGACCGAATCCAGCGCCGTCACCTTCGTGACCTCCGAGGATGCGCTGAGGAAACCCGGCACCGTCGGCAGGATTTCGCCCGGCGCCGAGCTGCGCTTCATCGGCGATGACGGACGCGTGCTGGGCGTCGGCGAGATCGGCGAGATCTACTCGCGCATGGCCGGGATGGCCGATTTCACCTATCACAACAAGCCGGAGAAGCGCGCCGAGATCGATCGCGACGGCTTCATCACCTCGGGAGACGTCGGCTATATCGACGAAGAGGGCTACGTCTTCATCTGCGACCGCAAGCGCGACATGGTGATCTCGGGCGGCGTTAACATTTACCCGGCCGAGATCGAGTCCGTGCTGCACGCCGTGCCGGGCGTGCATGATTGCGCGGTGTTCGGCATCCCCGATGCCGAGTTCGGCGAAGCGCTGATGGCGGTGGTCGAGCCGCAAGCTGGCGTTACGCTGGATGCCGCCGAAATCCGCGTCCGGCTGAAGGCCTCGCTCGCCGACTACAAGGTGCCAAAACACATCGAGATCCGCGCCGGGCTGCCGCGCGAAGATTCCGGCAAGATCTTCAAGCGCCGCCTGCGCGATCCCTATTGGGAGCAGGCGGGGCGGAAGATCTAGCGGTCGGTCTACGCTTTGCGTGCGTCGACACCATCCTGGCAAGGACGGATTCCGAGCCTATATAGACGGGATCATGCACCTTCGGATCATCCCATGGCTCCCGTTTCCATCCTGCTCAACCTGCTCTGGATTCTCATTGGCGGCGCCTGGATGGCGCTCGGCTGGCTGGTCGCCGCGGTCATCATGGCGATCACGATCATCGGCCTGCCCTGGGCGCGGGCCGCGTTCAACATCGCGGTCTACACGCTGATGCCGTTCGGCTCGCGGGCGGTCAACCGCTATGACGTCACCGGTGTCGAAGATATCGGCACCGGCCCGCTCGGGGTGATCGGCAACATCATCTGGTTCGTGCTGGCCGGCTGGTGGCTGGCGCTCGGCCATCTCCTCACCGCCCTGGCCCTCGCGATCACCATCATCGGCATTCCCTTCGCTTGGGCCCACCTCAAGCTCGCGGGCATCGCGCTCTGGCCGATCGGCAAGGTGATCGTGCCGGCTTAGGGCGCGAACTCGCAGGATGGGTAGAGCGCCAGCGAAACGGCGCTTCCGGTGCTGAGGGCCTGCGCGATTTGGGGGACTTGCTCGGAGCGCTTCCTGCCGATCTGCCCGCCGTCGTGCTTGTGGTCCTGCATCGCCCCAGCGACCGCATCAGTTATCTGCGTGAGGTGCTGGCGCGCCGGTCGATGCTGCCCGTGACGATACCGGACGAGGATCAGGAGTTCCAGGTTGGCGTCTGCTACGTCGGTGAACCTGCAGCGCACCTTTCTCTGGCGGCGCGAAGCCGCGTTCACCTGATTGAGGGCCCGCAAGACCTGTATCGCAACCGGACGGTTGACCTGTTGTTCACGTCTGTCGCAGCTCACGCCAGAAGGCGCGCGATCGGAGTTGTATTGCGCGGTGAGCTAAGCGATGGATCACGTGGTTTGGAGGCGATACATTTCGCCGGCGGCGTCACGATGGTGCTGGGGACGCACGGCGCCGCAGCGCGCGGTATGCCTTTGAATGCGACGGAATATGACGGGCCTGTCGACTTCATCGGCTCGATCAGCGACATCGCTGCGGAAATCGTCCGCCGGATCGCGATCATGGCCGTCAAGGCAGCCTAGAACTCGTAAGATGGGTGGAGCGCCAGCGAACCCAATCAAACCGTCCGCCGATGACGAAGCACGTTGGATTTCGCAAGGGCTCACACATCCTAGGCGTGCTGCGCCCGTTGCAATGTCAGCTTTGGCCCGTTGCCGACCTAACCGAGCGGGGAGTGCGTGAAGGCAGCTTCTGATTCGAAGGGGACCACGACTGCTTTCAACCAGGCATAGGTATCTTACGCCTCCGCAATGCGTCAGATTTCATTGCAACTTTTTCCCGGCTTCATTGTTGAAGAACGGGAGCGAACGCGGCTGCAATGTGCCGCGGCTGGCTGGCCCTTGGTCTCATTCCTATCGGGAGGCGATTGCATGAAGTGGCTTTGCTTGATCGGCTTTGTGGCGGGGACCGTTGCTTTAATACCTTCACCTTCTGCTTCGGCGATGCCCGTTGCCAAGCCGGACGCACTGGGCGCGTCTCAGACTGCCACTATCGAGGTCAAGGGCGGCCACGGACATGGTGGTGGCCACGGCTGGGGTCATCACGGTGGCCGTGGTCATCATTACGGTTGGGGCAGAGGCCGAGGCCATCATTATGGCTGGCGGCACCACCACCACTGGTAAGCGTCACCGGGAGCTTGAGAACCAACCAAGCTCGTAGGATGGGTAGAACGTCAGCGAAACTCATCAAACCTCCGTCGATGACGAAGCATGATGGGTTTCGCAAGGGCTCAGCCGATTCTGCACGTTGCGTACATCAATGGGCATGCTTCCTCAGGGACGAACGCGAATGATCGTATTCCCCTTGCGTCGCCTGGTCGGATTTAAGGCGGCGGCGGCATCGTCGAGGGTCGAGACGTTGCCGATGTTCGTCCGCAGTCGTCCGTCCCGCACCCGCAGGACGATCTCACTCAGTTGGGCACGATCGGCCTCGACGACAAAGTCGACCGCCAGGCCGTCGGAGGGTCGCGCCTCTGCGGGCCCGACGATGGTGACCAGTGTTCCTCCGGCTCGAATCAATGCTGCGGACCGCTTCTGGATATCACCGCCGATTACATCGAACACCAGATCGACTTTGCCGATGTCTTCCAGGGCATCGTTGTCGAGGTCGACGAACTCCTTCGCGCCGAAGTCGAGCACTGTCTGACGGTCGGCGGCGCGTCCGGTGCCGATGACGTAGGCGCCGGCCTCTCGTGCGAGTTGCGTCACCATCGACCCGACTGCGCCGGCCGCGCCGTGTGCGAGGACGCTTTGCCCCGCCTGAAGGCGGCCGTGCTGGAGCAGCCCTTGCCATGCCGTCAGGCCCGACACCGGCAGGCTTGCGCCCACCGTGAAGTCGACGTCGCCCGGGAGCGGCGCGAGATTGCGTGCCTCGATCGCCACATACTCGGCGAGCGTGCCGTCGCGATACCAGTCCGCGAGGCCAAACACCCGCTGTCCTACCGACAACCCGGTAGTGCCATATCCGAGAGCGGTGACCACTCCAGCCAACTCGTGCCCAGGGATCGAGGGCGTTCGGTCGCGCTCGAGGCGATCGGTCCAGGTCGAGGGCCACGTCAGCTCGGTCGGAACAAATCCCGACGCATGAACCCGAACAACGACGTCGTTTATCGATGCCTGCGGCTCGGGCCGCTCCACCAGCTTCATCCCGGCCGTTCCCGCGGCTCGTTCCGTTACAACGATCGCCTTCATGGGATTATCTCCTTGTCATTGTCTCTCGATGCAACTGTTGCAGGCGGCGTAAGCACAACGGCTATCCACAAACTGCTGGGCAGTCTGGAGGTGTCCGCGATCTGCGCTGTCTGCATTCACCGGCTCGTCCCGAGACTGCCGATCGGGTTCGCTTCGGTCGCGGTGCTAGCAGCTAGATGCGTCGCGCCTGGTCATGAAACCAGTACCAAGATTGCAAATTCTGGCTGTACCAAGCGCATTCAGACGGCGCTTAGCTTGAGCGCGTAGGATGAGCAGAGCGCCAGCGAAAACCATCAATCCGTCCGCCGATGACGAAGCATGATGGGTTTTGCCGGGGCTCCAGATCAAGGGCTCCAGATTAAGACGACGATGCGATTCCTTTTTCCAGCAACACTCTGGCTGCCTCGCGGTTAGCCTCGACGATGGCGGGATCACGCGTTGACTGTGCGATCACGAGCGAGCCTTCGAACAGCGACAGGATCTGGATCACGGCCCTTTCGGGTTTGCTCAATGACAACGGCTCAATGAGTGACGCAACGAAGTCGTGCAACTTTCTAAAATACGCCGCGATGGTCGCCTCTACGCCCGGCGAGTTTGCCTCCGGGCCGAATTCGGCCATGCCTTTCGCGAACGGACAGCCGCGGAACGAAGGCGCGAGGAGCGGTTGTTCGAGTGCGTCGAAAACAGCGAGAACGCGCTCCACTGGCGTGAGACCGGCTTGCTCAGTGGAGGTCGAAAGCATCTGAAACCAGACGGCGCTCTTGTAGCGCAGGTAGGTGGCGATGAGGTCGGCCTTCGAGGGAAAGTGCTTGTAGAACGTCATCTTGGCCACGCCGCTTTCGGCGATGATCCGATCGATCCCGACGGAGTTGATGCTGAACCGGTAAAACAGGTCTGACGCCGTCTTCAAAATGCGCTCGCGGGGGGCGAGCGCATCGAGCGGTTGAATATCCACGTCCACGAAATCAAGCAGCGTGCCCATCGATCGTCCTTAACCGAGCCGTTTGCGTCGCTGGACAGACTATTCTGTCAACTCAGGGATTGCAAAGACATACAGGTCTGTCTATAGCTCCGTCGTCCTTTGGATTGAGAGAAAGATCGTGAGATGAGCGGAAAAGTTGTGGTTGTGACGGGTGCAAGCAGTGGTTTTGGAAAGCTCACCGCCTTGGAACTCGCCAAGCGGGGTCACACGGTGGTTGCTACCATGCGCGATGTCGCAGGAAGAAATGGCCGTGTTCGCGACGAGCTTGTCGAAGCGGCAAAGGCCGAAGGGTGTGCGCTCCAGGTCCTCGAGATGGACGTTGCCGACGAACAATCCGTCAACGCCGCGATCGCGGATGTTATCCGGCAGCACGGCGGGGTCGATGCCCTGGTCAACAACGCGGGAATGATGCCCGTCGGCGTCACGGAAGCCTATACCGTCAAGGATATCGAAGCGCAGTTCGCCGTGAACTTCTTCGGCGCCGTTCGCACCGATCGTGCCGTTCTGCCGCACATGCGGGCTGCCGGCAGCGGCGTCCTCATCCATGTCACGTCGCTCATGGGTCGGGTGGTCTTCCCGTTCTTCGGTGTCTATTCCGCCAGCAAGTTCGCGCTCGAAGCCCTCGCGGAAGCCTACCGCTACGAGCTTTCGAGCTTCGGCGTGGATTCGGTCATCGTCGAGCCAGGCCCGTTCCCGAGCAACCTTCTTCCATCCAGCCCCGAACCATCCGACCAGGCCGTGCTGAAAACCTATGGCGGTGTTGCGGCGATCCCGGGTCAGATCAAGCAGCACTCCAACGATGGAAACGATCCGCAAAATCCGCCGCAGCCCCAGCGCGTCGCGAATGCAATCGCGCAGCTGGTCGAGGCCACGGAACGGCGGCCTCTGCGGACGGTCGTGATGCCCGAAGGCATGGATTTCGGCGTCGAGCGCCTGAACGAGGCCGTCGCCCCGATCCAGAACGATCTCCTTCGCGCGCTCGGCATGGCGAGCATCATTTGACGGGAAGGCGATAAGCACACTGTCAGTTCGTAGGAAGGATAGAGCGTGAGCGAAACTCATCAATCCGTCCGCCGATGACGGGGCATGATGGGTTTCGCAACGGCTCAACCCACCCTACGCGCTGCAATTTCAACGAAACCCGACGTGGCTCAGCCTCATCCTGAGGAGACCGCGAGGCGGTCGTCTCGAAGGACGAGGCGCTTGCTCAGCTCGTAGGACGGGTAGAGCGCATGCGAGAACGTTCTACCTTGAACGACGCGCGACTTGGATTGCTGTATCGATCAGAGATGCTGCAACTTCCTTGCCGAACGTGTTGATGGTGATTGGACCGTCATCGGGCACGCTAACATCAAAGAGCACACCCCCGTCGTCCGAAAGGATTTCCATCCGAATGCCGTCAAAGTCGACATCGCTCGCCCATCGATATTTCACAGTTCGGTTCTCGACTGTCAGCGTTCCCATGCTGAGTGCTTATCAAAATGCGCGATTCAAGCAAATCCGTGGGGGACGGGCCGCTTGGAAATGGCAGAGTGGGAGATTGCAGCTTCACAGTACCAGAGCCGACACACGCTCAGGCACCGCGTCCACCATCCCTCGCGTTGCCTGACGGGCAAAACACGCCACATGCAGGTCAAGCACAAGACCGTCTAATATTCTGATTGACCGAATTCATCTCTTCGGGTAAACCGCAAAGCATCCCGGCCCGCTAAAAAGGGCGTTTCGCGATCGTCACGATACGTGAGCCGGGATGCGATGGACGCGGCAGCGCCGGCGCGTGACGAGGTGGCAGGGCGGGCTATGCCTGTGAGCCATCGCGATCCGCGCGAACGACCCGGCGCGGTCACAGCGGTTTTTTTCGGCTTCGGTGGCGAGCACGCGCAAGCTTCCGGAGCTCCGGGGAGGGACGTCCGCGGACGGCAAAAGCGTGTGGTCCTGACGCCCGGGGTCTGTGCGTCAAGGCTTGCGGTGATGTGCGGCCCGACCGGGTGCGCACATCGATCATCCGCAAGGCGACGGGGGCAATAGTGCATCGCTCCCCGGGGAGAGCGCGCCATAAGCCGTAAAACCATTGCGCAGGGAAGGCCGGATGTTCCGGCATCACCTGTGGTCACCCCCGCGTGCGTTTTTCGCGTGAGGACCCTGGGTGCCAGCCGGCGCCCGGCCTTCCCTGCGCCCTTTCTTTGCGATGAGGGCGAAACGGACAGCAAAACTCGGGCGCCCCACGCCGCGAGGCCGCGGAGGTGTGCAGTGATGGCTTGCCGGCAAATCTCTCGTGCCCCGGCTCTGCGCACCAACGCTTGAGGGGGTTGCAGTGCGTCCGGGACACGAATGGCCGGCGGTGTGCGCCGCCACCAAGTTCATCTTGCACTGCGGCAGAAAAATATCGCACACTCGACCGGGCCGGGGAGCCATAGGGAGCTCTACAAGGGAGCGAGCCATGTCCCTCCAGACCATATCATCCGACACCGCCGACCAACGCCCCAACCGCCCCGAGGACATCCAGGCGCTGGAAGCGGACGTGCGGCTGCGTGACGATATCCGCCTGCTCGGGCGCATCCTCGGCGACACGGTGCGCGACCAGGAGGGGCCGGAATTGTTCGACCTGGTCGAGCGCATCAGGCAGACCTCGATCCGATTCCACCGCGACGAGGACCGGCTCGCCCGCCGCGAGCTCGAGCAGATCCTCGACAGCATGTCGACCTCGGAGACAGTGCGGATCGTCCGCGCCTTCAGCTATTTCTCCCACCTCGCCAACATCGCCGAGGACCAGAACAACATCCGGCAGATGCGCGCCAACAAGGGCGGCGGCTCCGGCATGCTGGCCGAGACGCTCGCCCATGCGAGGGCTGCGGGTATCGGTGCCGATGCCCTGCGCAACTTCTTCAAGAGCGCGCTGGTCAGCCCGGTGCTGACCGCGCATCCGACGGAGGTGCGCCGCAAGAGCACCATGGACCGCGAGATGGAGGTCGCTAGCCTGCTCGATCGTCGCGAGCGCGTCGCGCTGACGGCGGAGGAGGCTGCCGCCAGCGACGAGCAGCTCCGCCGCGAGGTGCTGACGCTGTGGCAGACCAATCTGCTGCGCCGGACCAAGCTCACCGTGCTCGACGAGGTCGCCAACGGCCTGTCGTTCTACGATTACACGTTTCTCCGCGAGGTGCCGCGGCTGGTCAACGCGCTGGAGGACCGGCTGGAGGAGGGCGGCGAGCAAGCGGCTGGCGAGCTCGCCTCGTTCCTGCGCATGGGCAGCTGGATCGGCGGCGACCGCGACGGCAATCCCTTCGTCACCGCCGACGTGATGCGCGGCACGCTGCGGCTGCAGTCGAGCCGGGTGATGCAGTTCTATCTCAACGAGCTGCACGTGCTCGGCTCTGAGCTCTCGATCGCGGCGCATCTCGCCGACGTGTCCGAGGAGCTGCGCACGCTCGCGGAGCGCTCGCCCGATACCTCGCCGCACCGGAGCGGCGAGCCCTATCGCCTCGCGGTCTCCGGCATCTATGCGCGTCTCACCGCCACGGCCGAAATGCTCCAGGTCGAGATCACGCGCCGGCCCGTCGGCAAGGGCAAGCCTTACGAGAGCGTCAGGGAGCTGCAGGCCGATCTCGACGTGCTGCACCGCTCGCTGATCTCCAACAACGCCGGCGTCATCGCCCGCGGCCGGCTGCGGCTGCTGCGGCGTGCGGTGGACTGCTTTGGATTCCATCTGGCCCGGCTCGACATCCGGCAGAACTCGGCGGTGCACGAGCGCACCATTGCCGAGCTGATGGATGCCGCCAACCCCGGCATGTCCTATCTCGCGCTCGGCGAGGACGCCCGCATCTCCCTGCTCACCAACGAATTGCGCTCGACGCGTTCGCTGGTGTCGCCGTTCGTCAAGTACAGCGACGAGACCATGGGCGAGCTCAACGTCTTCCATGCGGCCGCCGAGGCGCATGCGAAGTTCGGCTCGGACGCCATTCCCCAATGCATCATCTCGATGTGCAAGAGCATGTCCGACATGCTCGAGGTCGCGGTGCTCTTGAAAGAGGTCGGCCTCGTCCATCCCTCCGGGCGCAGCGCCATCAACATCGTGCCGCTGTTCGAGACCATCGAGGATTTGCAGGCGTCCTCCACCATCATGGACCGCATGCTGTCGCTGCACGACTACCGCCGCCTGGTCGACAGCCGCGGCAGCGTGCAGGAGGTCATGCTGGGCTATTCCGACTCGAACAAGGATGGCGGCTTCGTCACCTCGGGCTGGGAGCTCTACAAGGCCGAGATCGGCCTCGTCGACGTGTTCGAGCGCCACGGCGTGCGCCTGCGTCTGTTCCATGGCCGCGGCGGTTCGGTCGGCCGCGGCGGCGGACCGAGCTATGACGCCATCATCGCCCAGCCCGGCGGCGCGGTGAACGGCCAGATCCGCATTACCGAGCAGGGCGAGATCATCTCGTCGAAATACTCCAACGCCGAAGTTGGCCGCAACAATCTGGAGATCCTGGCCGCCGCGACGCTGGAGGCGAGCCTGTTGCATCCGCGCCAGAGCGCGCCGCGCCGCGAATATCTGACCGCGATGGACGAGCTTTCAAGTCTCGCCTTCAAGGCCTACCGCGGCCTCGTCTACGAGACCGACGGCTTCGTCGATTATTTCTGGGCGTCCACCGTCATCAACGAGATCGCGACGCTGAATATCGGCAGCCGTCCGGCCTCGCGCAAGAAGACCCGCGCGATCGAGGACCTTCGCGCGATCCCCTGGGTGTTCTCCTGGGCGCAATGCCGCCTGATGTTGCCCGGTTGGTACGGCTTTGGCAGCGCCGTCGAGCAATGGATCGCGGAGCATCCCGACAAGGGCATGCCGTTCCTCAAGGAGCTCTACAAGGAATGGCCGTTCTTCCGCATGCTGCTGTCGAACATGGACATGGTGCTGGCGAAAAGCTCGATCGCGATCGCCTCGCGCTATGCCGAACTCGTGCCCGACGAAGCTCTGCGTGAAAAAATCTTCGGCCGCATCCGCCGCGAATGGCACTCCTGCATCGAGACGCTCTTGGACATCATGGCCCAGGACCGCCTGCTGCAGGGCAATCCGCTGCTGGAACGCTCGGTGCGCCACCGCTTCCCCTATCTCGACCCGCTCAACCATGTGCAGGTCGAGCTGCTGAAAGAGCATCGCGCGCAGAACCCGGATGAGCAGGTGCTGCGCGGGATTCAGCTCACGATCAACGGGATCTCGGCGGGGCTGAGGAATACGGGTTGAGAAGCGAATAGCGAACCGTACGGTTCGCTACTCGCCACTCTATTAATCGCTCACGGCTTCATCGCGCCCTGTACGCTGGTGTAGACGGCATAGAGCGATGTCGAGCCACAAATATAGAGCCTATTTCGCTGCTGACCGCCGAAGCACAAATTAGCGACGGTTTCCGGAATATGAATCTTGCCCAGCAACTCGCCGGAGGGCGTGTAGCAGCGTACGCCGTCTTCGTTTGCGTCCCCCCAGCCCACCGAGCACCAGACGCGTCCTTCGGTGTCGCAGCGGACGCCATCGGTGATGCTCGGTTTTGGCATCTCTGCGAACACCTTGCTGTTCGAGACCTTGCCCCCGGCGACGTCGAGATCGAACACGCGGATATGGGATGGATTGTCCGGCCCGTCGGTGAAACCGGTGTCGCAGATGTAGAGCTTCTTCTCGTCCGGCGAAATAGCGAGTCCGTTCGGCTCGACAAAGTCGTCGACAACGACCTTGACCTCTCCGGACTTCGGATCGACCCGGTAGACGTTCTTCTTCTCCTGCTCGGGCTCGGCCTTGATTCCTTCGTAGAAACCGCCGATGCCGTAGGCGGGATCGGTGAACCAGATTGCGCCATCGGCCGTCACGACCGCATCGTTGGGCGAGTTCAGTCGCTTGCCATTGAACTTGTCGGCGATGATGGTGATCGAGCCGTCGAGTTCGGTGCGCGTCACGCGCCGACCGCTGTGCTCGCACGTGATCAGGCGTCCTTCGCGATCAATCGTGTTGCCGTTCGAGTTCATCGAGGGCTGGCGATAGACACTGACGTGGCCGTCGTCCTCCGAGAAGCGCATGATGCGATTGTTCGGAATGTCGCTGAACAGCAGGTATCGCCCGGCCGCGAAATATACTGGCCCCTCGGCCCAGCGGAAGCCCGTTGCGACGCGCTCGACGGCCATGGTGCCGGCAAAGGCGGGAAAGCCGGGGGGCCCAAACGATGGCGGCCCCTTCTTGGCCGATTCCAAATGGGCGTCTGGGTAGCGGCTGCCTGGCAGCGGTCCCAACGGCAGCGGCGCGGTCGATCTTGTCGGTGCACCCGTCTGGCCCAAGGGCGTCACGGACGCCCCCAGGGCTGCAGTCATGGTGACGCCCGTCGCCGCGACTGCTGCCGCGCCCTTCAGCAGGGTGCGGCGCGCGAGAACAGGCTCATTGACGTCGGTAGAGATGGTCAGTGGGTTTGTCATAGTCGCCTCCCATTTTGTTGTTTGGGAGAAAACTGTCCGCCTGCAATCGGGCGTAAAGCGGGCGATCCCCGGCTGGACAACCGGAGATCGCAATGCAGCAAAGTGGAATCGTTTACACGGGATCCCAGGGGAAGATGTCGGCGGAACGGTCGAGCTTGTAGAACGAGCCCTTCAGCGCCGGCATGCCGTGTTCCGCGATCGATTGCGGCGTCCAGCCTTCGCTGCGATGTACCGAGCGCAGCGGACGGTTCTGGCTGAACAGGAACAGCTCGTTCATGCGTGCGCCAAAGATCTGCCCGGACACGTCCTTGGCGGCATCGGAGAGCAGATAGGCGCAGACCGGCGCGATCTTCTCCGGGCCCATCTGCTTGATCTTCTCGACCCGTGCCTTCTCGGCTTCGGTCTCGGTCGGGATAGTGCCGATCATGCGGGTCCAGGCGAACGGCGAGACGCAGTTGGAGCGAACGTTGAAGCGGCCCATGTCGAGCGCAATCGACTTCGACAGGCCGACGATGCCGAGCTTGGCGGCGGCGTAGTTGGCTTGCCCGAAATTGCCGATCAGGCCGGAGGTCGAGGTGAAGTGCACGAACGAGCCGCTCTCCTGCTCGCGGAAGATTCGCGCTGCGGCGTGGCTGACGTAGAACGAGCCCATCAAATGCACCTTGATGACGGCCTCGAACGCTTCCACGCTCATCTTGTGGAAGATCATGTCGCGCAAAATGCCGGCATTGTTGACCACGCCGTCGAGCCGGCCGAAATGATCGGTCGCGGTCTTCACGATCTTGCTGGCCGGGATCGCTTCGGCCACCGACTCGAAATTGGCGACGGCGGTGCCGCCGCGCTTCTTGATCTCCTCGACCACTTCCTCGGCGGGTGTGGCGCTGGTGCCGGCGCCGTCAGCGGCGACGCCGGGATCGTTGACGACGACCTTGGCGCCTTCGCCGGCGCAAAGCAGCGCGATCTCCCGCCCGATGCCGCGGCCTGCGCCGGTGACGATGATGACCTTGTCTTGCAGTGATTTCGTCATGTGGGATTACCTCTCGTTCGTAAACACGATCGTGCCCGACGCGGCGAACATGCCGCCGACGCCGTGGCACACCGAAATCTTCGCGTTGGCGACCTGTGCCGGCGCGATGCCGCGCATCTGCCGCACGCTCTCCTGGAGCGCGTACATGCCGTACATGCCCGAATGCATGTAGCTCAATCCGCCGCCATTGGTGTTGAGCGGAAGCTTGCCGCCCGGGCGCGTGTTGCCGTCGGCGATGAACTTGCCGGTCTCCTCATACGGCATGAAGCCGAGATCGCCGAGGCCGAACAGCGGCAGATGCGCAAAGGCGTCGTAGATCATGAGATGGTCGACATCCTTGTGGGCGATGCCGGCCTCCCTGAACGCCAGCGGTCCCGCGGTCTTGAACGCGCGCGAGGAGTTGAACGTCTCCATTTGGCTGACCATCGGCGTCTCCACGCTCTCGCCGGTGCCCATGATGTAGACGGGCTTGCGCGGAAAATCCTTGGCACGGTCCGCCGAGGTCAGGATCAGCGCGCCGCCGCCGTCGGTGACGAGACAGCATTGCAGCAGGCGGAACGGATAGGCGATCATGCGCGAGTTGAGGACGTCTGCGACCGTGATCGGGTCCTTCATCATCGCGCGCGGATTCTTCGCCGCCCATTCCCGCTGCACCACCGCGACCGAGGCGAGTTGCTCGTGCGTGATGCCATAGGTCTTCATGAAGCGCAGCACGGGGATCGGGAACATGCTGGGCGGGCCGTAGACGCCGAACGGCGCCTCGAACTGGCCTTGCAGGCTGTCGGCGGGAATCGAGCGCGGCGCCTTGCCGATCATCGACTTGCCGCTCTCGGCATGGGTGATCAGCACGGTCTTGCACAGGCCGGCCTCGATCGCCGCGGCGGCATGGCGGACGTGCAGCATGAAGGAGCAGCCGCCGACCGAGGTGCCGTCCACCCAGGTCGGTTTGATGCCGAGATAGTGGCAGACCTGCTGCGGTGTCTCGACCGCGGTGGCGAAACCGTCGATGTCGGACAGCTTCAGCCCGGCATCGGCAATGGCATTGAGCGCCGCATCCGCATGAAGCTGGAGCTGCGAGACGTTGGGGATGACACCGAGCTCGGTGGTCTCGGCCGCGCCGACGACGGCAACCTGATTTCTGCGCATGGGCTTACCCCTTCGCCGGACGGAATACGGGGAGGGTGATCTTGTCGTCGAGCGCCTCGAAGGCGACCTCGAGCTTCATGTCGAGCTCGAGCGCCTCCGGCGTCTGCGGGCAGTCGATGATGTTGCTCATCAGTCGCGGCCCCTCGTCGAGCTCGACTACCGCAATCGCGTAGGGCGGCGTGAAGCCGGGCGCGGCGGGACGGTGGTTGATCACGTAGCTGTAGAGAAAGCCCTTGCCGCTCGCCTTGAAGATGCTGACGTCGCGCGAGGCGCAGGACGGGCAGAACGGGCGCGGCGGGAAATAGACATGCGCGCAGGCGTCGCAGCGCTGCAGGCGCAACTCGCCCGCCTTGGTGCCGTCCCAGAAATGCTGGGTCTCCGGCGTCGGTTTCGGTCGCGCGCGCTGCGGTTCGGCCATCTCGGCAGGTCCTCCCAAGGCCAAGCTGAGCTCGGCTGTTGCGATCTTGATGCGACAATCGACCATGGCGCGTCAACGGTCCAGCAATGCGCATGCATGCCATCATGCGCACAATGCTTGTGTCGAAGTGAGGCAGCGCTATACATTGCGCGCAAATATTCCGTGAGACAGACATGCCTGATTTTTCGACACTGACAAAGCTCGCCGAAGACCTCGAAAGCGGCCGCACCAGCTCCCGCAAGCTGGTCGAGACTTGCCTCGCCAAAATCGCCGATCCGGCCGGCGAGGGGCAGCGTGCCTTCATCCATGTCGACAAGGACGCCGCGCTCGCGGCGGCGGATGCGATGGACGGTTTGCGCAAGGTGAGGGCAGCGCCGTCGCGCTATGCCGGTATCCCGGTCTCGATCAAGGATCTCTTCGACATCAAGGGCCAGGTGACGCGCGCCGGCTCCCGCGCGCTCGACGATTCCTCGCCGGCCGAACAGGATGCCCCCACGGTGGCGCGGTTGCGCAAGGCCGGCTTCGTCGTGATCGGGCGCACCAACATGACCGAGTTCGCCTATTCCGGCATCGGCATCAATCCGCATTACGGCACGCCAAAGGGCGCCTGGAACCGGGCCGCGGGCCACGTGCCCGGCGGCTCGTCCTCGGGCGCCGCGGTCTCCGTGCTCGACGGCATGGCGCATGGCGCGCTCGGTACCGACACTGGCGGCTCCTGCCGGATTCCGGCGGCCTATAACGGCATCGTCGGCTACAAGCCGACGCAGCGGCGCGTGCCGCTCGAGGGGGCCGTGCCGCTGTCGTTCTCGCTCGACAGCATCGGGCCGCTGGCACGATCGGTCAGTTGCTGTGCCATTCTCGATGCCGCGCTCGCCAACGAGACGATCGCCCCGCTGAAGCCGCGGCCTGTCAAGGGCATGCGGTTGGCGGTACCGACCACGATCGCGCTCGATGACCTCGACGCGGCTGTGGCCGGGACATTCGAGCGTGCGCTCAAGAGCCTTGCCGATCACGGTGCGATCATCGAGCGCATCGAGATGGCCGAATTCCACGACATCGGGCCAATGAACGCCAAGGGCGGCTTTGCGGCGTCCGAAAGCTATGCCTGGCATCGCTATCTTCTCACGTCCAAGGGCGACGTCTATGATCCCAGAGTCTCCGTCCGCATCATGCGTGGCGAGGCGCAGAGCGCGGCGGACTACATCGATCTTCTCCACGAGCGCCGCTCGCTGATCGCCCGCGTCAATGCGCGCATCGCGCCCTATGACGCGCTGGTGCTGCCGACCACCGCCAACACGCCGCCGAAAATTTCGGACCTTGCCGACGACAAGGCATTCACCAAGGAAAACCTGCGGGCGCTCCGTAACTGCACCCTGATCAACATGATCGACGGCTGCGCCATCTCGCTGCCTGCGCATCGCGAGGGCGAGATTCCGGTCGGCCTGATGCTGGCGGGCGCGGGCGGATCGGACCGCCGTATCTTCGAGCTTGCTGCCGGCATGGAGGCCGTACTTCGTGTTTGACCTGACTTTCACCGTTGACGCCCAGGACACCACCACGCCGCTGACGCTGGCGATCGACCAGATGGTTATCGCGGGCTGGACCGGCCGCGATCCGGTCGCGCGCGACAAGCACATTGCCGAGTTGCAGGAGATGGGTATCGCCCCGCCGGCCTCGACGCCGATCTACTATCGCGCCTCGGCACGACGGCTGACGATGGAAGACAGCATCGAATGCACTGGCGGCGATTCCAGCGGCGAGGTCGAGTTCGTGCTGATCGGCTGGCAGGGTCGCATTTTCGTCGGCTGCGGTTCCGACCACACCGACCGCAAGGTCGAGGCCTACAACGTCACGGTATCCAAGCAGATGTGCGACAAGCCGATCGCATCCACGCTGTGGGAGCTCGAGGACGTCATCGGCCACTGGGACCGGATGGTCCTGCGCTCCTGGGCCACGATCAAGGGCGAGCGCGTGCTCTATCAGGAGGGCACGCTCGATGCGATGCTGCCGGTCGCTGACTTGATCGCGCGTGGCTTCGAGGGAGGGAAATTCCCCGACGGCTGCGCCATGTTCGGCGGTACGTTTGCGGCGAAGGGCGGTATCCGCCCCGCCGACCGTTTCGATTTCGAGCTGGAAGACCCGGTGCTGAAGCGCACGATCAAGCACGGCTATGACGTGCTGACGCTGCCCGTGAGGGGCTAAGGTCTCTCCGCTGTCATTGCGAGCGGAACTCTCTCCGCCGTCATTGCGAGGAGCCCTTGCGACGAAGCAATCCAGACTGGTTCCGCGGAGGCCCCTGGATTGCTTCGCTCCGCTCGCAATGACGGGGAGAGAGACGGAAATCGGGTGGTAGAGGACGGGGCGGTCTTGCGAAGGTCAGAGCCATGACAGCAACAGCACGCAAATCGCCTCATAAGTCAGCCACGGACCCCGCCGCCCGCGTCGATGCCCTCGACTGGCTCCAGATCACCGGCGAACTCGACACCCAGGGCTGCGCGCTCCTGAAGAGCCTGCTCACGCCGGATCAGTGCCGCGCCGTCGCCGCGCTCTATCCCGACGACGCCAACTTCCGCAGCCGCATCGTCATGGGCCGCCACGGCTTTGGCCGCGGCGAGTACAAATATTTTTCCTATCCGCTGCCCGATGTGATCGCACAGCTGCGCCCGGCGCTCTACGCGCACCTCCAGGGCATCGCCAATCGCTGGAACGAGGCGATGGGGATCGACATCCGCTATCCCGCCGAACACGCGGCGTTCCTGAAGCGGTGCCACGAGGCAGGCCAAGCGCGACCGACGCCGCTGCTGCTGCAATACGAGGCCGGCGATTTCAACTGCTTGCATCAGGATCTCTATGGCGAGCACGTGTTCCCGCTCCAGGTTGCGATCCTCTTGTCCGAGCCCGGTCGCGATTTCACCGGCGGCGAATTCGTGCTGACCGAGCAGCGCCCGCGCATGCAGTCCCGCGCCGAAGTGGTTCCGCTCGCGCAGGGCGACGCGGTTGCTTTTGCCGTGCATCACCGCCCGGTGCAGGGGACACGCGGCACCTACCGCGTTAATCTGCGCCATGGCGTCAGCCGGATTCGCTCTGGCCAGCGCCACACGCTGGGTGTGATCTTTCACGATGCGAAATAGACGCTGCCGCTGATGGCGGATTTGTTCGATCATGTCGCCGAAGCCCAGCCATCGCGCGAGCAGATCGCCGATGGCGCCGTGCTGCTGCGCGGTTTCGTCAAGCCGATCGAGAGCGATCTGATCGAAGCCGTCCGCGCCATCGTGGCGCAGTCGCCGTTCCGCCGCATGACTACGCCCGGCGGCCATTTGATGTCGGTCGCTATGACCAATTGCGGCGAGCGCGGCTGGATCACCGACCACACCGGCTATCGCTATGATCCCATTGACCCGCGAACGAGCGCGCCATGGCCGGCGATGCCGCCCGTGCTCCGCGATCTGGCTTTGCGCGCCGCGGAGCAGGGCGACTTTACCGGCTTCGCGCCCGATGCCTGCCTCGTCAACCGCTACGAGCCCGGCACGCGGCTGTCATTGCATCAGGACAAGGACGAGCTGGATTATTCAGCGCCGATCGTCTCGGTCTCACTTGGGCTGCCTGCGACCTTCCTGTTCGGCGGCATGGCACGCAGCGACAAGCCGCGCCGCTTCCGCTTGGTCCATGGCGATGTCGTGGTCTGGGGCGGGCCGTCACGGCTCGCCTATCACGGCGTCGCGCCGCTGGCCGACGGTAAACATGCGTTGCTCGGGCCTAAGCGGATCAATCTGACGTTTCGCAGGACGCGCTGACCCATCCCCTCATCCTGAGGAGCTTGCGAAGCAAGCGTCTCGAAGGAGGAAGGCCGAGCTGCAGCAGCGGGAGGCCTTCATGGTTCGAGACGGCGCTTCGCGCCTCCTCACCATGAGGATGACTAGGGCTTCGGCGGGTGAATGAACGCCCACGGGCTGACTTCCGAATCCCGCATCACTTCCACCGAGATCAGATAGGGCCCGCCATGGGCCAGCGCCTTCTCCATCGCCGCCTTGAACTGGTCCGGCGCAGTGACGCGGGCGGATGCGACGCCGAAGGACTCCGCGAGCTTGACGAAATCCGGGTTGACCAGATCGGACGCCACCACGCGGCCGTCGAAGCGCTCGCGCTGGTCGCGGCGGACATTGCCGTAGGCGTTGTTGTTGAACACCAGCGTCACCACGCCGATGTTGAACTGCACGGCGGTGGCAAGCTCCTGCACGCCGAACATGAAGCCGCCGTCGCCGGTGATCGCCACCACCGGCTTGTCGGGATTGGCGACCTTGGCCCCGAGCGCGGTCGGGAAGCCCGAGCCGAGCGTGCCCTGATAGCCTGATGTGATGAAGGTGCGCGGCTCGTAGATCGGAAAGCCGTACCAGGAGGCGAAGCCGAACTGGGACAATTCATCGGTCACGATCGCGTTCGCCGGCAGCACCTCGCGCAGGATGTTGAGATACGCCATCTGCGGCTGGATGCGCTGGATCTCGGCTTGCGCCGTCGCAGTCGCCTCGCGGATCTCTCCCCGCCGGCCGCTGGTCCTGGCATAGCCGGCCTTCGTCACGGCTGTGACGAGATCGGCCGTGCCGGCCTTGGCGTCGGCGACGATAGCGACATCGGAGGCGAGCCGGCGCATCTCGGCCGGATCGATGTCGACACGAATGGATTTCAGCCCCTTCGGCTGATACGGCCAGCGGAAGCCCGACGCCGGCAGCTCGGCGCGCGTGCCGATTGCGATCATCAAATCGGTTGTCGGCCACAGCCTGTAGGCCGCCGCCATGGTGAGCCCAAGCTCATGCGCATTGGAGACGATGCCGCGACCGCTGCGGAAGGCGACGACAGGGGCGTCGATCATCTCGGCGAGTTCGAGAATCTCCTCGCGCGCTTCGATCGCGCCGCTGCCGACAAAGATCATCGGCGCCTTGCTGTTCCTGATCAGCGCGGCCGCCTGCTTGATCATATCAGGGTCGGGCTGCGGCGCGGGCAAGGGCTCCAGCACCTGTGCTGCAGCCGTGTCCGCGCGTTGGGTGAAGACGTCCCAAGGCATCTCGACCGAGGCGGGGCCACGCCGTCCGGACGTCATCTCCTGGAAGGCGCGCGCGACCGTGGTCGGCGCGTTGCCGGGATATTCGATGCGGTCCGCCCATTTCACATAGGTGCGCAAGGTCGCGAGCTGATCCGGCATCTCGTGCAGATGGCCGCGGCCCTTGCCCAGAAACTGCGTCGGCACCTGGCCGGTGACGCATAGCACCGGCTCGTTGCAGCCGAACGCGGTGAGCAGCGCGGCGCTGGCGTTGAGCACGCCGGGGCCGGGTACCACGCTGAACACGCCGGGCCTGCCACTGGAACGCGCATAGCCGAACGCCATGTAGCCGCAGGCCTGCTCGTGCCGCGCGCCGATCACCTTGAGCTGCGCCTGGTGGAAGGCGTCGAACAGGCCGTAGACCTGCGCGCCGGGCAGGCCGAATACAGTATCGACGCCGTGGGCGACAAGGCCGCTTACGATTGCTTCGCCGCCGGTGAGGGTGGTCATGGCACTATTCCATTTCAATCGGTGTTCAGGCTTCGTCGACGACGCCGTTGCGCAGAGATCCGATGCCCTCGGCCGCGACTTCGATAACATCGCCGGGTTTCAGGTAACGCGGCGGGTCGAACCGCGCACCGGCGCCGGTCGGCGTGCCCGTGACGATGACGTCGCCGGGAACGAGCGTTGCGAAGGTCGAGATATAGCTGATGAGATAGCGGAACGGAAACATCAGCCGGCTGGTGCGGTCGTCCTGCCGCAGCTCGCCGTTGACATGCGTGGTGAGGCGGATGTCGGCGACCTGCCATTCCTGCGTGTAGGGCACAAGCCATGGGCCGAGGCTGCCGCTGGAATCGAAGTTCTTGCCCTGCGTGACGTTGAACTTGGCATGTCGCAGCCAGTCGCGTACCGAGCCTTCATTGCAGAGCGTCAGCGCGGCGATGTGACCGAGCGCCGAACTTTCCGCAATGTGCCGGCCAGCCTTGCCGACCACCAGCACGATCTCGCCCTCGTAGTCAAGCTGCGCGGAGGCGCGCGGGCGCACCAGCGGCGTGTCGTGGCCGACGAAGGAGCGCGGCGAGCGCATAAACATGCTCGGATATTTCGGCGCGTCCTGGCCGTCCTTGTACTCGGCATTGCGGTCGGGATAGTTGACGCCGATGCAGATGATCTTTTCCGGCGCGGGCACCGGCGGCAGCCAGATGACGTCACCGAGCGCGTGATCGGGCGTGCGGCCGGCGGCCTCCTCGGCGAGGCTCGCGAGCTTTCCTGCGGCGATCACCTCGCGCAGCGTCGGATAGTCTTTTGCGTGGCGCGCGGAGAGATCGACAATGCCGCCGTCCACGACGGCGCCGTAGCGGATGGCACCCTTGACGGAATAGGTGGCGAGGCGAGGAAGGTTCATTGCTTAATCCGCCACCAGCACGTCGGCCACGAACTTCGGCTCACGAACGGCTTGGCCAGCGAACGGCGAGCCCTGCTCGAACCAGGAGCGCGGGGCAGGCGCGCCCCACAATGTCTGGCGGCGCGGATCGCGCAGCGACCAGCGCAGCGGCTCGTGGTCGTGGTCGCCGGTGAAATAGTCGCTGGTGTAGAGCTCGAGCCGGTGTCCATCGGGGTCGCGGACGTAGAGGAAGAACGCATTCGAGATGCCGTGGCGGCCGGGACCGCGCTCGATGTTCTTCACGAAACCCTGCGAGGCCATGACGTCGCAGAGATGGATGATGTTCATCGCCGTCGGCGTCCAGTAGGCAAAGTGGTGCAGCCGCGGGCCCTTGCCGTTGGTGATGGCAAAGTCGTGGACATTGCCCTTGCGATGCATCCAGGCCGCGGCGATGCGCCCGTTCGGTCCGTCCTCCTCGGCGTATTCCGTGAGGCGAAAGCCGAGCCGGGCATAGAATTCGACGGTGTCCTGCACTTCGGCGGCGAACACGTTGAAATGGTCGAGCCGCTGCGGATGGCAGCCCCTGTAGAGATCGTAGCGGCGCAGCAGGTGCGGCCGCCGGTCCATCGACGCATATAGCTCGATCTGGAAGCCGAAGGGGTCGGTGAACTGCAGCGTGCGGCCCTGGAACGGCTGATCGACGAAGGCGTAGCCAAGGCCGTTCTCGGACAGGAACTTCGCAGCCTTGTCCAGATCCCCGTCGTTGCCGACCTTGAAGCCGAGGCGGTTGCAGGCGGGCGCCGCCGCCTTGCGCAACACCAGGGAGTGATGCTGGTGCTCCTCGGCGGCGCGCAAATAGACGACCTTGTCGTCGGCGTCCTCGACATGCAGGCCGACAACGCTTTCATAGAACTCGCGGCTGAGCTTCAGATCGGTCACGTCCAGCACGGCGTGGCTGGAGCGGATGATGTTGAACGGCGGCTCGAAGATATGTTGCGGTACGGGCATTGCGTTTCCCCTCTCTAGACCCCGCCATTCCCCGTCCACGCTCCGCGCGTCGAGGGACGCGAGCGTTAGATTCCCAGCTTCTGAATCTTGTGCGTGCCCCGCGCCAGCGAGACGTGCTTGGTTTCCATGTAGAAATCGAACGAGTAATCGCCGCCATCGCGGCCGATGCCTGATGCCTTCATGCCGCCGAACGGCGTCGGCAGATGGCGGACGTTTTCCGAGTTCAGCCAGATCATGCCGGCTTCCAGCGCATCTGCGACACGCAGCGCGCGGCCGACATCGTTGGTCCAGACATAGCCGGTCAGGCCATAGCGGATGTCATTGGCGATCTCGATCGCGTCTGCTTCGTCCTTGAAGGGGAGCACGGTGAGGAAGGGGCCGAACACCTCTTCCTGCGCCACGCGCATCTTGCCATGCGCGCCGGTCACCAGCGTCGGCTCGACATAATGTCCGCCGCCCGGCCCGTCATAAGCCTTGCCGCCGACCGCAATCGTCGCGCCGTCCTGGCGTGCGACGTCGAAATACGAGCACACCTTTGCCAGATGCCGCTCGTGGATCAGCGGCCCGATTTCGGTGGCGGGATCGAGGGGATGGCCGACCTTCAGCGCCTTCACGCGCGCCGTGAGTTTCTCGGTGAACTTTTCGGCGATGCCGGCCTGGATCAGCAGGCGGCTCGACGACGTGCAGCGCTCGCCGTTGAGCGAGTAGATCATGAACACGACCGCATCGAGCGCGCGCTCGAGATCGGCGTCGTCGAACACGATCACGGGGTTCTTGCCGCCGAGCTCGAAATGCACGCGCTTCAAGGTCGGCGCGCCCTGAACCATGATCGCGGATCCCGTCGAGCTTTCGCCGACGAAGCCGATGGCCTTGATGGCGGGATGCTCGGTCAGCGCCTTGCCGGCCTCTTCGCCAAAGCCGTGCACGGTGTTGAGCACGCCGTCGGGCACGCCGGCTTCCTTGACGAGCTTCGCAAGAATAGCCGCCGTGATCGGCGACCACTCGGCCGGCTTGTGCACGACGGTGCAGCCGGCGGCGAGGGCAGGGGCGATCTTCCAGGTCGAAAGCATGAACGGTGTATTCCACGGCGTGATCACGCCGACCGGGCCGATCGGCACGCGCGTCGAGACGTTCCAATGCTCGTCGCTCGGCGTGTTCTGGCCGTCGCGCGCCTCGCCGCATCGATCGGCAAAGAAGCGGAAATTCTCGGCGGCGCGGATCGCGGCCTTGGCCATGAAGCGATAGGCCTGGCCGGTGTCGATGCATTCGAGCACCGCGATGTCTTCGGCATTGTCCTCGATGGCGTCGGCGACGCGATGCAGCAGCTTCTTCCGCATCGCCGGCGCCATGTCGCGCCAGGACTTGAAGGCCAGCGCAGCAGCGGTGGCGGCGCGATCGACGTCTTCGGCATTGCCACGCGCGACGCTGGCCAGCGTCGCGCCGTCGACCGGCGATTTCGTCTCGAACGTCTCGCCTGAGATCGACGGCACGATCTTGCCGTCGATCATGTGGCCGATGCCGTCGGCGCGCAGCGTCTTCAGCAGCGGTGCGATGCGGTCGCGATTGGCCTGGAACACATCGGTTTTCGGCGTGGGCTTATCCATGGGCGGCCTCCGCTTTCAGGGCGTGGTGGATGTTGTTGCGCTTCCAGCTCGTGTCCTTGTCGTTGATCTGCATGTCGAACGAGAGGGCGAATTTGCAGCTTGCAAACACAGGATCGAGATGCCGGGAGAGCGCCTGGAAGATTTGCTCGCCGGCCTTCTTGCGTGTTGGCAGATCGCGGCCTTCGCCGATGCGCAGCACCATGTCGAGAAAGCCGTAATCTTGCCGCGCGTCCGCGATCGCATAATGCTCGCATCTGACGGCGCGGACGCGGATGCCGCCAAGCGGGAAGATGCCGGTCTCGACCGCGGCCTTGCGCACCACCTCGCACGCCGCGCCGATGTCGAGGCGGTCGTCGAGATTGGCCGAATATTCGATCGTGAAATGCGGCATCGCGGTTTCACTCCCTGTCTTTTTGTTCGTCTAGGCGAAGTAGCAGCTGACCGAGCCGTAGGCGCCATAATCGGCTTGAATTGTGTCGCCCTTGCGGGTCTCGATCGGGCGGATGAAGGAGCCGGCGAGCACGATCTGTCCGGGCTCGAGCGCAAGGCCGAGCGGTGCGATCTTGTTGGCGAGCCAGGCAACGGCCGTTGCGGGATGATTGAGCACGCCGGCGGCAAGGCCGGTCTCTTCGAGCTGGCCGTTCTTGAAACACAACGCACCGATCCAGCGCAGATCGGCATCCAGCGGGCGGATCGGCCGTCCGCCGAGCACGATGCCGGCGTTGGCCGCGTTATCGGCGATGGTGTCGAAGATCTTTCGCGTCGCTTTGGTCTGGGGATCGACGCGCTCGATGCGCGTGTCCAGAATCTCCAGCGCCGGCACCACGAAGTCGGTGGCGTTGAGCACGTCGAACAGCGTGCAGCCGGGGCCCGCGAGGCGCTTGCTCATGACGAAGGCGAGCTCGGCTTCCACGCGTGTCGCGATGAAGCGCTCGGTCGGGACGAGGCCACCATCCGCGAAGAACATGTCGTCGATCAACACGCCGGAATCCGGCTCGTTGATGCCGAGCGCGCTCTGCATCGCCTTCGAGGTCAGGCCGATCTTGTGGCCCCTGACGATGCGCCCCTCGGCAATCTTGACGTCGACCCAGGCCTTCTGAATCGCGTAGGCGTCAGCGATGCTGATGGCGGGGAAGTCCTGCGAGAGCTGCCGGATCTGCGTGCGGGTCTTCTCCGCCTGATGCAGACGGCTCGCGCAAGCTCGGATATCGTCGTTGGAAAGCGCCATTTGTGATCTTACAAATCGTGGTGCGGGAGGATACTTAACATGTTAAGTGAATGCGTCAATCGCAAATTGGCTTGCTGCACTGCAAACATTTCGCGGCTTGAAGGGGCGTCATGGTGAAGAGACCGGCTGATCCTGCGAACGGAAGCGAGCCCGCCGTGCGGCAGGTGCCGATGCGTGACTTCTCGCGTTCGCTGCCAATGTCGTTGCTGCGGGCACGCGAAGCCGTGATGCGGCAATTCCGTCCCTCGCTGCGCGAGCATGGCCTGACCGAGCAGCAATGGCGCATTCTGCGCGCGCTCGCGGCGATCGACACGGTCGAGGTCACGGAACTGGCGCGCACCGCGTTCCTGCTCGGACCGAGCCTGTCGCGGATCTTGCGCGATCTGGAGGCGCGCAATTTGATCGAGCGCAAGACCGCGAAGGCGGACCAGCGCCGCAGCATGGTCTCGATCTCGGAAAAGGGCGTGAAGCTGATGGCCTCCGTCGCGCCGTCCTCCGAAGCGATCTATGCGGAGATCACGCGCCGCTTCGGCGCGCGCAAGCTCGTCGAGTTGCAGGAGATGCTCGGCGAACTCGAACAGAGTCTTGCAGGGCTCGGCGCGAGCGAGGAGGCAAGTGCCGAGGAGTGAAAGCAGATATGCGCAAGCGCGCGGCAACAATCATGGACATCGCCGCTTTTTTTCGCTCAAGTGCCGCTCAAGCCGATGACTGCAAAATCGGCGGCGAGGTAGAGGCAAACAGACCCTCATGGTCACCATCCAGGTTCAGAAGCTGATCGACTTCGTCACCGAGGTCTTCGCGCATGCGCAGTCGTCGCCCGACGAAGCCCGGCGCATCGCCACTTATCTAACCGCGGCGAATCTGACCGGCCATGACAGCCACGGCGTGATCCGCGTCCCCGTCTATATTCGCTGGCAGAAGTCCGGCGCGGTCGTGCCCAACCAGAACGCCGAATTGGTGCTCGACACGCCTTCGCTCGCGGTGATCGACGGCAAGTTCGGCTACGGCCAGACCGTGACGCCGCAAGCGGTCCGGATCGGCATCGAGAAGTGCAGGAAGGCGGGACTTGCCGCAGTCGCGCTGCGCAATGCCGGCCATATCGGCCGGGTCGGCGATTGGGCCGAGATGGCCGCCGCCGAAGGACTGATCTCGGTTCATTTCGTCAATGCCGCAGGCTCGTTGCTGGTGGCGCCGTTCGGCGGCGTGGAGAAACGGCTCTCCACCGCACCCTATTGCGTCGGCATTCCGCGCGAGGGCCAGGATCCGATCGTGCTGGACTTTGCAACCTCGGTCGTGGCTGAGGGCAAGGTGCTGGTCGCAAGCCGCGGCGGCAAGAAGTTGCCGAAGGACGCGCTGGTCGATGCCGACGGCAGCCTGAGCGAGGAGCCGGCCGTGCTCTACGGCCCCTACACGCCGGATGGGCCGCGCGATCACACGAAGGGAACGGGCGCGATCCGTGCGTTCGGCGAGCACAAGGGTTCGGGCCTTGCCTTCATTTGCGAGCTGCTCGGCGGCGCATTGACTGGAACCGGGGCCACGTCCGGCGGTCGGCGCTTCGCCAACGGCATGCTGGCCTTCTACGTCGACCCGAAAGTGGTCGATACCTCCCATGTCTTCGACGCAGAGGTGTCGCGCTATGCCGACTTCATCCGTACCACCAAGCCGGTGGCCGGGGTCGATCAGGTGCTGATTCCCGGCGATCCCGAGCGGAAAACCCGGGCTGAGCGCACCCGAAACGGCATCCCCTTGCCGGATGACACCTGGGCCGCAATAGTGAATACCGCCCGCGAGGTCGGCGTCAGCGAAGTCAGCATCCAGAGGGCGACCGCATAGGTCTTGCGTCATTGCGAGCGTAGCGCGACGCGCCAGTTCGCGGTAACAGCGGTTGTGCTGTCGCGACGCTCGTCATGGTGACGATAGTCCAAATCACACGGTCCAAATAACACGGTCCGAACAACAAAGAAGGAAGGCAACGTGGCGAACAAGGTCAAGGAAATCTGGAAGTCGGGCAAGGCCGTGGTCAACGCGTGGCTCGCGATTCCCTCGGGCTTCTCGGCCGAGATGATCGCGCAATGCGGCTTCGACAGCGTCACCGTCGACATGCAGCACGGCGTGCAGGATTATCTGTCGATGGTGCAGTGCTTCCAGGCGATGGACAAGCATCCGATCACGCCGATGGTCCGCGTGCCCTGGAACGAGCCCGGCATCATCGGCAAGGTGCTCGATGGCGGCGCCTATGGCGTGATCTGCCCGATGGTCAACACGCCGCAGGAAGCCAGGAATCTCGTTTCCTATGCCAAATATCCGCCAAAGGGCGTGCGCTCCAACGGCCCGATCCGCGCCGGCATGTACGGCACCGCGGGCTCCTACCAGAAGACGGCTAACGACGACATCGTGCTGCTGCCGATGATGGAGACCAAAACCGCGGTCGAGAACATGGAAGCGATCTTCGACGTCGAAGGCATCGACGGCGTCTATATCGGCCCGTCCGACCTCGGCTTCTCCTATGGCCTCGAACCGAAGCTCGATCGCACCGAGCCCGAAATCCTGGCGATCTACGAGAAGATCATCAAGGAGTGCGGCAAGCGCGGCCTCAACCCGGGCATCCATTGCAGCGGCGCCGAAGGTGCCGCGCGCGCCATCAACATGGGCTTCAAGCTGGTGACGCTCTCGAACGAGGTCGGCCTGATGACGACCTACGCCAAGATGCAGGTCAACGCCACCCGGAAGGATTCCGGCGGCAAGGCCTGAGCTCTTTCACTTTTCCCTCTCCCCGTTCTTACGGGGAGAGGGTCAGGGTGAGGGGCTCTCTCAACACGATCTAATCTAACGATCGAGCGCGCCGCTTGCCCCTCACCCGGATCGCCCCGGACGATGCATCGCCGGGCGCGATCCGACCTCTCCCCGTAAGAACGGGGAGAGGTGAAGAAAAGAAGACCAAGGAGACCTCCCATGACTATCAGCCCCGTCATTCGCCTCCATCCCGATGATGGCGTGCTGATCGCGCGCGCGAGCTTGCCTCCGGGAACGGTAGTCGCCGACGGCGTGACCACGGTCGAGCGCATTCCCTCCGGCCACAAGGTCGCGATCAAGCCGATCGCATTGGGCGAGCCGGTGATCCGCTACGGCCAGATCATCGGCTTCGCGACCACGCCGATCGCGCCGGGCCAGCACGTGCACGTGCAGAACTGCGGCATGGGCGATTTCGCCAAGGACTATGCCTATTGCGCCGACGTCAAGCCGACGCCGAATTTCGATCTGCCGGCAAGCTTCGAAGGCATCCGCCGCCCGGACGGCCGCGTCGCCACGCGCAACTACATCGGCATCCTGACTTCGGTGAATTGCAGCGCGCATGTCGCGAGCCTCGTCGCCGACGTGTTCAAGAAAAATCCCTTCACCGGCGACAATCCGCTGGCCGATTTCCCCAATGTCGACGGCGTGGTCGCGCTGACCCACAAGACCGGTTGCGGCATGACGCAGAACGAGCCCCTGGCGCTGCTCCGCCGCACGCTCGGTGGCTATGCGCGCCACGTGAACTTCTCCCACGTCATTGTGCTCGGCCTCGGCTGCGAGGTGAACCAGATCGGCGGCTTGATGGAAGAGCAGAAGCTCGCCGGACGTCTGCGCGCGATGGACATCCAGGAGGTCGGCGGCACCCGCAAGACGGTGGAAGCCGGCATTGCCTTCGTGCGCGAGGCACTCGCGGATTCCAACAAGGTCAAGCGCGAGGCCGTGCCGGTGAGCGAACTGACCGTAGCGCTGCAATGCGGCGGCTCGGATGGCTATTCCGGCGTTTCCGCCAATCCGGCGCTGGGTGCGGCCAGCGATCTCATCGTGCGTCACGGCGGCACTGTGATCCTGTCGGAGACGCCGGAGACCTATGGCGCCGAGCATCTGCTCACGCGCCGCGCCGTCAGCCGCGAGGTCGGCGAGAAGCTGGTCGATCTCATGCGCTGGTGGGACGAATACACGACGCGCGAAGGCGCCGAGATGAACGCCAATCCGAGCCCGGGCAACAAGGCCGGCGGTCTCACCACCATTTTGGAGAAGTCGCTCGGCGCGATGGCCAAGGCCGGCACCACCAATCTCGTCGAGGTGCTGCGTTACGCCGAACCCATCACCAAGAAGGGTTTCGTGTTCATGGACACGCCTGGCTACGATCCCGTTGCCGCGACCGGGCAGGTCGCCGGCGGCGCCAATCTGGTCTGCTTCACCACGGGCCGCGGCAGCGTGTTCGGCTGCAAGCCGGCGCCCTCGATCAAGCTCGCGACCAACACGCCCATGTACAAGCGCATGGAAGAGGACATGGACGTCAATTGCGGCACCATCCTCGAAGGCGAGGAGAGCGTCCAGCAGTGCGGCCAGCGCATTTTCGATCTCATCCTCAAGACCGCGTCCGGACAGCCGACCAAGAGCGAGAGTTTTGATTTCGGCGGCGCCGAGTTCGCGCCCTGGGTGCTGGGCGCGACGATGTAATCCCTCGTTGCGCGTCGGCGGTAGCTGAACACTACAAGCGATGCTCCTAAGTAATGATACGGAGCCGGCAAGTGATCACGGCGGTTCCCGCGGTCACACCTGATTAACATCTTCTGCCGTAATCCCTGAACGGATGCGAGCTCCACTCATGTGGGGCGTTCGCCCTTCGTGAGGATTCGTCAACGATGACGCGTGCGATACGGCCGACCGGCGTGGAAAATCTCCTCGGAGAGGAGGAGCTGATCGTGTCGAAGACCGATCTCAAGGGCCGCATCACCTACGCCAACGATGTCTTCATCCGCATGGCGAAGTACTCCTGGCAGGAGCTGATGGGCGCCCCCCACAGCCTGATCCGCCACCCCGAGATGCCACGCTCCGTCTTCAAGCTGTTGTGGGACACGCTTCAGTCCAGGCAGGAGATCTTCGCCTACGTCGTCAATCTCGCAAAGGACGGCAGCCATTACTGGGTGTTCGCCCACGTCACGCCGACATTCGACGAGCGTGGCAATATCGTCGGCTATCACTCCAACCGTCGCAAACCCGATCCCGCGCAGATCGAGCGTATCAAGCCGATCTACAAGGCGCTGTGTGCGGAAGAGGCGCGGCATGCCAATGCCAAGGCCGGCATGCATGCGAGCTTCGAGGCGATGGTTGGGCTGCTCAAGCAACAGGGTGTCGGTTACGATGAATTTGTGCTCTCTCTCTAAAGCGCAGGGAGCGACCGCGCTCGCATCCGTTCTTGCCGTCGTCGCGTTCGTGCTCTCGCTGACCGGTGCGGCCGGAATTTCCGGCGCGGCGTTGCTTGGCGTCACGGTCGTGCTGCTCGGTTATGCCGTCTGGTGCCAGCACCGCACGGCGGCGGCCGTCGACGAGGTGGCAGACGTGTGCCGCAAGGCCGCAGGTGGCGACCTCGAGGCGCGCATCCTCAGCAACCGCCAGGCCGGACGGATCGGCGCCATTCAGAAGTCGGTCAACGACATGCTCGACATCACCGATGCCTATTTGCGGGAAGCTTCGGCGTCGATGGACTATGCGAGCCGCGGCAAATATTTCCGCAAGATCCTCGCGCGCGGATTACCCGGCTCGTTCCGCCGTTCAGCCACCGTCATCAATTCCGGCACCGACAGCCTCGGCCGTCGCGTGGTCGAGATCGCGGACCTCGCAAAGCAGTTCGGCACGCATCTCGACCAGGTCGCCGGCACTCTGATGGGCGCGGCGACCGATCTCGAATCCGACGCCGGCCAGATGGCGGCGGCGGCCGAGAAGACCAGCCGGCAGACCTCCGGCGTGCTCAGCGCGTCCGACCAGGCATCGCGCAACGTCGCCACCGTCGCGAGCGCCGCGGAGCAGCTCGCATCGTCGATCGCCGAGATCACCCGCCAGGTGGCCGGCTCGACCACGAGCACGGGGCGGGCGGTGAACGAAGCCAATCGTGCCGGCAGCGAGATCCGCACGCTCGCGGATGCGGCGATGCGGATCGGCGACGTGGTCAAGCTGATCAGCGAAATCGCCGAGCAGACTAATCTCTTGGCGCTCAACGCCACCATCGAGGCCGCGCGGGCAGGCGAGGCCGGCCGTGGCTTCGCCGTGGTCGCATCCGAGGTCAAGAGCCTCGCCAACCAGACCGCGAAGGCGACCGAGGAGATCAGCGCCAAGGTCGGCGAGATGCAGCAATCGACCACCAATTCGGTCGCCGCCGTCGAGGCGATCGCGCAGACCATCACCGAGATCAACGCCATCACCGCCTCGATCGCGACCTCGATCGAGCAGCAGGGTCTCGCCACCCGCGAGATCGCCCGCAACGTCCAGGAAGCTTCGACCGGCACCTCGCAAATGTCCTCCAACGTCACGGGCATCAGCGAAGCCGCCGCCGACACCGGCCGTGTGGCGAGCCGCGTCAACAGCGCCTCCGAACGCGTCCATGGCGAGGTCGAGACGCTCCGGCGCGAGGTGACGCAGTTCCTACAACGGCTGACGTCAGCGGCGTAAGCCTTCGATGCAGGAGCACTCTGCTAACCCTCTCCCGTTGTGGGAGAGGGTGGCTCGCCGCTCAGCGGCGAGACGGGTGAGGGGTCTCTCTCCGCGCGCACCTCTCACGCCGGAATTCGCGGAGACGTACCCCTCATCCGGCGCTTCGCGCTACCTTCTCCCGCAAGGGGAGAAGGAAGAAAGCGACCGCCCGCACCTTGCGTAGGCACCCTTTGCCCGTTGTTAGTGCTTGATCGAGGTCACCAGCGGTGTTCTGCTCAAAAAAGCTGCTGGAGTACCGCACCCCGTGTCGATCTACGTCGCATTACACCACGTCACGCACTACAAATACGACCGCCCGATCGATCTTGGCCCGCAGACCATTCGTCTGCGGCCGGCGCCGCATACCCGCACGCCGATCCTGAGCTATTCGCTCAAGGTCACTCCGGCCAATCATTTCGTGAACTGGCAGCAGGATCCGCTAGGCAATTGGATCGCGCGTTACGTCTTCCCGGAGAAGACGACCGAGCTCAAGATCGAGGTCGATTTCACGGCCCAGATGACCACGGTCAATCCGTTCGACTTCTTCGTCGAACCCTATGCCGACAGCTTTCCGTTCGAATATCCGCAAGATCTCAAGACGGAACTCGCGCCGTATCTCGAGACCGTCAAGCCCGATCGGCTGTTCGCGAAATATCTCGACACGATCCCGCACGAAGCCCCGAACACCGTCAACTTCCTGGTCGATCTCAACAGGGAGCTGCAGAAAAGGATCGGCTACGTCATCCGCATGGAGGCGGGCGTGCAGACGCCCGAGGAGACGCTCTCCTCCGCGGCCGGCTCGTGCCGCGACTCCGCCTGGCTTCTGATCCAGACCTTCCGTCATCTCGGTCTCGCCGCCCGTTTTGTCTCCGGCTACCTGATCCAGGTCCGTCCCGACATCGATCCGATCGAGGGGCCGCCGGAGGTCGAGAATGATTTCACCGATTTGCACGCCTGGGCCGAGGTCTACCTGCCGGGCGCAGGCTGGATCGGCTTCGACGCGACCTCGGGCATGCTTGCGGGCGAGGGCCACATCCCAGTCGCCGCGACACCGCACTACCGCTCGGCCGCGCCGATCTCCGGCGGCGCGGGCTTTGCCGAGGTCGAATTCGCCTTCGACATGAGCGTCAAGCGCATTCGCGAGGCGCCGCGCATCACAAAACCATTCTCCGACGAATCCTGGATACGGCTCAACGATCTCGGCGAGCAGGTCGACGGCGATCTTGCGGCGCAGGACGTGCGTCTGACCATGGGCGGCGAGCCGACCTTCGTCTCCGTCGATGATCTCGAAGGCGCCGAGTGGAACACGGACGCGGTCGGTCCGACCAAGCGCGGGCTCGCCGACGATCTGATCCGCCGCCTGCGCGCGCGTTTCGGACCCGGGGGCCTGCTGCACTTCGGTCAGGGCAAATGGTATCCCGGCGAAAGCCTGCCGCGCTGGGCGTTTGGTCTGTACTGGCGCAAGGACGGCGTGCCGATCTGGAAGAATGCCGACCTCATCGCCAGCATCGAAAATCCGCGGCCGGCGCAGGCCAAGGACGTCAAGGCGTTCGTGGAGGGCACGGCGCTGCGGCTTGGCCTCGATCCCGGCTACATCATGCCGGCCTATGAGGACACCGCGTACTGGCTGCAGAAGGAATCCGAGCTTCCCGTCAACGTCGATCCCTCCGATTCCAAATTATCCGATCCGGAGGCCCGCGCGCGGATGGCGCGGGTGTTCGAGCAGGGGCTCAACAATCCTCGCGGCTTCGTGCTGCCGGTGCAGCGCTGGAATGCGGCACCACGCTGGCGCAGCGAGCGCTGGCAGCTCCGGCGCAGTCATCTGTTCCTGATGCCGGGGGATTCGCCGCTCGGCTTGCGCCTGCCGCTGGACTCGCTCGGCTATGTCCCGCCTGATCAATATCCCTACATCGTCGAGCGAGACCCGATGGAGGACCGCGGCAAGCTGCCGGTGTTCAGCCTTCCGGCGCGTCCGGACTCGCCGGAGCGGCTCGAGCCCGAAGAGCTCAACACCACCGTCCCGGTTCGCACCGCGATGTCGGTCGAGGTCCGCGACGGCGTGCTCTGTGCCTTCATGCCGCCGGTCGAGCAGATCGAGGATTATCTCGAGATGATCGCGGCGCTCGAAGCGACGGCCGAGGAGATGCAGCTTCAGGTCCACGTCGAGGGTTATCCGCCGCCGTTCGATCCGCGTGTCGACGTCATCAAGGTCACGCCCGATCCCGGCGTGATCGAGGTCAACGTGCAGCCGGCAAAGAACTGGCGCGAGGCGGTCGACATCACCGTCGGGCTCTATGAGGATGCCGGCAAGACACGCCTCGGCGCCAATCGCTTCCTGGTCGACGGCCGCCACACCGGCACCGGCGGCGGCAATCACGTCGTGGTCGGCGGCTCGAGCCCGCAGGACTCGCCGTTCCTGCGCCGGCCTGATCTGTTGAAGAGCCTGGTGCTGCACTGGCAGCGCCATCCGGCGCTGTCCTATTTCTTCTCCGGCCTGTTCATTGGCCCGACCAGCCAGGCGCCGCGGATCGACGAAGCCCGCCACGACAGCATTTACGAGCTCGAGGTCGCGCTCACGCACGTGCCGCCGCCGGGCGTTCAGGCGCCGCTGTGGCTGGTGGATCGCTTGTTCCGGCATCTCCTCGTCGACATCACCGGCAACACCCATCGCGCCGAGATCTGCATCGACAAGCTCTATTCACCTGATGGCACGACCGGCCGCCTCGGCCTGGTCGAATTCCGCGCGCTCGAAATGCCGCCGGATCCGCGCATGTCGCTGGCGCAGCAGCTGCTGATCCGCGCGCTGATCGCAAAATTCTGGCGCGAGCCGCAACAAGGCAAGTTCGTGCGTTGGGGCACCGCGCTGCACGACCGCTTCATGCTGCCGCACTTCATCTGGGAAGATTTCCTCGAAGTGCTGACCGAGTTGAAGCAGTCCGGCTATCCGTTCGAGCCTGAATGGTATCTGGCCCAGCTCGAATTCCGCTTCCCCGCTTTCGGCCGCATCCATCATGGCGGCGTGACGCTGGAGCTGCGGCAGGCGCTGGAGCCCTGGCACGTGCTCGGCGAGGAGGGCTCGGCCGGCGGTACCGTGCGTTATGTCGACTCGTCGGTCGAGCGGCTCCAGGTCAAGGCGGAAGGCTTCGTCGAGGGCCGCCACATCGTCACCTGCAACGGCCGCCGCCTGCCGATGACCGCGACCGGCCGCTCCGGCGAGGCCGTGGCCGGCGTCCGCTTCAAGGCCTGGCAGCCGGCCTCCGGCCTGCATCCGACCATTCCCGTTCACGCGCCCCTGACATTCGACCTCATCGACACCTGGAACGGCCGCTCGCTCGGCGGCTGCGTCTATCACGTCGCCCATCCCGGCGGTCGCAGCTACGACACCAAGCCCGTCAACACCTACGAGGCCGAGGCGCGGCGGCTGGCGCGCTTCCAGGACCACGGCCATACGCCGGGCCCGATGCAGCCGCCGCCCGAGGAACGCACAAATGAGTTTCCGCTGACCCTCGACTTGCGGTCCCCGCTCCTGCAATGAGTATGATGCGGGGGCAGGGAGAGGCGCATGGCCGAGGGCGCAGCCGAAGAGGACGACAAGGCGGGCAAGGCGCAAGGTCAACGTGATGGCCAGCGCCAAGGCCTGCGCGAAGGCCAGCGCCGCTTCGCGCAATGGGTCCGCGACTATAAGCGCCTGCCCGGCATCCCCGACGAGTTTCTCGGCCCGGACGGCAAGCCCCGCGCGGTCTGGAGCCGCTTCTTCGACGCCTTCGGCGCGCTCGCGCCCGACGAGGTCGAGCGGCGGTTCGGCATGGCCGACCGTCATCTCCGCGAGGCCGGCGTCACCTATCGCGCGCCCGGCGAGAGCGCCGACCGGCCCTGGTCGATCAGCCATCTGCCGCTGCTGATCGACGAGGCCGACTGGAAGCAGCTGTCCGATGGCATCACCCAGCGCGCCGAGCTGCTCGAGCTCGTGCTGCGCGACATCTATGGCGAGGGCCGCCTCGTCGCCGAAGGCGCGCTGCCGGCGGCCGCGATCGCGGGCAGCCCCGAATATCTCCGTCCGGTCTGCGGCGTGCCGCCGCCGGGCGGGCGCTATCTCTCGCTCTATGCCGCCGATGTCGGCCGCGGGCCCGACGGCCGCTGGTGGGTGCTCGGCGACCGCACGCAGGCGCCGTCGGGTGCGGGCTATGCGCTGGAGAACCGCCTGGTGCTCTCGCGCGCCTTCTCCGATCTCTACAAGTCGATGAACGTGCCGCGCGTCGCACCGTTCTTCGAGGCGTTTCGCGACAGTCTGCGCGCGCGCGCCGATCGCGACGAGCCGCGGATCGGCGTGCTCACGCCGGGCAGCTTCAGCGAGACCTATTTCGAGCACGCGACGCTGGCGCGCTATCTCGGCTTCCTGCTGGTCGAGGGCGACGATCTCGCCGTCAGCGACAACCATATCCACATCCGCACGGTTGCGGGCCTCAAGCGCCTCGACGTGCTGCTGCGCCGTGTCGATTCCAATTCGCTCGACCCGCTCGAGCTCGAAGCCTCCTCGCGGCTCGGGGTCCCCGGCCTGATCGACGTGCTGCGCAAGGACGGCGTCGTCGTCGCCAACATGCCGGGCTCGGGCGTCCTGGAGGCGCGCGCGATGCTCGGCTTCCTGCCGGCACTCAGCCGTCGCCTGCTCGGTGAAGAGCTGAAGATGCCGCACATCGCGACCTGGTGGTGCGGCCAGCGTTCGGCGCGCGACGAGGTGCTGTCGCGGCTCGACGAGGTCGCGATCGAAGGCGCCTATCGCCGCGGCGTTCCCGGTTTCGACAGCAACGGTCCGGTGCTCGCGAGCGAGCTCGATGCCGCCGGGCGCCGGCGCCTGAGCGACGCCATCGCTGCGCGCGGCATGGACTATGTCGGCCAGGAGGTGGTGCGGCTCTCGACCATGCCGGTATGGGAGCAGGGGCAGATCACGCCGCGTCCCTTCGTGCTGCGCGTGTTCGCAGCCGCGACGCCCGACGGCTGGGCCATCATGCCCGGCGGCTTCTGCCGGATCGCCGAGCAGCCGGATGCGCGCGCGGTGTCGATGGGCGACGGCGCGCGCTCCGCCGATGTCTGGGTGGTCTCGGACAAGCAGGTCTCGACCGCGACGCTGCTGCCTGCGGTCGACAAGGTGCGCATCCGCCGTATCGCCGGCGTGCTGCCGAGTCGCGCCGCCGACAATCTGTTCTGGCTCGGTCGCTATCTCGAACGCGCCGAGGCGACGCTGCGGCTGGTGCGGGCGCTGGGCTCGCCGAGCGGGCCCAACAAGGGCACGGCGGCCTCGCTCCAATCGGCCGAGCGTATCCAGCGCCTGCTGGTGACCTGGGGTGCGATCTCGCAGACCTCGCGGGCGGCGCCCGGCCGCATCGTCGCCGAGGCGCTGCAGGGCCCGGAGCGTTTCGGCTCGGCACTGTCGCTGGTCCGTGCGGCCCAGCGCACGGCGACCTCCTTGCGCGAGCGGCTGTCGCCCGATGCCTGGCAAGTCATCACCGAGATGGTCGAGCGGCTGGCCGTCGAGGTCGAGGACGACGACAGCGTGCTGAGCGCGGCCGAGCTGACCTTGCAGGAGCTCGCAAGCTTTGCCGGCCTTGCGCATGAGAACATGAACCGCGCCGCCGGCTGGCGCTTCCTCGATATCGGCCGGCGCACCGAGCGCGCCATCAACACCACGCGTTTTGCCCGGCAGTTTGCCTATGACGAAGCCGGCGACGAGGATCTCGATATCCTGCTGACGCTGGTGGATTGCCAGATCACCTACCGCTCGCGTTATCTGTTGGCGCCGATCCTGGCGCCGGTGCGCGATCTCGCCGTGCTCGACAGCTACAATCCGCGTTCGGTGGCGTTCCAGGTGACGGCGCTGAACGAGCATATCGCCGCGCTGCCGAGCCTGAAGGAGCACGGCCTGATCGAGAAGCCGCAGCGGCTTGCGGTCGCGCTGCAGGCGATGCTCGCGACCGCGGAGGCCGAGAGGATCGAGGTCAAGACGCTGTTCGCACTGGAGCAGGATCTGCTCAGCCTCGCCGAGGCAGTCGGGCAGCACTACTTCCCGCACGGCCCCAATGCCAGCCGGCCGGAAAAGCTGACGGGGCTGGCGTGATCTACGACATCCGTCACGTCACCACCTACGAGTACGAGAGCCCGGTCAGCTTCGCCCGCTGCACGCTGCGGCTGGAGCCGAGGAGCGGCCATGGCCAGGAGCTGATCTCGCACAAGGTCGAGATTCGTCCGCGCCCCGCGGAGCGTAGCGTCCGGCGCGATTTCTTCGGCACCCTGACCGAGAGTGTGGTGATCGAGGCCGCGCATCGCACTCTGCGCATCGATTCCCGCTCTCGCGTGAAGGTGTCGCGCCAGTCGCCGGCTCGTGACGCTGAAAGCCCGGGCTGGGAGAGCATTCGCGACATCGCCTTCGAGGCGACGAGCCTCGGGCCGTCCTCGCCGGTCGGCTATGTCTTTGCGAGCCCGCTGGTGCCGGTGCTGGGACCCGTCAGCGCCTATGCCGCGGAAAGCTTCGCGGCCGGCGCGGGGATCCTTGCCGGGGCGGTCGATCTGATGCATCGCATCCGCACCGAATTTCGCTACGATCCCAAGGCGACGGTAATCTCGACGCCGCTCAACGAGGTCTTCGTCAAGCGCCATGGCGTCTGTCAGGATTTTGCCCATGTGATGATCGCGGGCTTGCGCGGGCTGGGTCTGCCCGCGGCCTATGTCAGCGGATACCTCCGCACCATTCCGCCGGCGGGCCAGCCGCGCCTGCAGGGCGCCGACGCGACCCATGCCTGGGTGTCGCTGTGGTGCGGGGAGGAGCTTGGCTGGGTCGATTTCGATCCGACCAACGATCTTATGGTCGCCGGCGACCATATCGTGCTCGCGGTCGGCCGCGACTTTTCCGACGTTTCGCCGGTCGACGGCATCATTGTCGGCTCGCCGAAGCAGAAGCTCGACGTCGCCGTCGACGTGCTGCTGGTGGAATGATTGCCGTTTTTGCCGTCCCGGCGACGCCCAGCCCGGGTGTGTCAGGCCGGCACCGCAACCGCGATATCGCGGGGCACAACCGCAACATATTTCCGTATTTTCGTTCCCGGATTTGGCCAGTCGGCCCAAGTTGGGCTAAGCTGGCCTTTGCGTCGAGGACATGAATGAGACGTCGGGAGTTGGCGTGGAACACCACCGACAAGCGGGGCTGCATCCATGATCACGTTACCGAAACTGGCGGCGGAGACCCTGGAGAAGTTACTGGGATCGTTCATGCGTCGTCGGTACGACGAGTCCTACGCCAGAGTGCTGGAAGGCTCGACTCGTACGGCGATGGAATGCATCGGCAACAGCGACGCACTCTATCACAACATCGAGCATACGATGTTGGTGACGCTGGCCGCTCAGGCGATCCTGATGGGACGTAATCTCCACACGCATCTTGCGGCTGAGGACTACATCAACGTCCTGATCGCATGCCTTGCGCACGACATCGGCTATGTCCGCGGTCTGTTTCCGGAGGATGACGAAGACGGTTTCATCATCGATGATTCCGGCACCAAAGTGGCGCTGCCGCGTGGCGCTTCGGATGCCAGCCTGATGATGTATCACGTCGATCGCTCGAAGCTTTTTGTACGGCGGCGGCTGCCGCAAGTTCGGGGCGTGGACAGCGAGCGCGTCGCCCGCGCCATCGAAGGAACCCGCTTTCCGGCCCGCCAAGGGCAGGAATACGACGACGACGCCTCGATCCTGCGCGCCGCCGATTTCATCGGCCAGCTCGGCGACCCCAACTATCTACGCAAGGCTAATGCGCTCTACTACGAATTCGAGGAAGTCGGCATGAACCGCCAGCTCGGTTACGATTCGCCGGCTGACATCGTCAACCGCTATCCGCAGTTCTATTGGAATAGCGTCGCACCGCACATTCAGACCGAGATCGGCTACCTCAACAAGACCGAGATCGGTCGGCAGTGGATCGCCAACCTCTACAGCAACGTGTTCCGCGCCGAGCGTGACATCACGTTGTCCGGGCCGCAAAAATAGCTTCGCTTTGTAATGCAACAAAAAACTGTCACCACCGATATCCTCGACATCGCCTATCGCGAATACGGCGCGCCGGACGGCTGGCCCTGCATCATGGGCCACGGCTTTCCCTACGACGTGAACGCCTACGCCGAGACCGCGCCGATCATGGCGCAAGCGGGCGCGCGGGTGCTGGTGCCCTGGCTGCGCGGCTACGGGCCGACACGCTTCCGCTCCGCTGCGACCTTGCGCTCCGGCGAGCAGGCGGCGCTTGGCGCCGATCTGCTGGCCTTCATGGATGCGCTTGGAATCTCGCACGCGGTGGTCGGCGGTTACGATTGGGGCGGACGCGCGGCCTGCGTGGTCTCGGTGCTGCATCCGGAGCGCGTGATCGGCCTCGTCTCGGGCAATTCCTACAACATCCAGAACATCGCGCGTTCGATGGAGCCGGCTTCGCCAGCGGAGGAGTCGGCGCTCTGGTATCAATATCTCTTCCACAATGATCGCGGCCGCCGCGCGCTGGAGCGCAACCGGCGCGGTTTTGCGCGCCAGCTCTGGTCGATGTGGTCGCCGACATGGGCCTTCGACGACGCGACGTTCAAGACCAGCGCCATGTCGTTCGACAATCCCGATTTCGTCGATGTCGTGATCCACTCCTATCGACATCGTTACGCGCTGGTCGCGGGCGATCCCGCCTATGCCGCGATCGAGGCGAAGCTCGCCGCCCAGCCGCCGGTTCGGGTGCCGACCATCGCGATCGACGGTGACAGCGACGGCGTCAATTCCGGCACCGCGCACCATGCACGCAAATTCGAGGGCTTTTTCGAGCGGCGCGTCTTTGCAGGGGCCGGCCACAATTTACCGCAGGAGCGGCCGGCCGAATGGGCGCAGGCCGTGCTCGATGTGCGGAAAGCGGCCTCATAGAGCCGGGTTTCCCGTCCCCATTGTCTTGCCGCTCTCGCAGCTTCCGATTTTTCCTGATCCCGGGAACCTTTTCCGATCGCAGCCGTCCAAGCTGTGGGCCGCGTTCTGTTTGCGGTTCGTTGCAGGGGAGGTTTTCGATGAAGACGCAAACGCGCAGGCTGGAACGTGTCGCGGTCGCGCAGGCGCCGAGCGAGCGGCCTGAGAGGGCGGAGGTCGAGCAGGCGATCCGCACCATGATCCGCTGGGCCGGCGACGATCCCGCGCGCGACGGTCTGCGCGACACGCCGGACCGGGTCGCGCGCGCCTTCGAGGAGTATTTCTCCGGCTATGCGCAGGATCCGACCGAAATCCTGCAAAAGACGTTTGAGGAGATCGAAGGCTATGACGAGATGATCGTCCTGCGCGGCGTTCGCTTCGAAAGCCATTGCGAGCACCACATGGCGCCGATCGTCGGCCGCGCCTGGGTCGCCTATATCCCGCGAGGGCGCGTGGTCGGTATCAGCAAGCTTGCGCGCGTGGTCGACGTCTACGCGAAACGTCTCCAGATTCAGGAGAAGATGACGGCGCAGATCGCCAACACGATCAACGACGTGCTCCAGCCGGAAGGCGTCGGGGTCATCATCAAGGCAACCCATCACTGCATGACCACGCGCGGCGCGCACAAGCCCGGGACCGATCTCGTCACCAGCCGCATGCTCGGCGTGTTCCGCGACAATGCGTTGACGCGCCAGGAGCTGCTGGGGCTGGCCAATTCGGACGATTGATCCGCGACGGCTCAAGGAGGCAACGCCATGACCGAAGACAAGAAGCCAAGCGGGCCCGACTTGAGCCGAGGCGTGACGCTCGCCGAATTCAAGGACGGCAAATTGCTCGGCCATGTCGGCGAGGAAGACGTCCTGCTGGTGCAGGCCGGCAGCGAGATCTTTGCGATCGAGCCGACCTGCAGCCACTATCACGGACCGCTTGCAGAAGGACTGGTGGTTGGCGAGACCATCCGCTGTCCCTGGCATCACGCCTGCTTCTCCTTGCGGTCAGGCGAGGCGACCCGTCCGCCGGCGCTGAATGCGCTGGCAGTGTGGGAGGTCTCGCGCGATCGGGACAAGATCGTCGTCCAGCGCAAGCGCGAGATGCCAAAGCCTCCGGCGCCTCACCGGACGGCGCCAACGCCGGAAAAATTCGTCATCATCGGTGGCGGCGCGGCGGGTTTCACGGCGGCGCAGACGCTCCGTCGCGAGGGCTTTGCCGGCGCCATCACCTTGCTCAGCAATGACAGCGCGATGCCGGTCGACCGGCCCAATCTTTCCAAGGATTACCTCGCGGGCAACGCGCCGGAGGATTGGCTGCCGCTGCGGGGTGAGGACTATTATCAGGACGCCGGCATCGATCTCAGGCTGAACACGAATGTCGCCGCGATCGAGGCGAAGACGCGCAGCGTGACGCTGGGCAACGGCGACAGGCTGCCGTTCGACCGGCTGCTGCTCGCGACCGGCGCCGAGCCGGTCAGATTGCAGAGTCCGGGGGCCGACCAGCCTCATGTCCACACGCTGCGCTCGGTCGCCGACAGCCGCGCCATCATCAAGGCGGCCGGCAGCACCAAGCGTGCGCTGGTGATCGGCGCCAGCTTCATCGGCCTGGAAGTTGCGGCCTCCTTGCGGGCACGCAAGATCGAGGTGCACGTGGTCGCGCCGGACGAGCGGCCGATGCTGAAGGTGCTCGGTCCCGAGATGGGCGACTTCGTGCGCGCTCTGCATGAGGAGAACGGCGTCATCTTCCATCTCGAGGACACCGTGGAAAAGCTGGACGGCACGCGCGCGACGTTGAAGAGCGGCGGCGTGATCGAGGCCGACCTGGTCGTGGTCGGCATCGGCGTCAAGCCGCGCCTCGCGCTCGCCGAGCAGGCAGGGCTTGCGGCCGACCGGGGCGTCAGCGTGAGCGAATATCTGGAGACCAGCATAGCCGGCATCTTCGCGGCCGGCGACATCGCGCGCTGGCCCGATCCGCATTCCCGGCAAACCATCCGCGTCGAGCACTGGGTCGTGGCGGAGCGGCAAGGCCAGACTGCGGCGCGCAACATGCTCGGCAAGCGCGAGCGCTTCGAAGCCGTGCCGTTCTTCTGGTCGCAGCACTATGACGTGCCGATCAACTATGTCGGCCACGCCGAGAGCTTCGACGACATCGCGATCGACGGCAGCATTTCCGGCAAGGACTGCCTGCTGAAGTACCGCAAGGGCGGCCGCGTCCTTGCGATTGCTTCAATTTATCGCGATCTCGACAATCTCAAGGCCGAGCTGGAGATGGAGCGGACACGCGGCTGAGGCGCGCATCCGGTCTTGATTTGCGTCAATGTCGCTGCCCGCGAGGGCTGCTGTGCTGGCTGTCGTCCCGGTGCGGCGCGCGCTAGTCTGGCCTGTGCTCGCGGGCTTCCATGCAGGAGTGGCCGTCATGACAAGTGCCTCGGATATCTCCCATCCTTCCGGCCTGGGCTCCGGGATCTCGACCCTGCATGCCAAATGGGGCTGGATCGTAGCCTTGGGAGTCGTCTACCTCGTCGCCGGCTTCGTCGCACTTGGCAGCATGGTAATGGCGACGGTGGCGAGCGTGATCGTGGTTGGCGCCATGATGATCGTCGCAGGCGCGGCCGAAATCATCGGTGCGTTCCAGATGAAAAGCTGGGGCAAGTTCGTGATCTGGGCCTTGCTCGGCGTACTCTATGTTATCGCGGGCTTTCTCACCTTCGAGAACCCGCTGTTTGCTGCAGTGTTGCTGACCCTGTTCCTAGGTGCCTCGCTGCTCGCCTCCGGCGCCGTCCGGCTGTTTCTCGCTTTCAGCATGAAGCGTGAAAGTCCGTGGGTCTGGGTGGCGCTGTCGGGCGCCATCACGCTGCTTCTCGGGATGTTGATCCTGGCACGTTGGCCGGTGAACAGCGTCTACATCCTCGGCCTGTTTCTCGGCATCGACCTGATCATGGCGGGCGCGGGATGGGTGAGCCTGGGCTTCAGCCTGAAGCGGCGCCACTGATCAGCAACTCGACGCAAGACCCTCTCACGGAACTCCGCTGATCTGGCGTGCTGGCAAAAAGCAGCACGCCGCGCCTTCCGACCAGCGCGGCGATCATCACCGGGGAGAAACCATGAAAGCCGCCTTGGTCCTGGCTGCAGCGCTGGCTGCCTGCCTGTCCACGCCTGTCTCCGCGCAAAAATCCTATGGTCCCGGCATCAGCGACACCGAGATCAAGATCGGCAACACCATGCCCTATAGCGGCCCCGCATCGCCGCTCGGCATCACCGGCAGGGTGATCTCGGCCTATTTCGACGAGGTCAACGAGAAGGGCGGGATCAACGGCCGCAAGCTCAATCTCCTGTCGCTCGACGACGCCTTCTCGCCGCCGAAGACCATGGAAGCGGCGCGGCGGCTGGTCGAGGGCGACGGCGTCGCCTTCATCTTCGCGACCATGGGCACCGCGCCGAGCTCGGCGATCGCGAAATATCTCAACAGCAACAAGGTGCCGCAGCTGTTTCTGATCAGCTCGGCCTCGAAGTGGAACGACCCCGCCAACATGCCCTGGTCGATGGCGCTGCCGTGGGCGCCGAACTACACCAGCGAGGCCGCCATCGACGTCGCCTATGCCCGTGCCAAGAACCCCAACGCGCGCTTCGCGGTGCTCTATCAGAACGACGACGCCGGCAAGGAATATCTGCGCGGCGTCAAGGAAGCGCTTGGTACCGACGCCGACAAGGCGATTGCGATGGCGTCGAGCTTCGAGGTCGCCGACCCCATCGTCGATTCCCAGGTGCTGACGCTCGCCAACACCAAGGCCGACGTCTTCATGATCTATTCGGTGACGCCGCGTGCCTGCGCCCAGGCGATCCGGAAAGCGCATGAGGTCGGTTGGCAGCCGACGCGCTTCCTCGCCTCCGGCTGCGCCAACAAGGCCACCGTGATGGTCCCGGCCGGCCTCGACGCCGGTAAAGGCGTGCTCTCGCTCGGCTCGCTCAAGCCGTTCGTCGAGGCGCCGAAGGACGATCCGGCGATGACGGCCTATATCGACTTCATGAAGAAGCGCCTGCCCAACGCCGACGTCAACAACGTCGCGGGTCTCTACGGCTACACCGTCGCCGAGGCGTTGGTGGTCTTGCTGAAGCAGTGCAAGGACAATCTGACGCGCGAGAACATCATGGCGCAGGCGGCCAATTTGAAGAACGTGCCGCTGTCGCTGCTGATGCCCGGCATCACGCTCAACACCACGCCGCAGGATTTCCGCCCGATCAAGGACGGCTATATGCTCCAATTCAACGGCAACGACTGGATCGTCGCGAGCGAGCTGCTGCGCGGCACGTGAGGCGCAAGTCGGCTATCGCGGTTGATGATTGGCGCATCCTTCGAGACGCCCGCTTTCGCGGGCTCCTCAGGATGAGGGCGGAATGCGTAGCCGCAGGTGCAACAGGCGCGAATGCCGCTTAGCCTCACCCTGAGGAGACCGCGCAGCGGTCGTCTCGAAGGGCGAGGCGTGCGTTCACGCAGCCCAGCAAGCCAAATGTGATCAGCCGATCGGCAAACGAGAGGAGAACACCATGGATTTTCACCACTCCGAACGTTCGCTGGAGTTGCAGGAGCGCGTCCGCCGGTTCATGCGGACGCATGTCGAGCCGGTCGAGGAGCTCTATTACGAGCAGGTGAAGCCGGAAGCGACACGCTACAAGACGCCGCAGGTCCTTCAGGACCTGAAGCGGCTGGCACGCGAGCAGGGGCTCTGGAACCTGTTCCTCTCCGGCGAGCACGGCCAAGATCCCAACAACATTGGCTTGACCAATCTCGAATACGCGCCGGTGAAGGAGATCATGGGCCGCATCCTCTGGGCGCCTGAGATCTTCAATTGCTCGGCGCCGGACGTCGGCAACATGGAGGTGCTGGCCAATTACGGTACGCCGGCACAGCAGGAGCGCTGGCTGAAGCCGCTGCTGGAAGGACGCATCCGCTCCGGCTTCTCGATGACGGAGCCGCAGGTCGCCTCCAGCGATGCCACCAACATTCAATGCGAGATCAGGCGCGACGGCGGCGATTACGTCATCAACGGCCGCAAATGGTTCACCTCCGGCGCGATGAACGAGGATTGCGAGATCCTGATCGTGATGGGCAAGACCGCGCCCGACGATCCCGATCGCCACCGCCAGCAATCCATGATCCTGGTGCCGAGAGCGACTCCCGGCGTGCGCATCGTCCGCGACATGCTGACCTACGGCTATGACGACGCGCCGGTCGGCCATCCCGAGATCGTCTACGAGAACGTTCGCGTGCCCGCGGAGAACATCCTGCTCGGCGAGGGCCGCGGCTTCGAGATCGCGCAAGGCAGGCTCGGCCCCGGCCGCATCCATCATTGCATGCGGCTGATCGGCTGCGCCCAGCGCGCGCTGGAATTGATGTGCCAGCGCGCGGTTTCCCGCACGGCTTTCGGCAAGCCACTCGCAGAGCAGGGCTCGGTGCGCGAGGACATCGCACATTCATTCTGCGAGATCGCGCAGGCGCGACTCTTGACGCTGCAGGCCGCCGACAGGATGGACCGCGAAGGCAACAAGGCTGCGCGCGACCTGATTGCGGCCGCCAAGATCGTGGTGCCCAGCATGGCCGCCCGCGTTATCGACCGCGCCATCCAGATCCACGGCGCCGCCGGCGTCTCGCAGGACACGTTCCTCGCGCGGGCCTACGTCTACGCCCGCTTCATCCGCATCGGCGACGGGCCGGATCAGGTGCATCTGGCCGCGGTGGGCAAGGAGCTGATCAAGCGAGGCGGGGTGATGGCTTAGGGACGATCTCTCCTTCCTTCTCTCCCTGTGGAAGAAGTGGCTGCCCCACGCAGCGTCGCTGCGATGATCGCTACGAAAACCAATGCCGACGAGAATGAAAACACGGTCAGGCAGGCGAGCGCACCGATATCCTGATTGGTCGCGCTGCGAGAGTCATGTCGCGCTATTTCGCCGCGGCTCTTGTCGTCATGCTGTTGACGCAATGTCTGTCTTAGACGGCGACAACTAAAACACAGTGCTGGAACCATTGCGGTTCCTGCAAACGGTTCCGGAGCCAGGGGTTGGCTCGACCCGCAAAACGATTTGCGGCATCGGAACTGAACAATCGAAAATCACAGGAGATATAATGGGGTTCCGATCGAGCGCCGCAGTTTGCGGCGCCGTGATTGCGCTTGCCGTTTCCGTTCCTCTTGCGCGATGTGAAGCTGGTGGGGCTCACTCAAGCGCTGCCGAGAATGCCGCTTCCGGAGAAGCGATCGTTGGCGCGGCATCCATGTACAATCCGTTCAAGCCTGGCAAAGAGGAGGGCGGCCCGAAGACGGCTTCCGGCGAGCGCTATGATCCCTCGGTCTGGTCGGCCGCCATCAAGACGAGCTTGCGCAAGAAATTCGGTGGGGTTCAATTTGGCGCGAAGCCGAAATACGCCCTCGTCGAGGCGGTCGGCAAGAAGGTCATCGTCAGGATAAATGACGTGGGACCACTAAGGCCTGGCCGCATCATCGACTTCAACGAGCGGACGATGCGCCATTTCGATCCGAGCCTGGAGCGCGGCGTCATTCCTGACGTCAAAGTTCGGCCGCTTGCCGGCGGCGATTGGACTCCCGGACCGGTTGGCTGAACCGTCGCACCAGGAGGTCGCGCAGCACGGCCCTTCCACAATAGGCGAAACGCCTCGATGGCTCTTCTATGCGGTCGGCGAGGCGTTGCCCACCGGCGCGACGGTGGTCGGATGTTTTGGGAAAACCGACATATCTCCATGCTCGACCAAAGCCGAATAGCGGGGTGAAATCTGCGCGTCTAGATTGAAAGAGTGGAAAGGCAAGTGGGGCGGGCAGCCGTTGCTCCAGCGGTCTCCTCAACTTGCTTTTTTCCGACGGTTTTTATCTGCGTTCTACGCCCACGCATGTTCGCCAGTATCGATGTCATTGCGAGGCAGTGCCACTGGAGCGGTGTGCGATTGCACGCAACCGCGGAGAACGCAGATGAGCAGCTTCCCTTGGCACTTCCCTTGGCGCTTGTGGCAAAAGCACAAGAACAAATCGCTGGATCGTGCGGAGCCTCCTTCGGTCAAGGTGGAGCCTTCGTCCGAACAGTTCGAAGGCGGGGGGCGGCGACACCTGCTGCAGGCGCTATCCGTCTTCGCCGCCGGCAGCGCGTTGGGGGAGATGTCAAACCCCGCCGAAGCAAAAGACTCCAGTGATTTGCCACCTCCAAGACGTGCACTGACCGGCCGCGATGAAGCCGGCAAGTCGGTATTGAAGTCTTTTGAGGTGACTCCAAAGCTGGTGGAAATCGATGCCAATCCAGGACTGACTTTCTATGAACTGTATATGACTGAGGGAGTGCCAGGACTGACTGGCCTGGAGCCGGATCCGATGTCGGTAGGAACAAAGGCCTTTCCGGGGCCTGCGGGGACCATGTTTCGACTGATCTCGTATCCGCCGAAACGCCCAGAAGGTTGGAAGCCGCCGCCTGGCGTCACGTTCGAGAGTGGGCTTAAAGAAATGTCGGACAAGATCCCCGGCATGGGAGATCATTTCGAGCGCGGCGCTCCAGGGATGCACACGTCGGATACCGTAGACTATGGAGTCGTGGTTCGCGGCGAGATGACACTGGAATTGGACGATGGCCAGAAGGTCCATTTGCGCCAGGGCGATTGCATCGTGCAAAACGGAACGCGCCATCGCTGGCGCAATCCATTGCCGGAACCCTGTCTCATGGCGTTTGTCTCGATCGGCGGGAAGCGCGCCTGACATTTGGAGACACGGAGCAACGTTGGCTGAAGCAGCGATGCCTCCGCCAACAGACTCCTAAGCGGCCGTGATCTTCGAAATCTGGCCTTCGGCGACTGTGCCAAGGGAGTCCACACCCGTGGCCTCTATGCAGAGCTTAAGCGCCCCGCCCAGAGTTGCAGCAGCCAGATCCGCCTTGGCACCTTCCCGCAGGCTTTCCAGCGCCGCTGGGTCGATGTCCTTCATCCAGCAACCCAGAATGATTGTAGCCTTCGGCAATTTACGGCGAAGCCGTCGCACCGAGTAACGCATATGGGCAGGACTACTTGCGTCCATATAGACAAGACAGGCAAGGGCGACCCCGGCGGTCTCCAGCCGGAAGATATTCGCCGTCGACAACGCTCCCGCCGCTTCAACTCGGGCCGACAAGCCATGCGCATCCGTCAGTTGAGCCAGCATGATCGCAGCGGCTTCGTCTATCGGATTTCGTCCAGCCAAGCAGAGCACGGGATGATCGCCTTGCCATTCAGAAGGCAAGTCCTCCTTGCGCAACACCCGCAGACTCTCATAAGGCGCGTCCTCAGCCACGCCCTCTATGGCAGATGTAGCCTCGACATCTGTGGTCGGGTTGACCTTCGGCGACGGACGCTCATCCTGCTCCGAAATGTTATTGGCAAATTCTTGGACCGCATCCCTGATTTTGGTCAGCCGGTCGGGAGCCAGAGCGCCGCGCTCGGCATCCGCTTGAGCCAGTTGCAGTCCTCGCAGGGCGACTTCGTCGTAATAGGAGCTGAGAGATCGCTCCTTCAAGAACTCCTCGGCTTTTGCCGATGCTTCTGTCGGATCGCCGGCGAGCATCCGCTGATAGAATATCTCAGGCGGAGAGAGCGCTGGTCGGTCTCCAAACATGACATCCAGGAACTCCAGGCGCTCGACATGGCGGCCCAGTACGACCAGACACACGGTAAGGGGTGTCGCCAGAACGAGGCCGATTGGACCCCAGAGCGCCGTCCAGAACGTCGCGGAAGCCACAACGGCCACCGGCGATAGTCCCGTGCTGTGTCCATAGACCATCGGCTCCAGCACATGGCCGACGACCGGCTCCACCACCACGAACAGCGCGATCGTCCAAAGCAGCATCGTCCAGGTTGGATCGACGGCGACCGCGAGAGCGAGAGGAAAGGCGGCGGCGATGACTGCCCCAATGTAAGGCACGAAGCGCAGCACTGCTGCCAGAATGCCCCACAGGATCGCGCTTGGAACGCCGATCAGCCAGAGACCCATTCCGATGATGATGCCGAAGCTCCCGTTCAGCAGAAGCTGGATCAGGAAAAGCCGGCTGAGGCGGCTCGCCGCGTCATCAAGCGCAGCGGTGGTGCGCTGCAGGTCGTCCGAACCGGCCAGCCTGATCAGACGATTACGAAGATCCTCGCGCTGAAGCAAAATGAAGATCACGAATATGACGATGATCCCGGTCGTTGCGAGCGGATGAAGCAACGGTGAAATCAGCGTTTGCAAGCTCTCCAGCGCGCCGGGATCGGGCTGAAGCACTTCCACAGGAACGGGCTTCGGCGGGGCCGCTTTCGGAGCTGCTATGGTCCCCAACGAATTCGCGGCCTCCTTGGGCTTGTCGAGTTCTTTGCTGAGGTCCTTCAACATGCTGGAAGCCCGCTCGAGCGTGCCTCGACCGGCGGTGGTCTCACGGAAGGATTGGATCTTCTCGCTGATTGTGGACTGATATCGCGGCAAATCGCCGGCCAGCTGCGCGAGTTGGGTAGCTAGCAGGCTGCCCATCGCAAATATGAACGCGAAGGCGATTACGACCACGCTCACCACAGCCAAACTGCGTGGAATGCGCAGACGCTGAACCAGCCGAACCAGAGGCGCCAGCACGAAGCTGAGCAAGACGGCCAGCGCTATCGGAATGATGATCTCGCGACCATAATACAGCACCATGACAATGATCGCGGCGAGAATGGCCATCGCCACGGCGCTCAATAGCGAAATCAGTTCTTCCGGTGTTCGTGCTTTGAATGGCTGCCTGATCACAGCTCCTCGCTAGGCCGGAAAAATCGGCGAGTTTGTTGACGGTCCAGTGAGCTCGGACGGCACATCTTTGGGAAGGTCGTCCGTTCCTGACATGACGCAAGCTGTCCAAGTCGATGCATGAGCTTCAGGCCGGTTTGCGAGCCGGTCACAACTGACCAGGCCCGATCGGCTAGGGCTACGATCCCGACGGGTACGCATTGTTGCCATGAGCATCTGGAGCTAACGATGTTGCGCTGACGGCGGCATTGAATCGGGAGCGCCAAGCCACGTTGGGGATGAACATGCCACGCCGGGTTTAGTTCCGCGCGCTGCTCCAAGGGCGCGGTATCGCGCACCGCTTTAGCTCGCGATAGCGTCTCGGCGTATGATCTTTTCGGCCTGCTTCCCGCCGAAACGCCTGAGCATTTGGGCCGCTTCCAAGGATCACTGCCTCCTGCATCGCTTCCGACAAAGCCAGATGGTGGCGATAGCAAAAAGCCGCGGACTGCTCCGCGGCTTTGGTTCACAGGGAGGCGGCCTCAGCCAGCCTTCGGCTTCTCACGATCTGTCGGCCCAGCGCGGAAAGCTGCAACATTGACATCATGCCCCTGTTTTGCCCGACGAGTCAAATATCATTTCGCAAAATACGAATAATTTTGGACTAGAGCCAAGCCATTGATATCGCTGTCCCCGGCTACTGTGCATGGGGTTGTTTTCGCGGTTTTTGATGGAGTGACCCCACCGCCGGCTCTGCCGGCGATGGACGTGCTGCTACCCCGCCTTGGCGACGCGGCCGTCCGCTGCGCCTGAGCGCAGGTTCTGGAAGAATTTCTCCACCTCGCGCGACAGCGTCTCCGCCGTCTCGGTCACGCTGCTCGCAGCCGTCAGCACGGAGGAGGCCGCCGTGTCGGTCTCGCCGATGGCATCGCGGAGCGAGCTGATGTTGGCGACGAGGGTCTCGTTGCCTTGGGCGGCCGATTGCGCGTTGGACGAGATCTCGCGCGTGGCGGCGTCCTGCTGGCCGATGGCGCCGGCGATCGCCGAGGTGACGTCGTTGATCTCGCGCACCGCGCCGCCGATCTCGCGGACGGCATCGACCGCGTTGCGGGTGGAGGACTGGATCATCGAGACGTTCTCGCTGATGTCGGCGGTCGCCTTCGCGGTCTGTCCTGCGAGTGCCTTCACTTCGTGTGCGACGACGGCAAAGCCGCGGCCGGCATCGCCCGCGCGCGCGGCTTCGATGGTGGCATTGAGCGCGAGCAGATTGGTCTGCTCGGCGATCGCCTGGATCAGGCTGAGCACGCCGTCGATGCGTTGCGTGGCAGCGGCCAGGCTCTCGATCTCGGCGATCGATTTCTCGGTGCGCTGTCCGGTCTGCTCGACCGCGCTGGCGGATTGCCGCACCTGCCGGCCGATCTCCACCACCGATGCAGACAGCTCCTCGGCCGCGCCTGCCACCGCCGTGACGTTGTGCGAGGCCTGCTCGGTGGCGTTCGCCGCCGTGCCGGCGCGGCTGCTCGCGTCCGCGGTGACGCGGGTGATGGTCTGCGCCGTCTCGCGCATGACGGAGGCGTTGTCGCTGAGGCCGCGCATGATCGCGCCGATCGCCTCGCGAAACGCGTCGACGGATTGTTCGATGTGGCGGGCGCGGTCTTCGCGCGCGGCGGAGTCCTGCGAGACCTGTGAGGCGAGGTTGCGGTTACGCGCCATCGCGTCCTGGAAGATCTGGATCGCGCGTGCCAGTGCGCCGATCTCGTCGGCGCGGTCAGAGTGGGGCACCACGACGTTCTCGGCGCCGTCAGCGACCTGCTTGATGGTCGCGGTGATGGCGGAGAGGGGGCGTGCGATCGAGCGGGCGATGATGACGATGCCGATCACGACGAGGGCGAGCGCCACGCCGGCGAGGCAGGTCAGGACGAGGGACAGGATGCGATTGGTCTCGGTCTCGTGCGCGATTTGCCTGGCGCGCTCGGCATAGACCTTGGACAGTGCCTCGAGATCCTTGTTCAGCGCCGAGCGCACGGTGCGGTTGGCGTCGTTGTCGCCCCATTCGCGGCCCGCGGCCGCATTGATCTCGATGCCGCGGCGCACCAGCTCCTTGCGAAACTCGACGAACTGCTCGATGCGCTTCTTGAAGGTGGCGAACTGCTCGGCATCGTCAGCCTTGACGATGGTCTCCCAGCGCTTCACGACGTCGAGGATCTGGGCGTTGAACTTGAGCAGGCCCTCGCCGTATTTCTTCACCACGGCGGGCTCGGTCGACATGTAGACGCCGCGCGATTCCATCACGACCGCATAGACCAGCGAGTTGACCCGCTCGACGTTCAGCGCGGCGGCGTTCGCGGTCTCGATCGCGCTCGTCAAGTCGGCGCCGCGGCGGCTGTTGTAATCGGACAGCATCGCGATCGCCGCCGTGAGCAACGCGAACAGCGCGAAGATCGCGTAGAGCTTGTTGGCAAGCGTGAAGCGGCCGGCAAGGCCGGCGGCATTCCCAGATTGGTCGGTTGTCATGGTTTTCAGGGGCCCGAATGGCCGGGAGCGGCCGGAGAGCGCGGTCGTGCAAATGATTGCAAAACTATGCAGAATGAAGATGGACGCAGCGTTAACGCCGGGTTTGGCGCCCTTCGCCCTCGGTCGAGGGAAAGGTAGATATTTCAGCGTCTTGATCTGAAGGTATAGTCTTGGGACCGCCCTGGAGTCGGCCTCTGGCCGACGAACCCCGGAGAGACCTTTGGTCTACCGCCACACCATCGACGACACGACCTACACGTTCCCGGATTTGCGCGACCTGCTCGCCAAGGCGACGCCGCCGCGCTCCGGCGACCGGCTGGCCGGGATCGCCGCTGCCAGTGCCGAACAGATGATCGCGGCGCGGATGGCGCTGGCCGACGTCCCGCTCGGGCAGTTCTTGCAGGAAGCCGTCATCCCCTATGAGACGGACGAGGTCACCCGCCTCGTCATCGACAGCCACGACGCCAAGGCCTTCGCGCCGGTGGCTTCGCTGACGGTCGGTGCCTTTCGCGACTGGCTGCTGTCGGATGCCGCGACGCCCGAAATCTTGCGCAAGCTGTCCGGCGGCATCACCCCGGAGATGGCGGCCGCGGTCTCGAAGCTGATGCGCAACCAGGATCTGATCCTGGCGGCGCGGAAATGCGAGGTCACCACCGCTTTCCGCAACACCATCGGTCTGAAGGGCCGGATGAGCACCCGGCTCCAGCCCAACCATCCCTTCGACGACGCCAGGGGCATCACCGCCTCCATCCTCGACGGCATCCTGCTCGGGGCCGGCGATGCCTGCATCGGCATCAACCCGGCGAGCGACGACCCGGCCGTGATCGGCCAATTGCTGCGGCTGCTCGACGAGATCATCGCGCGGCTGAAGATCCCGACCCAGGGCTGCGTGCTGACCCATGTCACCACGACGCTGTCGCTGATCGGGCAGGGGGCGCCGGTCGACCTCGTGTTCCAGTCGGTCGCCGGCACCGAGGCCGCCAACCGCAGTTTTGGCATCGACCTCGCGCTTCTCAAGGAGGCGCAGGACGCCGGGCTGTCGCAGAAGCGCGGGACGGTCGGCCAGAACGTGATGTATTTCGAGACCGGCCAGGGCTCGGCGCTATCGGCCAATGCCCATCACGGCGTCGACCAGCAGACCTGCGAGGCGCGCGCCTATGCGGTGGCCCGCGCCTTTGCGCCCCTCCTGGTCAACAGCGTGGTCGGCTTCATCGGCCCGGAATATCTGTACGACGGCAAGGAAATCATCCGGGCCGGGCTGGAGGATCATTTTTGCGGCAAGCTGCTCGGCCTGCCGCTTGGGATCGACATCTGCTACACCAACCACGCCGAGGCGGACCAGGACGACATGGACAATCTGCTGACGCTGCTTGCGGCCGCCGGCGTCACCTTCATCATGGGCGTTCCCGGCGCCGACGACGTCATGCTGAACTATCAGTCCACGTCTTTTCACGACGCGCTCTACGTCCGCGACGTCTTCGGACTGCGCCGCGCGCCGGAGTTCGAGGATTGGCTGGTGCAGTCCGGCATTGCGGGCGCTGACTTCCGTCTTGCCGGCGATGCAGGCCTGCTGCCCGATTTTGCGTCACGTCTGATCGAGTGACGGGGCGGAAGCACCCGGCGGCCCGAGGAAACCATTGGTGCCCTAGGGAATTAAGCTCTGCCACAATATTGAGAAATTCCGGCGGCAGCATTACGCTATGTGGCTGTCTGGCAATTTCCGCAGCTAAGTCGAGCGTGGCGGGGGAGCTTTGATGCGAGCTGAAAGTAACGGTACGTCCCGGCGGATTCTCTGCGTGTTTCCGCGATACACATCGTCATTCGGGACGTTCGAACATTCCTATCCCCTGACCGATGGCGTCCGCGCCTTCATGCCGCCGCAGGGACTTTTGCTGCTCGCGGCCTATCTGCCCGAGGAATGGCAGGTCAAATTCGTCGACGAGAACCTTCGCCGCACGACAAGGGAAGAGTTCGAATGGGCGGAGGCGGTCTTCGTCAGCGGCATGCACATCCAGCGCCAGCAGATGAACGATATCTGCCGCCGCGCCCACGAGTTCGATCTGCCCGTCGCGCTCGGTGGTCCCTCCGTCAGCGCCTGCCCGGATTACTATCCCTCCTTCGACTATCTCCATGTCGGCGAGCTCGGCGACGCCACCAATCAGCTGCTCGAAATACTGTCGCGCGACATCTCGCGTCCCGAGACCCAGGTGGTTCTGACCACCAAAGACCGTGTGCCGATGACGGAGTTTCCGATCCCGGCCTACGAGCTCGCCGACGTGAAGAAATACTTCCTCGGCAGCATTCAGTATTCCAGCGGCTGTCCCTATCAGTGCGAGTTCTGCGACATCCCCGGCCTCTACGGCCGCAACCCGCGCCTGAAATCGCCCGAGCAGATCATCGCCGAGCTCGACCGCCTGCGCGAATGCGGCATGACCGACACGGTCTATTTCGTCGACGACAATTTCATCGGCAACCGCAAGGCGGCGCTGGACCTCCTGCCGCATCTGATCGAATGGCAGAAGAAGACCGGCTATATGGTGCGGCTCGCCTGCGAGGCGACGCTCAACATTGCCAAGCGGCCGGAAATTCTCGAGAAGATGCGCGAGGCCTATTTCGTCACCATCTTTTGCGGCATCGAGACGCCCGACCCCGATGCGCTGAAGGCGATGCACAAGGACCACAATATGATGGTCCCGATCCTCGAGGGCGTGCAAACCATCAACTCCTACGGCATGGAGGTCGTGTCCGGCATCATCATGGGGCTCGACACCGACAAGCCCAACACTTCGGAGGCGCTGCTCGCCTTCGTCGAGGATTCCCGAATTCCGCTGCTCACGATCAACCTGCTTCAGGCGCTGCCGAAGACGCCGCTGTGGGACCGTCTGGAGCGCGAGGGGCGCCTGGTCGAGGACGACGGCCGCGATTCCAATGTCAACTTCCTGTTGCCCTACGACGACGTCGTCGCGTCCTGGAAGCATGCCATGGCCGTCGCCTACGAGCCCGAGAAGGTCTACGCGCGCTTCCAGTATCAATGCGACCACGTTTACGTGCACCGCCTGAAGATGCCGAAACCGGACGAGATGAAGACCTGGCCCAACATCAGGCGCGGCCTCGTCATGCTGCGAAACATCTTCTGGAAGGTCGGCGTGCTCGGCGACTACAAGCGTGTGTTCTGGAAGTTCGCGCTGGGCCGCATCAAGCGCGGCGATCTCGAAGGGCTGATCGGCTGCACGCTGATCGCGCACCATCTCATCACTTTTGCGCGGGCGGCCTCGACCGGCCAGCAAAACGCCTCGAACTATTCGATCCGGCTACGCGAGGCTTCCGTCCCCGCCGAATGATGCGACATGTCTGATCCGGCCATCCCGCGTCGTCCGACCCTCGATCTGCGGTCGCTTACGCCCGCGCGCGTCGCGCTCGGGCGCAGCGGCGCGAGCCTGCCGACGCGCGCGCTGCTCGATTTCACGCTAGACCATGCCCGCGCCCGCGATGCCGTGCATGCCGTCTTCGATGCGCCGCGGCTGGTCGCGGATCTCCGCGCGCTTGGCCTCGTCGTCACCGAGGCGAACAGCCGGGCGGTCGACCGCAGGGACTATCTGCGGCGGCCCGACCTGGGCAGACGGCTCGATGCCGGATCAATCGAGGCCCTGGCGCGGAGCGCCTCGGAGCCGTGCCGGGTCGCGGTCGTGATTGGCGATGGGCTGTCGGCGGCGGCGGTCCACGCCCATGCGGCCGCACTGGTGATGCGTCTGCTGCCGTTGCTCGCCGCCGACGATGGTGTCGCGATCGGCCATGTCGTCGTCGCCTCAGGCGCGCGCGTCGCGCTCGGCGACGAGATCGGCGCCATTCTCGGCGCGCGCATGGTCGTAATGCTGATCGGCGAGCGGCCGGGCCTGTCGGCGCCCGACAGTCTCGGCGCCTATCTGACTTTCGCCCCGAAGCCTGATCGCACCGATGCCGAGCGCAACTGCGTGTCGAACATCCACAAGGCCGGGTTGAGCTATGACGAGGCTGCCTTCAAGATCGCCTGGCTGGTCCGCGAGGGGCTCGCGCGGGAAGTGAGCGGTGTGGCGCTGAAGGACGAGAGCGCGGACCGGGCGCCGCGTCGAATTGGCACGGCTTTGCCCGAATGAAGGGCATTAAGGCAAAATCGCCACATCTTGATCGATTCGGCCACACTCCGCCTGCTTGCGAGAAGGGTGATTGACCTGCTAAACCCCTCGCGGCGATTTTCTGCGCATTTTCAAAGGGCAAGCCTCCCATTGGTATGGCATTTTCAAGCCGTTCGCGGGGCGCGACAAGCTCACAGACCCGAGCCGATTTAGGAACTGGACAAGGCATGCTCGAAAAGCACAGCGAGAGTGAGGTTCATGTCGACAAGGTCGAGCAGGGACCTGCGTCCTCGATCGCCTTCGGGCTGGAGCGCATCGGGCTGATCGCAGTTCGGGCGCCCATCGTCTCCTGCATCGTCCTGCTTGTGCTGATCGTTGGCGCCGTGTTCGGCATCCACCGGATCAAGATCGACGATTCGCTCTCGCAGCTGTTCCGGTCGAACACGCCGGAATTCAAGCAGTACGAAGCGGTGACCAAGAAGTTCCCAGCCGAGGAATTCGACGTCCTCGTCGTGGTCGAGGGCAAGACCCTGCTGGCGCGGAACAACCTCGAGAAGCTGCGCGACTTCGTCACCGACATGCAGCTGGTCGAGGGTACGCGCGGACTGGTCTCGCTGTTCTCCGCGCGTCAGGCGCCGGCGCCGGGCAAGCTTCCCGCCGCGCTGTTCCCGCCCGAGCTGCCCGAGGGCGCGGCCTATGACAAGTTCATCGAGGGCGTCAAAGCCAACGAGATCATCCGCGGCAAGCTGTTATCTGAGGACGGCACGCTGGCGCTGATCGTGCTGTCGCTCGATCCGGAGGTGGTCGCCTCCAACAAGCTGACCAAGACCGTCGCCGACATTCGCGCGCTGATGAAGGAAGACCTCGGCGACACCGGGCTCAACGTGCAGCTTTCCGGAGTGCCGGTGATGCAGCTCGAGATCCGCAACGCGGTCGAGCGCGACGGGCTCACCTACAACATCCTCGGCATTCTCGCCGGCTGTGTCATCGCCATCATCTTCTTCCGCAAGATCTCGTTCATGGTGGCGGCCGCGTTCCCGCCGATGATCGCGATCCTGCTGGCGCTCGGCGCGCTCGGCTGGGCCAATTTCAATCTCAACATGTTCCTGAACGTGATGACGCCGCTCATCATGGTCATCAGCTTCTCGGACTCGATGCAGCTCACCTTCGCCGCGCGCGACCGGCTGATCGCGGGCCAAGACAAGTTCACTGCATTCAAGAACGCGGTGCTGGTGGTGGGACCGGCCTGCGTGCTGACGCACGGCACCGCCGGCATTTCCTTCATCGCGCTGCAGTTCTCGGACTCCGATCTGATCCGCAAGTTCGGCGAGGCGGGTCTCGCCGCCACCATCATCGCGCTGGTCGCGGTGTTGTCGCTGGTGCCGGTGTTCGGCGTGCTGTTGGTGCGTAACGAGAAGGTCTTTGCGACCAAGTTCCAGAGCGCAGATGCCGGCGTGCAGGCGCTGCGTAATTTCTGCTACTGGATCGCGGTGCGCATGGTGGGCCGTCCCGGCCTGTTCAGCCTGATCGCGGTGGTGTTCGTGGCGGGCCTCGGCGTCATCTACGCCAATCTGGAGCCGCGCTACCGGCTCGCCGACCAGGTGCCGGACAAGCGCCAGGCGGTCGCCGCCAGCGACCGGCTCGACGCCAAGCTCACCGGCGCCAACCCGGTCAACGTTCTGATCCAGTTCCCCAAGGGTGAATCGCTCTATTCGCCGGAGACGCTGCAGACCATCGCCGACGTGCACGCGACGGTGGAGAAGGCAGCCGGTGTCGGCAATGTCTGGTCGGTCGAGACCCTGCGCCGCTGGCTCGCGGACAAGGCCGGCAGCGCCGACGTCGCGACCCTGAAGGAATATGTCAGCGTGATTCCGGAGCATCTGGTGCGCCGGTTCATCGATGCCGAGCAGGACGCCGTCGTGGTCGCAGGTCGCGTGCCGGACAAGGATTCCAGCCAGCTCCTGCCGATCGTCGACAAGCTCGATACCGAGCTCGACGCCGTCCGCAAGAAGCATCCCGGCTATGAAGTGGCGGTCACGGGTCTTGCCGCGATTGCCGCGCGCAACTCGGCCGGCATGATCGAGAAGCTCAACCGCGGGCTCACCGTCGAATTCGCACTGGTCGCGATCTTCATCGGCCTGGCCTTCCGCTCCTGGGTGGTGATGTTCGCCTGCATCCTGCCAGGCATCTTCCCCGTCGTGATGTCGGGAACGGTGCTGTGGGCGATGGGCGAGGGACTGCAATTCGCCAGTGTCGTGGCTCTGACCGTTTCGTTTGGCCTGGGCTTGAGCGCCACCATCCACTTCCTCAACCGCCTCAGGCTCGAGAGCAAGCCGGGCGTCGGCTCGGCGCTCGCGGTGGAGCGCGCGACCGTGCTGGTCGGCCCGGCCTTGATCCTGACCACGCTGGTGCTCGCCTGCGGTCTCGTCGTCACGGTGTTCTCCGACCTGCCGTCGCTACGGTTGTTCGGCTGGCTCAGCGCCTTCTCGATGGTCATGGCGCTCGTCGCCGACCTCTTCATCCTGCGGCCGACGGCGATGTGGCTGATCAACCTGCACGCCAAGCTTCAGGGCACCGACAAGCCGGCGATCTGAGCGGCTTCATTCATCAGACATGAAATCGGCGCGGTCCGGGCGACTGCGCCGCGTTTCCGCAAAACAACAAAGCCCCGGTTCGCGAGAACCGGGGCTTGCTGCTTTCGAAGCGGTAAGAGCTGTCAGCCCTTCGTCATCGTGATGTTGACGCCGCGAATCTCGCCCTTGGATGAGATCTGCACCGTTTGCTTGGTGCCATTGGTGCGCAGCGACAGATTGGCGGCAAAGCCGTTGGCCTCGACGAACACCTCGATCTGGCCGCCACCGGCGGTGCCCTGCAGATTGCCGAAGATGTTGCGGTTGGTCTCGCTCCAATTGCCGGAGATCCGCTCGCCCTGGCTGGTCACGTCGCTGGTGAGGTCGAATTTGTAGCTGTCAGACGCACAGTGCAGCGCCTGCTTGAGACTGAGGCCGGTGCCGGCAACCTTGTAGTCGGCCTTGCAGCGGATGCGCTCGGTGGAGCCGTCGGACAGCGACACAGTACCCGTCCCGGTCCACGCGCCCTCGAAACCTGCAAACGGTCCGGACGACTGAGCCTGACTTGTCGAAACCGAGAAGAGCAGCACAGCGCCGATGCCGGCCGCCTTGATTGCCAGTTCAGATCGCCCAAAGAATTTCATCTTCAAAATATCCCGTTTTGGAACGACGTCTGCTTGTCACCAAGGACGTCTCGCCACATCGAAGGTTTAGTGTTCCGAGCCTGTGTCAGGTTCAATGGCCGGCCGCCCACATGTCGGCATCGCGAAGCGCACTTGCCATGGTTGGCGTCCGGATTCTCTGCGTTTCGGCATGTTTCTGGCGCCCAAGGCGGGATGGAGAGATGCAGCTCTGCAACAGGTACGCAGCAAAACGCGGCGTGCCTGAATTATGACGTAGTATCAATCTCTTACATTTGCCAGAGAAGGCGCAGGGAAGACCTGATTTGGTGGACGTGGCGCCAATTTGGCCGCATTTGCCAGTGCTTGTGCCTTCTCCGAGGCCGCTACTCCCGCGGCGACTTGCCCATCAGAACAATCCGCTCCGGTCGTCGCGCTGTGCTGTCCGGGATTGGTGCGATTCTGCCGTCAGAATGAAGGAATACAATGCGTAAGCTTCTCGTCGCTCTCACCTTGCTGTCGGCCTCCCTCTCGACCGCAGCGTTCGCCCAGCAAGGGCGCGGCACGGACGCCGAGCAGAAGGCCTGCTCGCGCGATGTGCAGAAGCTCTGCCGTCCGGTCATCGATCAGGGCGATTTCACCATCCTGGCCTGCCTCAAGGAGAACCGGGCCAAGATCTCCCAGGCCTGTGACCAGGTCCTGAAGAACCACAACCAGTAAGCTCGGCCACTGGCCCACAAAAGGCGGCCCCGGGGCCGCCTTTTCGGACCTGATCCGCAAAGGGCAGCCATCGAGAGACAGGATTGGTTTTGCGGCCGTATTCCCCTATATGGGGGCCGCGGCGGCATCGCCCGCACGGGCTAGCGCGAGCGAAAAAGCCCTTCCTGTCCAAACGATTGTAGACCAGCCCTCGATGACCTCTGCGAGCGAATTGCGATCCGGCAAGGGTGAGCGCGACGAGAATTTTCCCGTCGCGTCCTGGATCATTCATCCGCGTCATCGCGCGCTGATCCTGGCGTATTACAATTTCGTCCGCACCGCCGACGACATCGCCGACCACGCCACGCTGCCGCCGGATAAGAAGCTCGCTTATCTCGACCTGCTCGAGGCGGAATTGCTCGGCACGGGCGATACCCAGGCCGAGGCCGTCAGCTTGCGGCACGCACTGGCCGAACGCGGCATGGCGCCGCGCCACGCGCTCGACGTGCTCATCGCGTTCCGCATGGACGTGACCAAGTTGCGCTACGAGAATTGGGACGAGGTCATCCATTATTGCCGCTATTCGGCGATGCCGGTCGGCCGCTTCATGCTCGACGTCCATGGTGAGAGCACCTCGACCTGGGCCGCGTCGGATGCGCTCTGCGCAGCGCTGCAGATCAACAACCACCTTCAGGATTGCGGCAAGGATTTCCGCGAGCTCAACCGCGTCTATCTGCCGCGCGATGCGCTGGCCGCGAGCGGCGCCTCGGTGGAGCAGCTCGGACTGGCGCAGTCGCCGCCGGCGATGCTGGCCTGCCTTCAGGCTCTCGCCATACGCAACGAAGCGCTGCTCGAGGAGGGCAGGTCGCTGGCCGCGGAGATCCGGGATTTCCGCCTCGGCGTCGAGGTCTCGGTGATCCAGGCCTATGCCGACCGCATCGTGCGCCTGTTGAAGGCGCGCGACCCCTTGCGCGAGCGCGTGCACCTGAACAAGCTCGAGCTCCTCACCTTCAGCCTCGCCGGCATGATCGGCGAAGTCGGCCGCCGCGCGGTCGGACGCAAGGCCATTTCCAGACCGGGGACTGCACATGACGCTTGAGGCGACCTCGCCCGGCGCCAATTATGGCTCGACCGCATCCGGCAGTTCGTTCTATGCCGCGATGCGCATCCTGCCGCACGACCAGCGCGAAGCGATGTTCCAGATCTACAGCTTCTGCCGCCAGGTCGACGACATCGCCGATTCCGATGGCCCGCGCGACGAGCGGCTCGCCGCGCTTCAGGCGTGGCGCAACGACATCGATGCGCTCTACCAGGGCAATCCGCCGCCGCGGCTGAAGGACTACGTGGCCTCGGTGAAGACCTTCGGCCTCAAGCGCGAGGATTTCCTCGCGATCGTCGACGGGATGGAGATGGACGTGCCGCAGGACATCCGCGCGCCCGACATGGCGACGCTGGATCTCTATTGTGATCGCGTCGCGAGTGCCGTGGGGCGGCTGTCGGTCCGGGTCTTCGGCCTGCCGGAAGAAGACGGCATCGAGCTCGCGCATCATCTCGGCCGCGCGCTCCAGCTCACCAACATCCTGCGCGATATCGACGAGGACGCCGGGCTCGGCCGGCTCTATCTGCCGCGCGAAGCGCTGCTGCATGCCGGCATCACCTCCAACGATCCGGACCGCGTGATCGTCGAGCGCGCGCTGCCGAAGGTCTGCCTGCCGCTGGCGCAGCGCGCAAAGGTGTATTTCGAGAAGTCGGACGAGATCATGAACCGCAACCGGCGCCGCGCGGTGCGCGCGCCGCGCATGATGTCGAAATACTATCATGCTATTCTGGATCTCCTGATCGCGCGCGGGTTCAACGCGCCGCGCGAGCCGGTGCGTGTGTCGAAGATCACACGCATCGCCATCCTGCTCCGTTACGCTCTCATCTGATGCAAAAAACAGCTCACATCATCGGTGCTGGAATCTCCGGCCTCTCCGCCGCCGTGCGGCTTGCCAATGCCGGCTTCAAGATCGCCGTGCACGAGGCGACGCAGCAGGCCGGCGGCCGCTGCCGTTCATATTTCGACGGCGCCACCAATCTCACCATCGACAACGGCAACCATTTGCTGCTGTCCGGCAACAGCCATGCGCGCGCCTATGCGCGCTCGATCGGCACCGAGGCGGGCCTCGTCGGTCCGGACCGCGCGCAGTTTCCCTTTGTCGATATCAAGACCGGGCAGCGCTGGCAGATCGATCTCGGCGACGGCCGGCTGCCGACCTGGGTGCTCGACGAGAGCCGCCGCGTCCCCGACACCGGGCTGACCGATTATCTGAAGCTGGCGCCGCTGATCTGGGCCTCGGAAGAGACGCTGGTCGGCAAGTCCATTCCCTGCGAGGGCGTGCTCTATCAGCGCCTGGTGCAGCCGCTGCTGCTGGCGGCGCTCAACGTCGATCCACCCGAAGGCTCGGCGGGGCTTGCCGGCGCGATCGTGCGCGAGACGCTGCTCGCCGGCGGGCAGGCCTGCCGCCCGCTGATCGCGCGCGACGGCCTCAGCGCGGTGCTGATCGAACCCGCCGTCAAATTCTTGAGCGAGCGCGGGCACTCCGTTCAGCTCGGCCATGAGCTGCGCTCGTTTGCGACCCATGACGGCAAGGTCGGCGCGCTGAATTTCGGCGGCGAGGATGTGATCCAGATCGGCGAGGGCGACGTCGTCGTAATGGCGGTACCGCCGCGCGCTGCCTCCAATCTGCTGCCCGGGCTCAAGACGCCAACCGAATTTCGCGCCATCGTGAATGCGCATTTCCGCGTCGAGCCGCCGGCGGGATCGGCTCCGATCCTAGGCGTGATCGGCGGCGTCGTGGAATGGCTGTTCGCGTTCCCGAACCGGCTTTCCGTCACCATCAGCAACAGCGATCGTCTGGTCGACATGCCGCGCGAGGAACTCGCGCAGGCGATCTGGAGCGACGTCTGCAAGGCGGGCGGTGTGTCCGGCGAGCTTCCCCCTTGGCAGATCGTGCGCGAGCGCCGTGCCACATTTGCGGCGACGCCGGCGCAGAATGCCCTGCGTCCGGGGCCGGTCACTGCGCTGAAAAACCTGTTTCTTGCAGGCGATTGGACTGCTACGGGATTGCCTGCAACCATCGAGGGATCGGTCCGATCCGGTGATCGCGCCGCCGATCTGGTTCTGGCCGCCAAGGGATAGTGACAGGCGGCCCTGACGGGCATTTGTCCCGGTCAATTTCGGCCAATTCAATCGACTATCGGAGCAATCGAGCGAGATGGATTCCGTGAACGCGACCAGCCGCGAAGCCCAAGAATTGAGAAACTTGGAATCGAGCATTGCGTCGGCCACCGAAGGCGTCCTCGGCTTCCAGCAATCCGACGGACATTGGGTGTTCGAGCTCGAAGCCGATTGCACGATTCCGGCCGAATACGTGCTGCTGCGCCATTGTCTCGCCGAGCCGGTCGATGCCGTGCTCGAAGCCAAGATCGCCAATTATCTTCGCCGCGTGCAGGGCGCCCATGGCGGCTGGCCGCTGGTGCATGACGGCGAGTTCGACATGAGCGCCAGCGTCAAGGCGTATTTCGCGCTGAAGATGATCGGGGATTCCATCGACGCGCCGCACATGGTGCGTGCGCGCGAGGCGATCCATTCCCGCGGCGGCGCCATTCACAGCAACGTCTTCACGCGCTTCATGCTTGCGATGTTTGGCGTCGTGACCTGGCGTGCGGTACCGGTGCTGCCGATCGAGATCGTGCTGCTGCCGTTCTGGTCGCCGTTCCACATCAACAAGATCTCCTACTGGGCGCGCACCACCATGGTGCCGCTGATGGTCATCGCCGCGCTGAAGCCGCGGGCGAAGAATCCCAAGGGCGTCGGCATCGACGAGCTGTTCCTGCAGGATCCGCGCTCGATCGGCATGACCGCCAAGGCTCCGCACCAGAGCATGGCCTGGTTCGTGCTGTTCCGGGCGCTCGACGGCATTTTGCGCGTGGTCGAGCCGATGTTTCCGAAGAGCCTGCGCAAGCGCGCCATCGACGCGGCGCTCGCCTTCACCGAGGAGCGGCTGAACGGCGAGGACGGCATGGGCGCGATCTATCCGCCGATGGCCAACATCGTCATGATGTACGACGCGCTCGGCAAGGACGAGAACTTCCCGCCGCGTGCGATCACGCGCCGGGGCATCGACAAGCTGCTCGTGATCAAGGACGACGAAGCCTATTGCCAGCCCTGCGTCTCGCCGGTGTGGGACACGACGCTGACCGCCCACGCGCTGCTCGAAGCCGGCGGCGACAAGGCGGTGCCGGCGGCCAAGCAGGGTCTCGACTGGCTGATCCCGAAGCAGGAGCTCGAGGTGAAGGGCGACTGGGCGGTGAAGCGGCCCGACGTGCGCCCGGGCGGCTGGGCCTTCCAGTACAACAATGCCCATTATCCCGATCTCGACGACACTGCGGTGGTCGTGATGTCGATGGACCGCATGCGCCGGGAGCACGGTGCGACCGGCTATGACGCCGCGATCGACCGTGCGCGGGAGTGGATCGAGGGTATGCAGAGCGACGACGGCGGCTGGGCCGCTTTCGACGTCAACAACCTCGAATATTATCTGAACAACATCCCGTTCTCCGACCATGGCGCGCTGCTCGACCCGCCGACCGAGGACGTCACCGCGCGCTGCATCTCGATGCTGGCCCAGCTCGGCGAGACCGCCAAGACCAGCAAGCATGTCGCGGACGGGATCGCCTACCTCCGCAAGACCCAGCACCCTGAAGGGTCCTGGTATGGCCGCTGGGGCATGAACTTCATCTATGGAACCTGGTCGGTGCTGTGCGCCCTCAACATGGCCGGCGTCCGCCATGACGACCCCATGATCCGGAAAGCCGCCGGCTGGCTGGCCTCGATCCAGAACCAGGATGGCGGCTGGGGCGAGGATGCCGTCAGCTACCGGCTGGACTACCGGGGCTGGGAGGCCGCCCCCTCGACCGCCTCGCAAACGGCATGGGCCTTGCTTGCCCTGATGGCTGCTGGCGAGGTTGATCACCCGGCCGTCGCCCGCGGGGTGGAGTACCTGATTGCAACACAGAACGAAAAAGGACTGTGGGACGAACAGCGGTACACCGCCACAGGCTTTCCCCGTGTATTCTATCTACGGTACCATGGTTACCCGAAGTTCTTCCCGCTGTGGGCGTTGGCGCGGTATCGGAACTTGCGGAACACCAACAGCAGGGTGGTAGGGGTCGGAATGTGACTTTGGGGACGGGGGACTATCTTACCGCGGGTCAAACCGTTGATCCGCGGCCGATATTGATCGTGACTGGACTGGTTCAGGAGGCCCGCATCGCGGCCGGGCCCGGCATGGCGGTCATTTGCTCGTCGAGCAGCCCGACCCAGTTGCGGGCGCTGTTGACGGTGCTGGATCCCGAAACGATTCGCGGCGTGATCTCCTTTGGCGTGGCCGGCGGGCTCGACCCGACGCTGCGCTCCGGCGACGTCGTCCTGGCGACCGAGGTGCTCGCGGGCGACACCCGCTGGGCCGCTGGCCTCTCGCTCGGCGACGACCTGATCGACCGCCTGACGTCGGGGCGCCGCCGCGTGGTGCGCGGCAGCCTCGCCGGTGCCGAGGAAGTGGTCACGGGGCGCTCCTGCAAGGCGGCGCTGCATTCGGAGACGGGAGCTGCCGCCGTCGACATGGAAAGCCACATCGCGGCCGCCTACGCCGCCGAGGCCGGCTTGCCGTTCGCCGCGGTCCGCGTCATCAGCGATCCCGCCCATCGCGCGCTGCCGGCGCTCGCCCGCGCCGCCATCAAGCCGAACGGCCAGATCGACGTGCTGGCCGTGCTGCGCGGCATCGCGCGCAACCCGACCGCGCTGCATGGACTGGTCTCGACCGGCCTCGACTTCAACCGCGCGCTGCGCAGCCTGCGCGGCTGCCGCGACTTCCTGATCGGCACCGAGATCGTGGAGAGCGAAGCGCTGGTCTCCGAGGCGGCCTGAGCGGCTTCTGCGATCAGGAAAAGAAAAGGCCCGCTCGCCATTGGCGATCGGGCCTTTTTTGTTGGTGGCGAATAGCGCGCTTACGCGGCGGTCGAAGCCTTCCGCGCAGCCTTCTCCTGCGCGGCGGCGGCTTCGTCCTTGCGGATCTCCGACAGGCGCTTCTGCACTTCCGCCGAGAAGATGTACTGCGCCGGGCGCTGCTTGCTCATGTCGATCTCGGGCGCCATCGGACCCGTGGTCCTGATGCCGCGCAGCGACACCCACATCGCCTTCAGCGGGTTGTTGATGGCTGCGGTCGCCGCCGTCGGCTCGTAGCCGCAATGAGCCATACAGTCGGCGCACTTCTCGTACTTGCCGGTGCCGTAGGTCTCCCAGTCGGTGGTGTCCATCAGCTCCTTGAAGGTTTTTGCGTAGCCTTCACCGAGCAAATAGCAGGGCTTCTGCCAGCCGAAGATGTTGCGCGCGGGCATGCCCCAGGGCGTGCACTCGTATTCCTGGTTGCCGGCGAGGAAGTCCAGGAACAGGCCGGAATGCATGAAATTCCACTTCTTGCCCTTGCCCATCGCAAAGACGTCGCGGAACAGCTTCTTGGTCTTGGTGCGGTTGAGGAAGTGCTCCTGGTCCGGCGCCCGCTCATAGGCGTAGCCGGGCGACATCGAGACGCCGACACCGAGCTCGACGGTGAGATCCAGGAACTTGGCGATCTCCTCGGCCGGATGGCCGTCGAAAATGGTGGCGTTGACGTTGACGGTGAAGCCGCGGGCCTTCGCCGCTTTGATCGCGGAGACGGCGCGGTCGAACACGCCCTTCTGCGACACGGCCTTGTCGTGGTGCTCCTTCAGGCCGTCGAGATGCACCGAGAAGAACAGGTAGGGCGAAGGCTCGAACAGATCGAGCTTCTTCTCGAGCAGCAGCGCGTTGGTGCAGAGCGAGACGAACTTCTTGCGCGCTACGAGGCCGCGCACGATCTCGCCGATCTCCTTGTGGATCAGCGGCTCGCCGCCGGGAATGGCGACCATCGGCGCGCCGCACTCGTCGGCCGCGTCCCAGCACTCCTGTGCGGTCATGCGGCGGTTGAGGATTGCATCCGGATAATCGATCTTGCCGCAGCCGACGCAGGCGAGGTTGCAGCGGAACAGCGGCTCCAGCATCAGCACGAGCGGATAGCGCTTGCGGCCAAGCAGCTTCTGCTTGATCAAATAGCCGCCGATACGCATTTCCTTGAAGAAGGGGATAGCCATTACAAGTTTCTTTCTGGGCTTGAAATTCGGGTGGGTCAGCTCGCAGCCAGTTGGGCCGGAAGCCGGAATTCGATGTTTTCCTCGCGGCCCGGAAGCACCGAAACCTTGACCGGTCCGATCCGCCGCATCGCTTCGATCACGTCATCCACGAGTACCTCGGGCGCCGAAGCGCCGGCCGTGACGCCGACGATCCTGGCATCTTTCAACCACTCCGGATTGAGCGCGCTGCCGTCGGCAATCAGATAACTCGCGACACCGGCCTCAGTGCCGATTTCGCGGAGCCGGTTCGAATTCGAGCTATTGGCAGCGCCCACCACCAAGATCACGTCGACCAGCTTGCTCAAGTCCCTTACCGCAGATTGGCGGTTCTGTGTCGCATAGCAGATATCCCGGATATCCGGGCCTTGAATATCTGTAAAGCGGGCCTGCAGGGCCGAAATGATGTCCTTGGTGTCATCCACCGAGAGGGTGGTCTGGGTGATATAGGCCACTGGCGTATCCGCCGGCAGCTCAAGGGCCTTAACTTCTTCAACGCTTTGGACCAGCAGGACGGGTGCGGGAACCTGGCCCATCGTACCCTCGACCTCGGGGTGGCCGGCATGGCCGATCAGGATCAGGGTGCGGCCCCTGGCGATGTAGCGCTTCCCCTGATTGTGAACTTTCGTGACCAGGGGGCAGGTGGCATTGAGCACCGGAAGGTCGCGCGCAGCGGCTTCTTCCTCGACGCTCCGGGCAACGCCATGAGCGCTGAAGACCGTCACGGCCTTCGGCGGCACCTCCGACAGCTCCTCGACGAAGATCGCACCTTTGTTTTTCAGGCTCTCGACGACGTACTTGTTGTGCACGATCTCATGGCGCACGTAGACGGGCGGGCCGTACTTTTCCAGCGCCCGTTCCACGATCTCGATCGCACGCACCACCCCCGCGCAAAAGCCGCGCGGTTGCGCCAGATAAACTTCCATTGGACGCCCATCACGCAAGTTGCACCAATCCGCTCTCAAGTTCAGGGGACACCCCGATACGAACCAATGAGTTGCAATATCCGCACCATCGGTTCGCGCACGCGGTAACCGCCCACCCCTGCCGGGTCCCGGTGCATGGAGGCGCAGTACTTTGTGTCAAAAAATGGGCAGTAAGGAAAGGTGGAATGAACTTTGGTTCCCCTGCTGGATCACTTTTACGGTATTATAGTAGAGGGATGTTGGGCCAAAAAAGGTGACATCGGTGTTCGCGCCTTCGTCACTTTCCCGCCTCAACTCCTCGGCTATACCGACGGTCCCGCATGATTTTGCCATGGTCTTCCGCCGTTTACCTCGAACCATCTGACGGCAATAACCACTCAAAACAGCAATAGGTTTCGGCCGGGAACTCCGTTAAACAGCGGGCGTTTCCGGCAAGCTGTTAACCGCAGAAAGAAAAGTAGTGCTGCAAAGCGTCGTCGTTGCCATCGTCAGGGCCTGCACCCGGTTTGCCTCCCTCGTCGTCGTTCTCGGACTCCTGCTGGCGGTGGGGGCGGGCTATTACACGTCCCGGCACTTCGCCATCAACACCGATATCAATTCGCTGATTGCCCAAAATCTGGACTGGCGCCAGCGCGACCAGCAGTTCGATCGCGCCTTCGACCGCGATGCGACGATTACGGCGGTGGTCGAAGCCAAGACGCCGGAGATGGCGACCGCGGCGTCGGACGCGCTCTATGCCAAGCTGAAGGACAACAAGACCGAATTCCAGTCGATGCAGCAGCTCGGCACCGGCGAGTTCTTCGAGAAGAATGGTCTTTTGTTCCTGCCGACAGAGGAAGTCGCCAAGGTCACCGGGCAGTTCGAATCCGCGGCGCCCCTGATCGAGATCATGGCGGGCGATCCCTCGATCCGCGGTCTGACCGGCGCGCTCGAGACGGGACTTGCCGGCGTAAAGCGCGGGCAGGTCAAGCTCGACAACACCGAACGGCCCTTCAACCAGATCGCGCAAACGGTCGAGACCGTGCTCAACAAGGGCAATGCGACGTTCTCCTGGCGCCAGCTCGTCAGTGACGAGCCGCTGACGGATTCGGACAAGCGCGCCTTCATCGAGTTCAAGCCGATCCTCGACTACAACGCGCTGGAGCCCGGCAAGGGCGCCACCGATGCGATCCGCAAGGCCGCAGCCGATCTGGATTTTGCCACCAAATATCAGGCACGGGTCCGGCTGACCGGACCGGTCCCGATCGCCAACGAGGAATATGCAACCGTCCAGGAAGGTGCCGTCGTCAACGGCATCGGCACGGTCCTCGTCGTGCTGCTCATCCTGTGGCTGGCGCTGCATTCGGCGAAGATCATCTTCGCGGTGTTCGTCAATCTCTTCGTAGGGCTTGCGCTGACAACCGCCGCCGGCCTTATGATGGTGGGCTCGCTCAATTTGCTGTCGATCGCGTTCGCCGTGCTGTTCGTCGGCCTCGGCGTCGATTTCGGCATTCAGTACAGCGTCCGCTATCGCTCCGAGCGCTACAAGCACAACGATCTCTCGGGCGCGCTGATCCTGGCTGCCAAGCGCTCGGCAATTCCGTTGTCGCTGGCGGCAATGGCGACCGCGGCTGGCTTCCTCTGCTTCATCCCCACCGACTACAAGGGTATCGCCGAACTCGGCCAGATCGCCGGCGTCGGCATGCTGGTCGCGTTCCTCACCAGCATCACTGTGCTCCCGGCGATGCTGAAGCTGTTGAACCCGCCCGGTGAGAAAGAGCCGGTCGGCTATGCCTTCCTGGCGCCGCTCGATCACTTCCTGGAGAAGCACCGCGTGCTGGTCGTCGGCGGCACCATGTTTCTGGCGATCGCCGGCCTGCCGCTGCTCTATTTCATGAAGTTCGACTTCAACCCGATGAACCTGCGCAACCCGAAGGCAGAGTCGATCGCGACCTTCCTCGATTTGCGCAAGGATCCCAACACCGGCGCCAATGCCATCAACGTGATGACCACGTCGGAAGAGCAGGCGAGGCAGGTGGAGGCGAAGCTGGAGAAGGTGCCGGAGGTGTTGCGCGTGATGTCGCTCAACAGCTTCGTTCCTGAAGACCAGCCGCCGAAGTTGAAGCTGCTCGCGCAGGGCGCCAAGGTGCTGAACCCCGCGCTCAATCCCGACCAGATCGACGCCGCGCCGACGGACAAGGAAAATATCGATGCGCTGAAATCCTCGGTCGACAATCTGCGCCGGACCGCAGGCGATGCC